>NZ_JAACSD010000024.1:0-31232 GCF_009994065.1 Shewanella vesiculosa
TATCACGGACAGATACCATATTTCACGCGCAAAACTTGCCTATATTTTAGATTCTACCGCGGCACCGATTTGCGTTATTTCCCCGGTATCAAGCTGGGGAGCCTATATTATTGCGCTTATTGGCGGCATTTTAACTGCACATGGTTTTGCTGACTCAGGTCATTTAAGTGTCTTTATACAGATGATCCCGATGAACTTTTATGCCGTGTTCTCATTATTATTACTAGTGTGTGTGGCGACGTTCAGTTTAAACATAGGACCAATGCGTCAGCATGAATTAAATGCACTTCGTGGTGAGTTGTATGATGAATCAAAAGGCCAACCACCGGGAGCGGTTACTGATTTACCTGAAGCTGACACCGGTAAAGTGATTGGTTTATTTTTACCGATTGCGATATTAGTATTTGCGACCCTTTATTTTATGGTCTCTAGTGGGGCAGAAGCATTAGCGGCTAAAGAGCAGATGTTTAGTGTACTAGGTGCATTTGAAAATACTGATGTGAGTTCATCATTGTTTTTTGGTTCTATCGTCGGTTTGATTGCGACAGTGTTGTTGGCATTTCAACAGAAAGTAGAGCTGTCTATGTTGCTCAAAGGCATCTCTGTTGGTGCTCGTTCAATGTTACCCGCTATTTATATTTTATTGTTCGCTTGGACGATATCAAGTGTCATTGGTCAGCTTGAAACCGGTAAGTTTATGGCCAGTTTAGCAACTGATAATATTCCGTTTGCGCTATTGCCTGCCATGTTATTTCTATTGGCTGGGATAACCGCATTTTCAACGGGAACGAGTTGGGGAACCTTTGGTATTATGTTGCCTATAGCGGCCGATATGGCGATGGGGAGTGATAGCACCATGATGCTACCTATGCTAGCAGCTGTGCTTTCTGGTGCCGTATTTGGTGACCATTGCTCACCTATTTCCGATACCACTATTTTGTCATCAACGGGGGCGAGCTGCCATCATATCGATCATGTGGTGACCCAGCTTCCTTATGCACTTATCGCTGCGTTGATTAGTTTCGTCGGTTATATTGTGCTTGGTTTTACTGGCTCGTTAATGGCTGGATTGATTTGTTGTAGTGTGTTGTTTCTTATCAGTATCCTAGTATTGTACTTTTGGGCAAAAAAGTAATGCTACATCCTGATACTTATGAGTAATAAGCCGATTGATTAAGCTTTGAAAAAATGCCGTATTCATAACGAATACGGCATTTTTGTTTGTTGTTGCGAAGTTAAAAAAGGTAATATGGACGGTACTGACTGTCTAACCATTAGGACGCTACATTTTGGCGCAACTGTACTTTTATTATTCGGCGATGAATGCCGGTAAATCAACTTCGTTACTGCAGTCTTCTTATAATTATCGTGAGCGCGGTATGCATACCTTAGTGATGACAGCATCAATAGATAATCGATATGGTATTGGCAAAGTGTCTTCGCGTATTGGGATTGAAACCGATGCCCAGGTGTTTGGTAGTACTGACAATTTAATTGAGCTGATTTCGACATCCAATGACGAGCAAAAAATTCACTGCGTACTGATTGATGAGTGTCAGTTTTTAAGTAAAGAGCAGGTTAGGCAGATAACTTATGTTGTCGATAATCTCGATATCCCCGTATTATGTTATGGATTACGTAATGATTTTCAGGGTGAGTTATTTTCAGGTAGCCATTACTTGCTCGCTTGGGCAGATAAGCTCGTTGAATTAAAAACTATTTGTCATTGTGGCCGTAAAGCCAATATGGTGGTTCGCCTTGATCATGAAGGTAATCCTATGCGCGAAGGTGAACAAGTGGAGATTGGCGGTAACGAGAGTTACGAGTCGGTTTGTCGTAAGCATTTTCGCGAGTTTTTGTGGGATTAGTTGGCCATTAAAGACGTATTAGAATTACGTTAGCGACCGCTGCAGAATAAACAAAGCCGCTTAAATTAACATTGAAGCGGCTTTGTTATTTGTGTTTTAGGTGCTTATGTTTTAGGTGCTTATGTTGAGATTAAAAGTCAGCTGCTGTGAAATTGACAATATCAGCACTGCTAGCTTCAATTTGTTTGCGTAAGCTGCGAGTTTGGCTGCCCCAATAGCTCATGAAGAATTTTGCCGTATTAAGTTTAGCTTGATAAAACTCACTTTCTTCAGTACCAGCTTCTAATGCTGCCAATGATGTTGCCGCCACACGGGTCCACATCCAAGCCAGAGCGGTAATGCCAAAGAGTTGCATATATGGCATTGATGCTGCGCCAATAAGGTCTGGGTTTTTACTGGCCGATTGAACAATAAAACCAGTGGCTTTTTCAAGATCGCCCGCAGCGTCCATTAACCCTGCAAGATAGGGCTTCATGGCTTCGTTGCTGGAATTATCTTGAATAAGCTGTTTTACCATGCCTGACCATAACGTCAATGCTACACCTTTGTCGCTCAGTAATTTACGGCCTACTAAATCCAAAGCCTGAACGCCATTTGTGCCTTCATAAATCATTGCGATACGAATATCACGCACATACTGCTCCATACCCCATTCATTAATATAGCCATGACCGCCATAAACCTGCTGCGCATCTACGCATGCTTTAAAGCCTTGGTCGGTAACGAAACCTTTAACAATCGGTGTAAATAAAGCTGCCAGGGCATTTGCTTGTTTGGCTTTTTCCGGGTCAGTATGACGTTCTACTTGGTCAAGCCATAATGCCTGTTGGCCCATTAACGCACGTGTTCCTTCATTGAAAGACTTTTGCGATAACAGCATACGTCTTATGTCACCATGGACTAATAATGAGTCTGCGGCTTGTTCAGGCTGTTTAACACCACTTAATGCACGACCTTGAATGCGCTCTTTGGCATAAACAAGTGCATTTTGGTAAGCAATATCAGATACGCCTAAACCCTGAATACCGACACCCAGACGTGCTTGGTTCATCATGGTGAACATGGCTTTTAAGCCCTGATGTGGTGCACCAACTAATTCGCCAATTGCGCCATCAAAATGCATGACACAAGTTGAGTTACCGTGAATGCCCATTTTGTGTTCCAGACCCGTCGCACTCAGCGTATTGGCGTCACCTAAACTGCCGTCGGCATTGACTAAAAATTTCGGTACCGCAAATAATGAAATGCCTTTAACACCTTCTGGTGCATCGGGTAGGCGCGCTAATACTAAGTGAATAATATTATCAGCAAGATCGTGATCACCAGATGAAATAAAGATTTTCTCGCCGCTAATGGCAAACAGCTCATCTCCGGCAGGAATAGCTTTAGTGCGCAATAACGCTAAATCGGTACCAGCATGCGATTCAGTTAAGTTCATGGTTCCAGTCCATTCACCACTGACTAGTTTAGCTAAATACTTTTGTTTTAGTGCATCGCTGCCATGAACATGAATAGCAGAATAAGCGCCATGGGTTAACCCAGGATACATAGCAAAAGCCATGTTGGTCGCGGTTTTCATTTCGGTGGCAAAGGTACCAATCACTTCTGGCAGGCCTTGGCCGCCAAATTCAGGATCGCAGGTTAGTGTGGCCCAGCCATCTTCGACATACTGCTTGTAAGCTTGCTTAAACCCAGAAGGGGTGATGACTTTACCGTCAACCAATTTACAACCTTCCAAGTCACCGCTTGCATTGAGTGGCAACATGATGTCGGTAGTAAAGTCGGCGACACCTTGTAAAATCGCATCAGTTAAATCTGCATCTAATTCATCAAAACCACGTAAGTCAGTTTGTTGATAGACATTAAGCAGTTCAGACAGAATGAATTGATAATCACGCAGGGGAGCTTGGTAAATTGGCATAAGGTCATTCCTTGGTTATGGGGTCGTTAAGTTTGGTCGCGGCAGCAAGGTATCGTCTTGTTACTGGTCCAATCAGATTATGTTAGTTCAGCTAACATAACCAATTTCGAGTAAAAACTCAGTATTATTTTTACGTAAGCGTAAACTTATTTTGGTGCGTGAAATGTACCGATTTATTTACTCTTCAATATCCGAGTGACTTATTTGTTGTAATACCGTCTTCAGGCTTGGAAAGATCAACAAGTGCTCGCGAAACGATTATCTGAAATGCATATGAATACATAATGGCAACTCTCCGGTCTATATAGGTTAATACATAAAAATAATCCATAAATAGGGCGCGTTATGAAATTTGTTTGGTCAGTAGTCAGTATATCTGCATTGCTATTATTGTCTTTTATATCCCAAAGCACAGCCGATGCTGCTGCGAAAGTGGATGAGTCCGTTGCTACTAATTTTGAATTAATGACCTCTGATGGCCAATCATTTACTCTGCATGATTACGCCGGTAAACCGGTTATTTTGCATTTTTGGGCTACCTGGTGTCCATATTGTAAAAAGCTGCAACCCGGTTTAGAAAAACTACGACTTAACTACCAACACACTGACTTGCAAATGATTGGTATTAGTTTTAGCGAAGATGCTGGCGCCAATCCAGGGCAGAGTTTGCTCGATCGAGGTATAAAAATGACCACGCTGGTTTTAGGTGATGAGGTTGCTAAGTTGTATGGCATAACCGGTACCCCAACAACAGTGTTTATTGACCGAAGTGGTCACATTGCGTGGATGACCAATACGTCTGATCCTGACGACCCTAATTTGGACAAAGCGATACAGTTTTTATTAAAATAGCCATGATGAAAAGCCGATTGTTGTTTGCTCATCTATGATAGGTCATTGAGCTGATTATATTTATTCGGCTTGTTTACTTGAGGTATATTTTAAAAGAAGCGGCCCTATCAGGGTCGTTAGGGCGATAACCATGACTAATATGGCAAACTCTTTGGCTTGAATGACGTCAAGTTGGCGTCCCATCTCTGCAAATACTAATCCTACTTCACCTCTGGGTACCATTGCTGAACCCACAATCATTTTTTCGTGCCAGTTTGAGCTGGCCAACAATCCGGCCATGAATTTACTTGCTACGGCGATAAAAGTTAACCAAGCGAGTAATAGTAAGCCCATGAAGCTCATATCAAGTTGACTTAGATCCAGGCTGATGCCGACATAAACGAAAAAAATGGGGCTAAAGAGCTGTACTAGCGGCTTTGCTGATTGTTCCAGTTTGTGGGTATAGCTAAAGGGGTTTTTAAGGTATTGATTAAATGGCGAGGTAAATTGTCGTGACAAGCCCATTCCGACGGCAAAGCCACCTAAAATAGCCGGGGTACCAAACCAATGAGCTAACCAGGCAAATAAGCAAATCATTGCCGTGACAACAAACACTTCATAGCCGGGAATGCGTGTTTTAAGGTGAAGCCAGCGGGTTAAATAAATTATCACTCTAACCAGTGGCGGGCTGAAAATGATAAAGCAGGCAATCATGATAAATAATACTAAGGTTGAGCTTACGGCTAATTCTCCAGATGAGGCGAAATTAAACAACACGCTCAGTAGTATCACGCCAACGATATCATCGATAACCGCAGCCCCTAGAATAATTTGCCCAGCCGCACTTTGAGTTTGATTATTGAGTGCTAAAACTCGCATTGAAATACCAATGCTGGTGGCCGTTAATGCGCAACCAAAAAATAATGCTGTAAAAGGAGGTAGAGAAAGCCAATACAGGCTGGTTAATCCTGTGAAGAGTAAGGGTATTGCAATGCCTAACAATGCAACACTTACGGCTTTAGTACCAGAATGGGCAAGCTTTTTGATAGAGGTTTCACAGCCAATATCAAATAATAAAAAAATCACCCCCAGTTCTGCGATGATGGCTAATGTACTATGAGGTACAACCCAATTGAGTAGTGACGGGCCAATTAACATCCCCGCAGTGACTTCACCCACTACGCTGGGAAATCCTAATCGGTCACTAAGCTCACCTAACAATCTGCCCACAACAAGAATGAGAAAAAGTGACATTACAAAGCTGTTTATTGCCATTTATCCTCCTTCAGGTTAGGCAATATGTTATTGATTTGTGTGAACCCAATAAAGTTGATGTTGATCAATTTTAGTTGCGATACTTAAGCACAAACTTACGCTATTAGCTAAGCTAAAGATAGTTACTAGCTCACGTTTACTGAGTTTCTAATCGCAGAATACAAGGCAATTTTTGATAAGTATAATCTTAATATTTACATATGCTTGTCACGGTGTGAATATAGAAAAGATCTGAAATAAGGAGGTTTATATGAACAAAATGTTTGTTATCGCACAAATGGAACAAGCGCATATTGATGCAGTCGCGATAGGATTATCATTAGCCAAGCAGATGAACAAGCAGGCTGAAGTTTTTGCTTATACTTACGCCTATTTAAGTGGCACAGACAGTGATCAACCACGACTTGCTGGAGTGGTGCAAAAGCAGTTAATGCAACAACAAGAAGCGCAACTTCAGCAGCACTTAGATTCGCTTGATGCCGAGGATGTGCCGTTACATGTGATATGGAGTAAGTATCTTTTTGAACATGCTTGTCATCACTCTGCTCGCCATAGCTTTGATCTTATGGTTAAAGCTGTCCATCATTCTGATCATTATCTGCCCACTGATTGGCAGTTAATTCGCCATACCAAAATCCCACTATTACTCCTTACAAACAACCCACTTAATACCGGTAACACCACGCTAATTTCAATCGATTTAGGTACTGAAAATCCGACAAAGCAACGGCTTAATGACGCCGTTATTGCTAATGGCCTGCAGCTTGCTAAAGCGACTGGAACACAGTTGCATGTGGCTTATGTGTTACGAATTCCGCAAATTGTTCGCGACATGGATTTGCTCGACATTAATGCTTTAGTTAAAAAAGCGTATGCAGAACATCAGCAAAAAATTGCTGACATAGGAGTTGACGCTGATTGTATGCATATTATCTCAGGTGAGCCTGAACTGTGTCTGTTTGAACTGGCATGTCGGTTAAAAAGCCAATATTTTGTGATTGGTGCGCGGCAACGGCAAGGATTACTAGGGCGCATTATTGGTAATACAGCGGAATCTATTTTGAGCCGGATGCGCAGTAATGTGTTGGTGATCCCAGCAGAAGATTAAATCGACAATATCACGACTCATAGCGTCGCCATTTAAGCCTATTTCATCGTTGAAAAATGCTCATTTAAACCATAAAACTGCGCATTTTTTCCTTGAACTCAGCATAAATGGCTTAGCCTGTGCATTTACATTTTGATATTCACATCTCAAAGTAGAAAAGGGGCTGAGTCGCTACAGTAGTCATATTAGATAAAAGTATAAAAAAGCCCGCATCATTAAGTTAAATTGGCGGGCTTGGTTGATCTTAACTGTTTAATAGAGATTAAAAGGTCATTTCCGGTACGTGGTCTGGTACCACTAACTTACCTGCTGTTTTAGCAACAATTTCATCAACCGTCACACCGGGCGCGCGTTCAAGTAAATGAAACGCACCATCTTTAATTTCGATAAAGGCTAAATCTGTCATCACCCGTTTAATACAGCCATAGCCCGTTAATGGTAACTCGCAGGTTGATAATAGTTTCGAGTTGCCGTATTTGTCCGCATGCATCATGGTGACAATAATATTGTCGGCGCCCGCGACTAAATCCATGGCGCCGCCCATACCTTTAATCAGTTTGCCTGGGATCATCCATGAGGCGATAGAGCCGTTAACATCCACTTCAAATGCGCCCAGTACCGTGAGGTCGACATGGCCGCCACGGATCATGGCAAAGCTTTCTGCTGATGAAAAGAATGACGCGCCTGCAACCGCGGTTACCGTTTGCTTGCCAGCGTTGATAAGATCGGCATCGATGTTGTCTTCGGTAGGAAATTCGCCCATACCCAGTAAACCATTTTCAGATTGCAACATTACTTGTATGCCGTGTGGGATATAGTTAGCGACTAGGGTAGGGATACCGATACCTAGGTTAACATAAAAGCCATCTTGTAATTCTTTTGCTACGCGCTGGGCGAGTTGTTCTCTGGTCAGTGCCATGGTGTTGTCTCCCTTATTTCGCAGCTTTGACGGTACGTTGCTCGATACGTTTTTCAAAGCTAGCTTTGATCACGCGATCGACATAAATACCCGGTGTATGAATATGGTCTGGATCGAGTTCACCAGGTGCAACAATTTCTTCGGCTTCAACTACGGTAATTTTACCTGCGGTGGCCATCATCGGATTAAAGTTTGCTGCGGTTTTGCGAAACACTAAGTTACCCATAGTGTCCGCTTTCCACGCGCGAATTAAAGCAAAGTCAGCGGTCAACGATTCTTCTAATACGTAGTGACGCCCTTTGATTTCACGGGTTTCTTTACCGTCGGCAATCGGCGTGCCGTAACCTGTGGCGGTAAAGAATGCCGGAATACCTGCACCGCCGGCACGGATTTTTTCAGCCAGTGTGCCTTGCGGGGTTAAGATAACGTTGAGCTCGCCGGATAACATTTGCTGTTCAAAGGTGGCGTTTTCTCCTACGTAAGAGGCAATCATGGTTGAAATTTGGTGCTGTTTCAGTAACAGTCCTAAGCCAAAGTTATCAACCCCAGCATTATTTGAAATGGCGGTTAAGCCTTTAACATCCATAGTCACCATATGATTAATTAGGCCTTCAGGAATGCCACACAATCCAAAGCCGCCGACCATAATGGTCATATCATCTTTCAGTCCTGCTAGCGCTTCTTCATAGCTGTGGACGACTTTATTGAAACCTGCCATCTTGTTGTCCTTATCGTTATATTTATATCAGTGGTTAGCGCTATACCGTGCTAACCATGTTGAGTATATGTGATTATGTTCTGATTGCATTTGCTACTTTGGACCCATTGCTGCGCCCCAATGCGCGGCTAACGGTATCGCCTGCGAGTGCAAGCTTGTTCAGATCTATGCCGGTATCTATGCCCATGCCATGGAGCATGTAGACCAGGTCTTCTGTCGCTAAGTTACCCGATGCGCCCTTTGCGTAAGGGCAGCCACCAAGACCCGCAACTGATGCGTCAAATACGCTAACACCGGTTTCAAGGCAGGCAAGAATATTGGCCAGAGCTTGGCCATAAGTGTCATGAAAGTGCAGAGCTAATTTATCCACTGGCACGACATTCGCAACGGCTTCAACCATTTTTCGAGCATCATTTGGTGTGCCAACACCTATGGTGTCGCCAAGGGATATTTCGTAGCAACCCATCTGGTAAAGGATTTCAGATACTCTAGCGACTTCGCTGACGTTAATATTGCCTTCGTACGGGCAACCGAGTACACAAGATACATAACCACGTACGGCGATATTATGTTTTTTTGCTTCCTCGATTAACGGCATAAAGCGAGCAATTGACTCATCAATTGAGCAGTTAATATTTTTTTGACTAAAGCTTTCAGACGCTGCACCAAAAATAGCCACTTCATCAGCGCCAGCAGCAAGAGCCAGTTCAAAGCCTTTTAAATTGGGCGTCAAGGCACTGTAAACCACGCCAGGGTGACGATTAATTTGACCTCTAAGTTGATGAAACACGGCATCGGAATCGGCCATTTGTGGCACCCACTTAGGTGACACAAAGCTGCCTGCTTCAATTCGCTTAACACCAGCATCGGCCAGTTGTTCAATCAATGTCAGTTTGTCTGCCGTTGTTACCGGCACTTCATTTTGCAAACCGTCACGGGCACCGACTTCAAAAATACTGACTTTAGTGGGTAACATTTACGCTTCCTCGATGCTGGTTTCAGTCACTAATGGCTCAACATTTAATAGTTGAGCGCCATCGCTGACAAGTTCACCGCTTTGGAAATAAAACTCACTGACTACACCATCAAACGGTGCTTCAATGGTGTATTCCATTTTCATCGCTTCCATCACCAGTAAACCTTGACCCGCTTTAACTTCATCACCTACTTCCACTAAATGCGTCACTACGGTGCCATTCATGGGGGCTTTGAGCTTATCGGCATGGTTAACCACTTCGCCAGCGACTTGAGCCAATATCGCCTTAAAATGATAACTGCCAGACGGCAAGAATAAAGTGAAATCATCGCCTTGATGGCTAACTGGGATTTTACTTTTATGACCGTTAATTTCGGCTAATAGTAAATCGGCTTTGAGTTCACCGGCTAACGTCAGTACTTGGTCGTGTAAACACAGTTGATACTGTTCGCCAATGGCGGTGAGTAATAAATCATGTTGCTGAACATCGGCTGCGGTATCAGTTAATAGCGATACGTGATGCACGCTAGAGCTGTTTAATCTAAAGCCGCTGACCAAGCCCCATGGAGAATAAGGATCGGCACTGTTGATTGCTAATGCTTTAGCCGCTTGCTTACGTGACAGTACTTGAAAAAGCCCTGCTAGCGCTAAAGCTGTATCGGCTTCAACGGCCGCATCACCAATTAAGGTGTCGCCATAGCGTTCAATAAAGTCAGTACAGAAATCTGCAGCAGCAAACGCTGGGTGTTCGGCAATGTTAGCTAAAAATTCGATATTATGTTTAAGGCCACTAATTTGGTATGACTCTAGCGCATGCACTAAGCGTTGTAATGCGCGAGGGCGCGACTCATCCCACACAATCAATTTAGCAATCATTGGGTCATAAAAGTTACTGATAATATCGTTTTCACGAATGCCAGAATCAATACGCACGTGACGATTTTGCTCTGGTTCACGTAAAAAGTTGAGCTTGCCACTGGCTGGTAAAAATTCGTTTTGCGGATCTTCAGCGTATATCCGCACTTCAAATGAATGACCATGAATGCGCACTTCATCTTGGCTCAGTGGCAATTCACCACCACTGGCGACCAAAAGCTGCCATTTAACCAAATCTTGGCCAGTGACCATTTCAGTTACTGGGTGTTCAACTTGGAGGCGAGTATTCATTTCCATGAAATAAAAGCTGTTGTCGGTATCCAGTAGAAACTCAACGGTACCAGCGCCGACATAATCAATGGCTTTGGCGGCTGCAACGGCAGCGTTACCCATCTGCGCACGTAACTCATCAGATAAACCTGGAGCAGGCGCTTCTTCAACCACTTTTTGATGGCGACGCTGAATAGAGCAATCACGATCTGACAAATAAATGGCATGGCCGTGGCTGTCAGCAAACACTTGCACTTCAACATGGCGCGGCTGACGTAAGTAGCGTTCCATCAAGAGTTTGTCATTGCCAAAAGACGAGATGGCTTCACGGCGCGCTGATTTAACGGCTTCTAGGATTTCACCGTCGTTTTCTACGATACGCATCCCTTTACCGCCGCCGCCATAAGCCGCTTTAATCAGTAACGGGAAGCCGATAGCTTTGGCCTGAGCAATTAATGTGGCATCAGTTTGATCGTCGCCGTGATAACCCGGTACGAGCGGCACATTGGCTTTAGACATGATGTTTTTGGCAGCACTTTTACTGCCCATGGCATCAATAGCGTCGCTACCTGGGCCAACAAAAGCGATGCCATTTTGTTCACATTTACGTGCAAACTCAGCATTTTCAGACAGAAAACCATATCCAGGATGAATGGCTTGTGCACCTGACTTTTTGGCTATCTCAATAATTAAATCGGCTTTTAAATACGAGTCAGCAGGAGCACTGCCGCCCAAATAAAACGACTCGTCTGCCATGGCAACATGACGGGCGTCTTTGTCAGCATCAGAATATAAAGCAATGGTGCGTACGCCCATGGTTTGTGCCGTTTTAATAATACGACATGCAATTTCACCACGGTTTGCTATCAGTAATTTGGTAAACATTATTGGGCTCCTTGTGGATCAGATTTGACGGTTTGCCATGCGGGGGCTCTTTTTTCAAAAAAGGCATTAAGGCCTTCTTGTCCTTCATCTGATACACGAATTCGAGCAATTTGCTCGCTGGTATAATTGAGCGTGGCGTCATCAATAACGCCATCTTCTAAACGCGATACTAAGGTTTTTACCCAAGCCATGCCCTGAGGGCTATTGGCATTAAATGCCGTGATAAAGGGCGCTGCGGCAGCATCTAGGTCATCGTTAATCTGGTGGATAACTTGATGGCTTAAGGCTACATCGGCACTAAAGCGCTCTGCCGTTAGCATAAAGCGACGCGATTGACGATTACCCATGGCGCGCACCACATAAGGACTGATCACTGCGGGGATAAGACCGAGCTTAACTTCGCTTAAACAGAAGCTGGCACCTGTTGTTGCAATGGCAATGTCGCAGCAACAAATTAATCCTAATGCACCGCCAAAGGCAGCACCTTGAACCAGAGCGATAGTGGGTTTTGGGAATTTGTCGAGTACATGCATTAATTTGGCAAGCTCGTGAGCGTCAGCAAGGTTTTGGCCAACGTCCATTTTTGCTTGTTTACGCATCCAATTAAGGTCGGCGCCGGCACTGAAGTTTTTGCCATTGGCACGTAAGATCAGCATGTTGCATTGGCTGTCATTAGCAAAGTTTTTGATGGCATTGATCATTTCGCTGATCATCACCTCATCAAAGGCATTATGCACTTCAGCCCGGTTTAAGATCAGTTGGGCAACACCTTGTGATATGTCACATTCAATGTGTTTATATTGGGTCGTTAACATTGTTACTTACTCCTAGTTAGTTGAATTAGCCGCATCAATTACATGCGGAACACCCCAAAACGGGTATCTTCAATAGGAGCATTTAACGCCGCCGATAAGGCTAAGCCGACTACGTCACGGGTTTGCGCCGGATCAATAATGCCATCATCCCAAAGACGGGCACTGGCATGATACGGGTGGCCTTCTTTTTCGTATTGTTCAACTATCGGTTTACGAAATGCTTGTTCATCTTCAGTAGACCATTCAATCCCTTTACGGGCTAAACCATCGCGGCGCACTGTTGCTAACACGCCAGCAGCTTGTTCGCCGCCCATCACTGAAATCCGCGCGTTAGGCCACATCCACATCATGGTTGGTTCAAATGCGCGACCACACATGCCGTAGTTACCGGCGCCATAACTGCCACCGATAATTACAGTAAATTTAGGTACATTGGCACAAGATACTGCGGTGACCATTTTGGCGCCGTGTTTGGCAATGCCTTCGTGTTCGTACTTTTTACCGACCATAAAGCCGGTGATATTTTGTAAGAATAATAATGGGATTTTGCGTTGGCAACACAGTTCGATAAAGTGAGCGCCTTTTTGCGCCGACTCAGAAAATAAAATACCGTTATTGGCTACAATCCCGACCGGATAACCATGAATGCGTGCAAAACCACACACTAAGGTTGCACCGTAATTGGCTTTAAATTCGTCAAAGTCAGAATCATCAACGATACGGGCAATCACTTCTTTAACGTCGAACGGCTTTTTAAGGTCAGTGCCGACAATGCCGTACAATTCGTGGATATCAAATTGTGGTGGTTTAACTGGACTTAATAGGCTTTTGATTTCTTTTTGATGATTCAAGCGCAATACAGCACGGCGAGCAAGTTCAAGTGCGTGATCATCATTTTGCGCCAGATGATCGGCTACACCGGATATTTTAGTGTGCACTTCTGCACCGCCGAGCTCTTCTGCACTGACTTCTTCACCTGTTGCCGCTTTCACCAGTGGCGGACCCGCTAAAAAGATGGTGCCTTGATCTTTAACAATAATAGATTCATCAGCCATCGCAGGCACATACGCGCCGCCCGCGGTACATAAGCCCATTACCACAGCAATTTGAGGGATGCCCTTGGCCGACATTTGTGCTTGGTTATAGAAAATTCGGCCGAAATGATCGCGGTCTGGAAAGACTTCATCTTGGCGGGGTAAATTCGCGCCGCCAGAATCGACTAGGTAGATACACGGTAAATGGCAACGGCTAGCAATATCTTGAGCACGTAAGTGTTTCTTCACTGTGATCGGATAGTAGGTGCCGCCTTTTACGGTGGCATCGTTGGCGATGATCATGCATTCAACCCCACTCACGCGACCAATACCAGCAATCACACCTGCAGCAGGCACTTCTTCGTCATACACTTCATAAGCGGCAAATTGCGATAACTCTAAGAAGGGAGAACCTGGGTCAAGCAGCTTTTCGACACGCTGGCGAGGCAATAATTTACCGCGCGACAAATGACGTTCAAGGGCGACCGGGCCACCACCTTGTGCGATTTTTGCTAGTTTTTGTTGAAGATCATTGACTAATAACGCCATGCTGTCTGACTTGGCTTTAAATTCGTCACTGCGAGGATTGATGCGGCTGCTCAGTTGCGTCATTTCTATGTCCTTAATGAAGCAAAAATAGGGGCTTGATAAGGGCGACAAGATACGCTTGATATGTCGCCCTACTGGGGCAAGTGTTACTTACTTTGACTCGTTAAATAATTCGCGGCCAATTAACATGCGGCGAATTTCTGAGGTACCTGCACCAATTTCGTAAAGTTTGGCATCACGCAATAAACGGCCAGTGGCATACTCGTTGACATAACCATTGCCGCCGAGAAGCTGAATTGCGTCTAGGGCCATTTTAGTGGCAAGTTCTGCACTGTATAAAATAGCGCCAGCGGCATCTTTACGCGTGGTTTCACCGCGGTCACATGACTTGGCGACGCTGTAAACATAAGCGCGGGCGGCATTCATACCCGTGTACATGTCGGCTAACTTGCCTTGCACTAGTTGGAATTCACCGATCGATTTGCCAAATTGTTCACGTTCATGAATGTATGGCACCACTATGTCCATACAAGCCGACATAATGCCTAGTGGACCGCCAGCTAATACAACGCGCTCGTAGTCTAGGCCGCTCATAAGTACTTTTACGCCATTATTGAGGCCGCCTAAGATGTTTTCTTCAGGCACTTCACAGTCTTCAAACACCAATTCACAGGTGTTTGAACCGCGCATACCTAACTTGTCGAGTTTTTGGGCTTGGCTAAACCCTTTTGATCCACGTTCAACGATAAACGCGGTAATGCCATGTGCGCCTTTATTTAAATCGGTTTTAGCATAAATCACATAGGTGTGAGCATCTGGACCATTAGTGATCCACATTTTGTTGCCGTTCAAGATGTAACGATCGCCTTCTTTACGAGCATGCAGTTTCATTGATACTACATCGGAACCGGCATTGGGTTCACTCATGGCTAAGGCACCAATGTGTTCGCCACTGACCAGTTTTGGTAAATATTTGGCTTTTTGAGCCTCATTACCATTACGGTTGATTTGGTTAACACACAAGTTTGAATGGGCACCATAACTAAGACCAATAGAGGCAGATGCTCGGGAAATTTCTTCCATTGCCACCACATGGGCAAGATAACCCATGTTGGCGCCGCCATATTGCTCATCAACGGTGACGCCAAGTAAGCCCATATCACCTAATACTGGCCATAATTGGTTAGGAAAGGCGTTGTCGATATCGACTTGGGCGGCCATTGGGGCAATCTCGTTAGCGGCAAAACCACGAACAGCGTCACGTAACATGTCTACATCTTCACCTAAACCGAAGTTTAAGCTGGTATATAAGTCGCTCATTTGTTTGTGTCCTGTTGAATTTTATTATGTGCTGCCAACGCTTTTTATGGGCGTTTTTGGCAGTTTTGTGTCAGTTTTGGCTTAATTGAGTAAGCCTTTTACAATTATTAGCTGTTATAAATTGATTACTTTATTTTTCTCGTCGCATTGTCAGTCAGTGCCGCTTTACATTGTTGCTCGGCAGAATTGAGCTCCATTAGCACCACTTTAATGTCATCCATTTGCTGTTGCAGAGCCGATTTTTTCTCATTGACTAAGTCAAGCATGGTGTTGAGTTGGGTTGAGCTGCTTTTATCGGCATCATAAAGTTCAAACAGACGGCGTGTTTCTGCTAATGAAAAGCCAAGGCGCTTGCCGCGTAAAATGAGTTTTAAACGCACGCGATCTTTGAGGCTGTATATGCGAGTTTGTCCGCGACGCTTAGGTTTGATCAATCCTTGGTCTTCGTAAAAACGAATACTGCGGGTGGTGATATCAAATTCTTTTGATAAGTCACTGATTGAATATGTTGATTGAGTGCTAGTGGTTGTGCTCATCATGTCACCAAAAGTGTTTCTTTTGATGCAAGATATATGAAGTTTACGTAAAGGTAAAGTTTGAGAGGTGGTTATTGGCTGCGTGCTTGTTAATTTTGCTTGCCACTAGAATGTTATTATACCTTAACTGTTTGTTATATTTTGCAATTTATTACCATGGTTTTTTTACTGTTATCGATTAAATACTTAGTTGAATGCTAAGGTTTTTTTGTTGGTTTTAGTGCTTCTTATCCCTTTGTCTAATAGGGGTATTTGATGAATTCTGTTCATAATCACTGCAATACAAGCTGATTAACGGAGAGCAATATGGCTGATTTAGGACTATCAATGCATGCACAATCGATAGCCGAGCCCGAAGTGTTTTGGCAACAAGCTGCACAGGCCATTAGTTGGGACCAAGTGCCAAAAACCGTCTTAGATGACAGTAACAAGCCTTTTTATCGATGGTTTGCCGATGGCAAAATGAATACCTGTTTTAATGCATTAGACCGCCATGTCATTGCTGGTAGAGGTGATCAAACGGCTATTCATTATATTAGCCCTGTAACCCATCACGAATATTCAGTGAGTTATCAATCAGTGTTGGCGCAGGTGAAACGGCTCGCTGGACTGATGATATCGTTAGGAGTTACCAAGGGCGATAGAGTCGTTATTTATATGCCGATGGTACCCGAAACGGCTTACGCCATGTTGGCGTGTGCAAGGATTGGCGCAATTCACTCAGTGGTGTTTGGTGGTTTTGCGGCCAATGAGCTTTCTACACGAATCAATGATGCTAAACCGAAATTAATTCTCTCAGCTTCATGTGGTATTGAACCTTCTGGTGTAGTGCCATACAAACCTCTGCTAGACGACGCATTATCCCAAGCGACTCATCAAGTCGATCATTGTATTATTCTCAATCGCACCGAATACCAAGCTGAGCTAACTTCACCTCGAGACCTTGATTGGTACAATGCCCTAGTCGATGCGCCTGATGCTGAATGTGTATCGTTGGATGCAACCGATCCTTTATATGTGCTTTATACATCAGGTACTACAGGTCAGCCTAAAGGTGTGGTGCGTGATAACGGCGGTCATGCAGTTGCTTTAGCATGGTCGATGAAACATATTTATGACATTGGTATTGGCGATGTGTTTTGGGCGGCATCAGATGTTGGCTGGGTGGTAGGGCACTCGTACATCGTTTACGGGCCATTATTAGTAGGTGCGACAACCATAATGTACGAA
The DNA here is from genome assembly GCF_009994065.1 of Shewanella vesiculosa. NCBI lineage: Bacteria > Pseudomonadati > Pseudomonadota > Gammaproteobacteria > Alteromonadales > Shewanellaceae > Shewanella > Shewanella vesiculosa. The sequence goes on from NZ_JAACSD010000024.1 coordinate 17,132, forward strand.
GGGAAACCGATAGGCACCCCTGATGCTGGCGCTTTTTGGCGGATAATTGAACAGAAGCAAGTTCGCAGCTTTTTTACTGCGCCAACGGCCATTCGTGCTATTAAACGGGAAGATCCTCAAGGCGACTTTATCAAGCAATTTGATTTAAGCTGCCTTAAGCAAATGTACTTGGCCGGTGAGCGCTGTGATCCAGATACCCTAAATTGGAGTCAGCAGCATTTAGGTAAGCCAGTGGTTGATCATTGGTGGCAAACAGAAACCGGTTGGCCTGTGGCAGCTAATTTGATGGGCACAGATCCAATTGAAATTAAAGCTGGTTCTCCTGCGCGCGCGGTACCTGGGTATCAAGTGGAAATCCTTGATGCTATGGGACAACAAGTGGCGCCCAATGAAAGTGGTAACGTGGTGATAAAGCAACCGTTACCTCCAGGCACACTAACGACTTTGTGGCAAAACGATAAACGTTATATCGACAGTTACTTGTCTATGTATCCAGGGTATTACTTGACTGGTGATGCAGGATATATCGATGAAGATGGCTACTTATATATTATGAGCCGCATTGACGACATTATTAATGTCGCCGGACATCGTTTATCCACAGGCCGATTTGAAGAAGTCTTATGCCAGCACGATGCAGTTGCTGAGGCAGCGGTAATTGGTGTGCAAGATAAACTAAAAGGCCAAGTGCCGCTTGGATTAGTTGTACTTAAAAATGGCGTTACTATGTCTGATGAGGCTCTTTATAAAGAGTTACTGGCACTAGTGCGTCATGAAATTGGCCCAGTAGCTTCCTTTAGGCTTGTGAGTGCAGTACAAAAACTGCCAAAAACCCGTTCTGGGAAAATATTACGAGCCACCATGCGTAAAATTGCTGATAACAATGAATATACTGTTCCAGCAACCATTGAAGACCCGATGACGCTAGATATTATTCGCACAGCATTAACTAAGATGGGTTACGCGGATGCACTGGCTAAAGAATTAACTGTTTAGTGTGTAATCCCATGCCAATTAAAGTTAACCAATGACATTGTGTTGATGAAAGGTAACCTAAAAAAGCGAGCATAATTAGCTCGCTTTTTTATTTGCAGATAAATACTCGTGATAGTTTTGAAATCCAGTATTGCGATTATTATCTGCTATTACAGTAAACGCCAATTTAATATTAAGCTCACGCCAGCTTTGGGGCGATTTATCGATTAGGTGGTGAAAGCTGGACTATGTGTCATGCAGAGGGGCAAACGCAAAGTATAGACGTTATGTATCAATAAAAATAAGAGATAATGGGTCACTAAATTATCGCTTTATGTATGACATAACATAAGGTTTAACAGGTTGAAACTGCGAAGTTTCAACCTGTTATTTTGTCAATATCCTGTCTTGAAACAGGTTTATACTTTTAAGGTGAGACAGAATAGGTCGATTGCCATCTTTATAAGCTTAAAAATGTTGATATTTAATAAATTTTTGTTGATGGATTAGTACTAGATTGAGAGGCATGTTTTTTATTAAGTTATTGTCTTTAATAATGAATAGCTACTTTAAATTTTATTAATATGTAGTATCCTGCTTTATTAGTACAGACGACAGCCATTTTGTGACTGTAATTTAGTTACAAGAATCGTTATAATTGCCACCCAAATGGATTCGCACTACGCGATTAATCTCTGTGACCTGTGGAAACATACACTATGAATAACCACACCCAACAATCTCACGTCGGCGTTATCGGCCTCGGTGTGATGGGCAAGAATCTCGCATTAAACATTGCTGACAATGGCTACCATGTCGCTGTTTTCGATTTAGATACTCCAAAAGTCAATGCTGCTGTGGCTCAAGAACAAAGTGAGCGCAAAGCAAATACCGCCCCCCGCATGTCCCCATGTAACAATCTTACAGAAATGCTGGCCAAATTAGTTGAACCTCGAGTGATCGTGTTATCTGTGCCTGCAGGCGCACCAGTTGATGGTGTGTGTAAATCGTTAATTGAAGCAGGTATTGAAGCTAACGACATTGTTATTGATACAGGCAATAGCTTGTGGACCGATACCGTTGATCGTGAAGCTCACTATAAAGGCCAGTTTATTTTCTTTAGCTCGGCGGTTTCTGGTGGTGAAGTGGGTGCACGTTTTGGACCATCGTTAATGCCAAGTGGTGACGAAAAAGCTTGGCATTATGTTGAGCCTATTTGGAAAGCTATTGCGGCTAAAGTTGATCCAGCAACAGGTTTACCGATTGAGCGTTTTGAGCCTGGTAATCCGGTCACTGAAGGTGAGCCGTGTACGACCTATATTGGTCCTGCGGGTTCTGGTCATTACGTTAAAATGGTTCATAACGGTATTGAATATGCAGATATGCAGCTTATTTGCGAAGCATATCAATTACTCAGTGACGGTTTAGGCCTATCTGCCAATGAAATCAGTACCATATTCAATGGTTGGAATAAAGGTATTCTTAACAGCTACCTTATGGGCATTAGTGCTGAAGTCTTGCAACAAGCCGATCCGTTAACGGGCAAACCTTTAGTTGAAATGATTTTGGACAAAGCGGGCCAAAAAGGTACTGGTTTATGGACGGCAGTGAGCAGCTTACAAATTGGTTGCCCGGCGCCTACAATTGCTGAAGCTGTTTATGCGCGTGCTGTGAGCACCCAGAAAAACTTGCGCATGCAGTTAAGCTCTAAGCTTGCTGGCCCTGCACCAATCAGCTTTAGTGAAGCTGACAAAGCTGAATTTATTGCTAATCTTGAAGATGCTTTATATTGCGCTAAAGTGTGCTGTTATGCTCAAGGCTTTCAACTGATGGCGATGGCAGCAAAAGAGCAAAGCTGGAGTTTAGATTTTGCTGAAATCGCAAAAATTTGGCGTGCAGGTTGCATTATTCGTGCGACTTTCTTGCAATCAATTACTCAGGCTTATCAAGAAGATGCAAATCTTGCAAACTTATTGATGGCTGATATCTTTAGCCAAACATTGTCGCAAAAACACCTTAACTGGCGTAAAACAGTTGCTGCATCAGTTATGCAAGGTATTCCTGCTCCCTGTATTAGTTCGGCTATTGCCTATTACGACAGTTATCGCTGTGAAATGCTACCTGCTAACTTGTTACAAGGTCAGCGTGACTTTTTTGGTTCGCATACTTTCGAGCGTACGGATAAGCCAGCAGGTGAGAAATATCATTTAGATTGGAGCGCTAAAGAGCGTACTTTATCAAAAGTATAATGGTTCTTAAGCTTAAAAAGGCGCCTCATTTACAATGAGGCGCCTTTTTATTTTTAATAAATAGATTTATCGCAGTGAGTGAAAGAACAGAGTTAACTAAGCGAAAAATACAGGCCAACACTGAACAGTACACTGAAAATCATCGTTAATTTTGCTGTTTGCCCAAGTATTGGGTTTAATGCTTCACCGGTATTGTTGTGAAATTCGCGGCTGAGATTACGCGCAATAATTAACGATGCTCCCGATAATAATACGGGTAAACCTTCGAAGGCTCCGAGTAAAAATCCGGCAATAATGATACCAAAGGGTAAGTAGACAAAGCTTTGATATAGCACTTTAGCTTGCGCTTCACCAATCCTCACTGCAAGCGTGTTTTTACCGGCTTTAGTATCAGTTGAAATATCTCTAGTATTATTGACCAGCATGATAGCCGCATTGAAAAAGCCAATGGCGCAACCGAGTAACCACGCGGTCATGGTGGTGGTTCCTGCTTGTAAATAGTAACTGCCAACAACGGCTACCAAACCGAAAAATACAAATGCAGCTATTTCACCTAATCCATGTGATGCCAGTGGGTAGGGGCCTCCGCTATAACATAACGCGCCTAAAATAGAGGCGACAGCGAGAATCGCAATAGGCCAGCCACCGTGCACTATCAATAACGAACCGACTAATAATGATGTGATCAGGCAGCTAATCATGGCATTTCGTACTGATGAGGGGGCTAGGATACCACTTTGGGTGACTCTAATAGGACCGATACGTTCTTCTGTGTCTATACCATTTTTAAAGTCAAAGTAGTCGTTCGCGAGATTAACTGAAATTTGTAATAATATCGCACATAACATTGATGTGAAGGCAATAAGTAAGCTAAATTGTTCGAGCCCAATGGCCAGCATGTTGCCAATTAATAATGGACCAATTGCCGCTGGTAGCGTACGAGGTCGGATAGCCATAAACCATGATTGCATTGAGCTAGGTTGCATAATATTGTGAGACGCAGTGTTGATTAGTCATGTCTAATAGCATATCAAATATTCATTTAGACTGCAGATATGAATATTTGCGTTGCATCACTATTTTACGATTTGTCATTAGATAACTGAAATTCACTATAATCATCGAATAAGCTAGAAAAAATCAGCTTAACTGAGGTAACCTTAACGTTAATCCATGTTATAGAGAAGGTGTTATGAGTCAGGTATTAAACGATTTACTGTCATTATTGTCACTTGAGAAGATTGAGCTAGGTTTGTTTCGTGGTCAGAGCCAAGATTTAGGCTTTGGGCATGTGTTTGGTGGCCAAGTGATGGGACAAGCGTTAAGTGCTGCAAAACAAACGGTGAGCGAAGACCGTCATGTACATTCATTACATTCATATTTCTTACGTGCCGGTGATGAAAAGTTACCGATAATTTATGATGTTGAAAATATGCGTGATGGTGGAAGTTTTAGTGCGCGCAGAGTAAAGGCTATTCAGAAAGGGCGACCGATTTTTTACATGACCTGTTCATTCCAAAGTGTTGAACAAGGCTTTGAGCATCAAGATGTGATGCCGGATGTCCCAGGACCTGAAGGTTTATTAAATCAGCAAGAACTTGCAATGACAATGCGTGATAAAGTACCTGCGCAAATGCTCGAAAAGTTTATGGCTGATTCTCCGATTGAAATGCGCTTAGTTAATCCTCTACATCCCATTACACCAAATGCGACAGAGCCTAAACGCTATGTATGGTTACGTGCCAATGGACAAATACCTTCGGATCATAGTATTCAAGAATATTTACTGGCTTACGCATCGGATTTCAACTTTCTAGCCACAGCGACTCAGCCACACGGGGTGTCTTTTTTAACACCAGGTATGCGCATGGCCACTATTGATCATGCTATGTGGTTTCATCGTCCATTTAATATGAGCGAATGGCTACTTTATTGTATTGATAGTCCTAATGCTGGCGGTGGACGTGGGTTTGTTAAAGGACAGTTTTTCGATCAGCAAGGACGTCTTGTGGCTTCTGCCACACAAGAAGGTTTACTCAGAATGACCAAGTAGGATGCTAAAGATGATTTTATTTAACAAAGGGATTCAATTCGCGCTAGTGGTTTTGATTGCCATGATGCTCAATGGTTGTGTGACAGTTGAGCCTGAAAAACCGGTAATCGTGAACGGTTATGCCGGATATGCCGAAAAGATTGCTTTGCCACAGGGGTGTAAGATCAATATTGCCTTGATTGATTTTAATACTCCAGGTGCGATTATTTCTCAAAAAAACTTTGATATTGCCAGAGCGCCTGTTCCATTTAAATTTACTTTGCCTGCCAACCTCATTAACAGTGGAGTCGATTATGGTGTGGTGGCAATGATCACCTATCAAGGCAATGCAATTTTTCAAACTTATGATAAGTTTCGTGTGATCAATAACGGTCAATTTACCACTCAAGTGTTAATGAAACGCGTTAAATAGCCACTTCGTAATCTCGCTCACAAACTGTTATCCCCGCCATTGATTGATTAACGTGGCGGGTAGTAATCTTTTGCTACTTTAATGTGTTGTTTAGGTTGTTTATGCCAGAGCTGATCTTGAATCATCGTTCGGATGCGCAAACGCGCTTAATTTGGGCTTTGTGTATCGCTTCTATTGTGGTTTATATTAATTTGTACACAGTGCAAGGCATGCTGCCGTCAATTGCTGAGAATTTTGGCGTGTCGGGTGCACAAGCGACTTTGGTGCTCTCTGTTACCAGCTTTACCCTAGCATTTTCATTGCTTTTTTATGCCGTGTTGTCTGACAGAATAGGGCGATTAGCCCCGATAGTGCTCAGTTTATGGCTATTAGCAGCATCGAATATTTTGTTAGTTTTTGCCCAAACGTTTGATGATTTACTTATGGTGCGCTTGCTACAGGGGATTTTGTTAGCGGCGGTGCCCGCAATTTCGATGGCATATTTTAAAGAGCAATTGGCACCTTCTTTTATGCTCAAAGCCGCTGCTGTATACATAATGGCTAACAGTATGGGCGGCATTGCAGGGCGAATTTTTGGCGGTTTAATGGCACAAAACTTGTCATGGCAATCGTCTATGGGGTTGGTTTTTGTGGTAACGCTAATAGGGGTTGCATTGGTGACATACTTATTACCACGCAAAGAGATAAAACCTAAAGTGATTAAGCAGAAAGTGTCTTTACTGCGTAAGGTAAAACAAGACATCGATGGTTTTATGTTTCACTTATCTGATCCGCAAATGCGTTTGGCCTATATGGTTGGTGGCTTAGCCTTTATGATGATGGTTAATCAGTTTAGCTTTATTCAGTTACATATTATGGCTGAGCCTTATGGGTTGAGTCGTTTTAATGCAACCTTGATATTTTTATGTTACTCAAGCGGCACTTTTGCGTCTTATTTGTCAGCTAAGTGGATTATGCGATACGGTTCTATGCCATTATTTAGAGTGGCATTATGCTTAATGGTTGCCGGTACTTCATTGACCTTAGTCGATACACTGGCTGCCATTGTGATTGGCTTTTTGATCAGTGCTTGTGGATTTTTTCTAACTCATAGCTGCTGTAATTCGTTTGTTGCCATTCGTGCAACCAGTCATCGAGCTAAGGCTACGTCACTTTATTTATGCTGTTATTACCTTGGGGCCTCCTTAGGCGGACCTTACTTAATGTTGTTTTGGCATAAAGCAGAATGGAATGGGGTGGTAGTGGGTTCTATGACGCTTTTGGCATTGTTACTAGTCGCTATTTGGCGTTTAGGAATACATCAACAGCATGCTGCTGATGTATCTATCGCCGATTAACAGGTTAATTCTCGATAAACTGTTTACGGTCTAAGTCAAATTTGCGCATTTTGTCGTATAAGGTTTTACGGGGGAGCTCGAGCTGTTCCATGGTTAATTTTATGCTGCCTTTATTATGACTTAAGGCTTCTTCAATCAACATACGCTCAAAAAACTCTACTCGCTGCTGCAACGACATACTGGTATGTATGGTTGTATTGCTTTCTAGATTACCAGCAAAAGCGGCCTCAGCGCCCAGTAGAACATAGCGTTCAGCTAAGTTACGTAATTCACGCACATTACCCGGCCAATCATGTGCGGTAAGCACCATGGTTTGTGACGTATTTAAGGCAATAAGTGCTTTATGGTATCGAGCCGATGCAATTCTAGCAAAGTGTAAAAACAGCAGTGGAATATCTTCTCTTCTATCTCTTAGCGGCGGAATAACAATAGTGACCAAGTTAAGACGATACAATAAATCTTGTCTAAATTTGCCTTCTTCACACAGCTGCTGCAAGTTTAATTTTGTTGCAGCAATGACTCTGATATCTAAGTCTATTGGTGTGTTTGAGCCTAGTCTTTCAACTTTGCGCTCTTCCAACACGCGTAATAATTTCACCTGCAACGCCATTGGAGTACTTTCTATTTCATCTAAAAGTAGTGTACCGCCATTGGCATATTCGAATTTGCCGATACGGCGTTTGTCTATGCCGGTAAAAGCGCCTGATTCAGCACCAAAGAGTTCGCTTTCTATGAGATTTTCAGGAATAGCACCACAATTAATTGCGACAAAATTGGCTTTGTTACGGTAGCTATGGTCATGTAAATATCGGGCGACTAACTCTTTACCCGCACCGGTTTCACCTTCAATCATAATATCGGCGGGAGTATCTAATACTTGGTCTATAAGGTGGCGCATTTTCATTACGCTAGGGCTGTTTCCTAAAATACGCGGGCCAGGAGCAATGTGAGATTCAAGTTCGCGCTTAAGCTTGCGGTTTTCTAAAGTTAACGATCGCTTATCTAGAGCACGTTTGGTGACATCGAGTATGTGTTCGTTATTAAAAGGTTTTTCGATAAAGTCGTAAGCCCCTTTTTTCAATGCGTCGACAGCCATTGCTATGTCACCAAAGCCAGTTAACAGTACAACAGGAAGATCACTGTCTTGTTGTTTCAGTTGTTGTAATAAACTCAATCCATCAAGTAATGGCATATTGACATCAGAGATCACAATACCTGGCCAGTTAGCGGTAATGTGACTGGAAATAGACTGTGGGTCTGTGGTGGCTAAGGCACGAATATTTTCGAGTTTGAATAATTGTTGCAACACGATACCAATATGAGGTTCATCATCAACAATAATGACTTGATAATCGTTGATGTCTTGTATTTGAGTCACGTTTAAACTTCCTCACGTAAATAAAGAGGCAAAATAATATGGAAAATAGCGCCACCTTGAAGGGCGTTTTCGACTGTAATAGAACCTTGCATAGATTCGATAATCCGTTGCGAGATGGACAAGCCTAATCCTAATCCCTGACGTTCGCTGGTGGTATAGTAAGGTTCAAAAATTTTGCTCATTTGGCTTTCTCTCACACCCGGACCACTGTCTTGGATACTGATGTTTACCTTATTATCGCAATAGACTTCGATACGTAATTTTCGTTCGGTAGATTGTTGCATTGCGACAATGGCATTACTGATAAGATTAACCAATACTTGCTGTAATCGCACGCTGTCACCCCAGATTTGACACTTACCCTGTAGGAGTTGCAACGACAGTTTAATACCTTGCTTGTCTATTTCAGGTTGAACAATTGTTAATGCTTGCTCTATCGATTTTGTTATATCAGTGGCATTGTCTTTACCCTGAGACTTACGGGTAAAGCTTTTAAATTGGCCAATAATATCAGCCAATCTATCGGTTAGTTCGATCATGATTTTGATGTTATTACCGGCATCGTCAAGCATATTTCGACCGATGAAAGTTTGGGTATTTTGTGCGTAACTTCTTAGTGCCGCCAGAGGTTGATTTAGTTCGTGATTAATACTGGCTGACAGGCTGCCTATGACGGTCAGCTTTGCAGCTTGAATCAGTTCGTCTTGAGTGTCTTTTAATTGGGTGTTGGCTTGCTCAAGCTCTAAGGTGCGCTCTTTTACCCTTTGTTCAAGTTGATTTTGTGCTTGACGCATTCGGCGTAAATTTTTACGACGTTCAATGTTATAAAGAATAAATAATGCCAGTAATAAATATAGCGTGGCAGCCAATAGCAATATCTGTGGCAAAGACTCATATAAGGGCTTCATTGGTGCAAGGACATGAACGTTCCAATTGGCATTAGGCATAAATTGATGACGTTCAAGGTATTTTTTTTGCCCTTCAAAGGATGATATTTGGTAAACCTGAGCAGCATGGGAGTTACCAATCTTAAAACTAGGATTGACACTAAGCTCACCAATGGGTCTATTGGCGTAACGTTTTGAAGAGTTGAGTGCAAAACGTTTGGCCTGTGTCAGCGGTGATAATGAATTAAATCGCCAGCTATTGATACTTGATAGAAACACGATATTGTCTGGATCGCTGATCATAAATTCATATTGGCTTGCGATGGCAATGCCACTACTTTGTTGTTCAATTAACCCAATATCAACTTTAACAACGACTACACCCAAGACTAGACCATTGTGATAAACCGGGTTAGCAAAATAGAAGCCGCGCTTATTTGATGAAGTACCGACGGCATAATAACGTCCTGATTTACCTGATATCGCTTCGATAAAGTAGGGTCTAAATGAATAGTCATGATTAATAAAAGAATTCGGCTGAGCCCAATTGCTGGCGGCAATAGCGACTCCGAGCGCATCGGTCAGGTAAATATCAGATGATTCGGTGACTTGCTGTAATTCAGATAAGTAAGCGTTCAGCTTTTCAATAGTTTGAGAGTTTTGTTGATCGAGTAACCCCTGTTCTAATATAGGGTTTTGTGCCAGTACGGCTGGAATATTCTCGTAGTGTGACAGTGCGTTATCGATAAAAATAACCAGTTCATTGATTTGCTTCTCAGATTGCTCTGCAATATTTTTCGTGCCTTGTTCAAGTACATACCAATAAGTCATTTTAAGAGTGAGTAATAATCCTATGATGAGCATGATGCTTACTAAAATATTACGTTTCTTGATGGTAAAAAATGAAAGCATGAATATTACCAATTAGTTGTGGTTATTTTGAGTCATGAATAAAAAAACGAGCCTTAATCAAGGCTCGTTTATAATACGCGAATTATCAAGCTAGTAGCCGTTTAATTTGTCTATATATTCCGGTAAAAATAGTGAAATTTGTGGAATATAGGTAATTAACATCAAGAAACCGAGTAATAATACCAACCAAGGTAAGCATGACTGAATGACCCATCCCATACTTTTACCCGTTATTCCCGCAGTGACAAAGAGGTTGAGTCCGACGGGGGGGGTGAGCATTCCTATCTCCATGTTAACCACCATAATGATCCCTAAGTGGATAGGGTCTATACCCAGTTGCGTTGCGATAGGGAACAGAATGGGCGCCATAATGAGCAAAATGGCAGAGGGCTCCATAAAGTTACCTGCGGCTAACAGCAGTAAGTTAACAATGATCAAAAATCCCCAGGCAGGCAAACCCAATCCGACAATGGCTTCTGCAATAATGTGCGGAATGCGTTCGGTGGTTAACACGTGCGCAAATAGCATGGCATTAGCAATAATAAATAGCAGCATAATACTGACTTTTGCGCCGTCACGAACCACATGACGAATTTCTTTGTCGGTAGGTGTTTTTATCACAGCAAGTAACATGTAGCCGATATTGCGAAATGAGGCTCCGATTAAAGACTCTTGTTGATTACGCCAAGCCACATTTTTAAGTGGTCCAATATCTCGATAACCAAATACCGCAATAAAGTAAGCGTATACACAGGCTACTGCTGCAGCTTCTGTTGGGCTGGCGATACCACCATAAATTGATCCGAGTACAATAATAATAAGTGCTAAACCGCCAAGAGCTTTAGCACTTGATATCGTTAGCGCTTTTACGCCAGGAAAAGGGCGTGAAGGTAGCTTTTTTATTCTTGCCACAATGTAGATGGCCAGCATTAAAATACAGCCCATCATTAATCCTGGTATCAGACCTGCCATAAACATTCTAGCAGCAGATACTTCAGTTGCAGCGGCATAAACCAGCATCACAATTGAAGGTGGGATTAAAATACCTAAAGTTCCTGAGGTGGTAATCACTCCAGCAGCAAATTTTTCAGGATATCCAGCTCGTACCATGCCAACAATTACAATTGAACCAATTGCAGCAACAGTGGCAGGTGACGATCCTGATACGGCGGCGAACAACATACAAGCCATAACGGAGGCCATAGCAAGACCACCGCGGATATGACCGACACTGTCCATAGCGAAGTCGATAATACGCCTAGCGACGCCACCAGTAGACAAAAATGCTGACGATAAAATAAAGAATGGAATAGCTAATAAAGTGTAATGTTCTGATGTTGATTCATATAGTTTAAGCACAATTGAGGCGAGTGAGTCGTTTGAAAACAACAAAATCGTCAACATGCTTGAAAAGCCTAAAGCAATAGCAATCGGCATACCAATCATCATACATATAAACAAAGCGATAAAGAGTGTGGCTATAGTCATTATTTCGCGTCCTTATCATTTTCTCGTTGTTGTTCGGATGATGTGGATAGCGCTGCTTCATCAATTAAATGCATACTGTCTTTAGCTTCATCGGCCAATTGAAAGCCGACTGCTTGGTTTTTTAGAATAGCGATAAACAATTCTATAAAGCGCCAGGTGAGCATTGAAAATCCGATAATGAGAATACTTTGAGATAACCAAATCGGCACGGCACCATCGTCTACATCGATGCGCAATGTTTCCCAAGCAAAATCGGGATCTAGCTGTTGAATTAACCATACTGGAAAGTCGATATCTTCCATCGGGATACCAATTTGGTACATTTGACTAAGGTAGTCCCAAGCCCCTTTTAAAAACATCGCACAGTAAATAATGCAACATAGACATGCAAAGATCGCTACCGCTTTCTGAGGTTTGCCTGACAATTTAGACACAAAGGCATCAACGCCAATATGTGCACCCACTTTGACACCATAAGACATGCCAAATAGTACAAACCAGCCACATAAGGTTAGGGTGAGTTCTTGGATCCATAAGAAACCGGTATCGAAAAAGAAACGAGCAATAACTTCGCCAAAAACGAGCAATGTCATTAATGTAATCAAAAGATTAAGAAAGCCTTCTTCAAAATAACCAAATAGTCTTGAAATCACGGTCATACTCCTTAAATAAAAAAGGGTGGTACTAACGCTGAATGCATTCAGTACCACATCAAGTATTTAGACTATTTAGTGTTAGCCGCGACAGCAGCATCAATCATGTCTTTGCCAATTTGATCTTCAAACTTAGCCCAAACTGGTTTCATAACATTAATCCACTGTTGGCGTGCAGCAGGGGTTAACGTGACGAGTTCAGAACGCTTAGAGTCAATAATCGCTTGTCTATCTTCATTATCTTTTTCTGAGGCAATTTTGTTGCCAAGGGCAATCGCTTCATCCAGAGATGACTTAAAGATGGCACGTTTTTCTGCTGGTAAGCCTTTCCAGAAGGTATTTGATGTCACCACCATATAATCTAAAACACCGTGATTACTCTCAGTGATTTGACTTTGCACCTCATAGAATTTCATTGAGTAGGTATTTGACCAAGTATTTTCTTGACCATCAATTGCGCGGGTTTGTAATAAAGTAAACACTTCAGAGAATGGTTTTTTTACTGGAATGGCACCAACAGCATCAAACTGAGCTGCAATCACGTCAGAGGCCATGATACGAAACTTTTTGCCTTTAGCATCTTCTGGTAATGCTAATGGATCGTTTGCTGAAAACTGCTTCATACCGTTGTGAAGATATCCCAGACCAACAACGCCTTTACGGTTCATTGAGTTGAGTAATTTCTGGCCTGATTCTGATTGCTGAAAACGATCAACCGCTGCCATATCTTCAAATAAGAAAGGTAAATCGAAAATCTGTAGTTTTTTGGTAAAACGCTCAAATTTAGACAATGATGGTGCAACAAATTGCACATCGTTTAACAGTAATGCCGCCAGCTCATTGTTATCCCCAAATAACTGTGAGTTTGGGAATACGTTAACAATGTATTCACCTGGTAGGCGCTGTTCAACTAACTCTTTAAATTTCAGCGCCATCTGTCCTTTTGGCGTGTTCTCTGCAACCACATGCGAAAATTTAATTTCTATCGGTTCAGCAAAGACATTAAAGCTCGCAGCAAGGATTGAGGCAATCGTTGCTAGCTTAGCCATTGATTTTAGAGGTCGAGTAAAGGCACTTGTTGATTTTTTCATATAATTAACTTCCTTTTTTTTTAGTGTTTTATTTTTCCTCAGCTGGTGACTTGCTCCAGAACAAGTACGCCATAAACGCTTATGAGGATAGTTAAAACATAGCAAGCATTGGGCCAGAATGTTAATTATTTGTAACTACATGATATTTATTAATTTAAATTTACATAGGAAAAATAGAAATCATTTTGTGTGTGGATAGTCACACACATTCAATAAAGCAATGGGTGGAATGTCACACATTTTCTTATGATGTTATCGAGATCTAATAAGTGGGGGAGTAGCTGAAGAATAAATTACTGAAGATTGAGTAAGGTTGATTATGTATTCTTGGTAAACCAGATAATCAATGATATCCATATCTCGATAGAATAGACAAGAAATCGCAAATACAAAAAAACCACCATGAGGTGGTTTTTTGTTTTTAATGCAAAAATGATATTAAGCATTAGTACCAATTATTAATTGGTGGAGCTACACGGGATCGAACCGTGGACCTCTTCACTGCCAGCGAAGCGCTCTCCCAGCTGAGCTATAGCCCCAAATTTTAGTTAATAGACACCAACATTTGAAAAATATGGTATCCCATAGGGGATTCGAACCCCTGTTACCGCCGTGAAAGGGCGGTGTCCTAGGCCTCTAGACGAATGGGACACAGTTGATACGTTA
>NZ_JAACSD010000014.1:0-105371 GCF_009994065.1 Shewanella vesiculosa
GTTAGAATACCGGCCTGTCACGCCGGGGGTCGCGGGTTCGAGTCCCGTCCGCTCCGCCAACTTAAGATGAAAGCCCTAGCAGAAATGCTAGGGCCTTTTTCGTTGGGCGATAAAAAGAGAACAACATAAAATCCCGCGGCGGTTCGTTGAAGTGACAAGGTTGCGAGATTGTAGTACTTGACCCATCCATGGCTTGTTAGCCTCTTTATGAACAGACAGCGGCTTGTCTTTGTCGCAAAGACTCACGGATTAAGCTCCCGTTCGCTCCGGCAACGTAAGCGGAAGGCTGTTGCTGTAACCTACTTTGGCAACATAGTGCCAACCTCATTGGTATTGTCTGTTTATCTCCTTTAATTGTTTTGAGCTATTTCTGTTGATTTGTTGTAATCCATTCATCTACTTATGATTTAATTTTCTCTTATTTCGATCTATTTTCTTGCCATTCAGATGTTGGACGCCTAAGTTAGTGCCAATGAAAGGGTATAGGAAATAATGATGAAGCTAGAAATGATTTGCACGGGTGAAGAAGTATTATCTGGTCAGATAGTCGATACTAATGCTGCTTGGGTTGCTAATACTATGATGGAAATAGGTATTGAGATGCAGCATAGGGTAACCGTTGGCGATCGAATGGAAGATCTCATTGCCGTATTCCAAGAACGTAGTAAGCATGCAGATGTGATTATTGTGAATGGTGGTTTAGGGCCTACTAGTGACGATATGTCGGCATTAGCGATGGCTAAAGCTAAAGGCGAAGAGCTTGTCGAAAATGTGCAGTGGCGTGAGCATTTAGAAGACTGGTTTACGCGTAATAACCGGGTGATGGCGAAGAGTAACTTAAAACAAGCTTGGTTACCTGCCTCGGCTATTATGATCGATAATCCTGTCGGTACAGCTTGTGGCTTTCGTGTGAAGTTGAATAATGCATGGCTATTTTTTACTCCTGGTGTGCCATTTGAATTAAAGCACATGATCACCGAACAGTTTATTCCATTTATTATCGAAGAGTTTGGTGCTCAACAAAAGTCAGCTTTAGAAAAGTTACTCACAATTGGTCATGGCGAGTCATCTTTAGCGGACACCTTATCTGAGCTGAATTTACCTGAAGGTATCGAGTTAGGTTATCGTTCATCAATGCCACACATTGAAATTAAAATTTTTGCTCGTGGTGAAAAAGCTATCCGTCAGCTATCCAAAGTAACAAAGCAGGTTAAAGCCTTGTTAGGGTATGCAGTTGTCGCTGAGAATCGACCAACATTAGCAGCTGAAATTCATCATCGCTTATATCAGTCAGGCCTGAGTTTAAGTGTCGCAGAGTCTTGTACTGGTGGAATGATTACCAGTCAGTTAATCGACTTTGCTGGCAGTTCATCATACTTACACCATGGATTGGTGACCTATAGCAATGAATCTAAAGTGAGAGTTTTAGGTGTTAACCCACAAATATTGGACGATCATGGTGCTGTCTCTATTGCTACTGTTGAGGCGATGGCACAAGGCGTACGCGCTATTCTTGATAGTGATTACGCATTAGCCACTAGCGGTATTGCTGGCCCAGATGGTGGATCTGATGATAAGCCCGTTGGGACTGTGGCGATAGCATTAGCAACTAAACATGGCGTATACAGTCAAATGGTGAAATTACCAAAGCGTTCACGCCAGCTTGTAAGAAGTATGAGTACCGCAATTGCTTACGATATGCTTCGTCGTGCATTGCTTGAAGAAGCTGTTATTGTCGATTACCCGTCAATTCCACGGTTTGCCAAGTAAGTTTATGTCGAGCTTGCTTACCTCTGGTGTAAGCAAGCTCGATGTAATGACTAGGCTGTAAGGTCATCAGGCAATTGATTGTTTTTCGCCTTTTGATAAAAGTAAGCAACCGTCAGCAAAATAACGCCAATCAAAATAAAGGCGACGATTTTTTGAATTAATTCAAATGACGCCATATCAACAAAAATCACCTTGATACAAGCCAGAGCAAATAGCAGTGCAGCTAGCCTAACCAGGTTCGCTTGCTGAGGCCGTAGGCTTATAAACATCACCACACAGGCATGCACAACTAACAGTATTGCACTCATTGGTGCTGCAATACTCTGGTCGAATTGATAGCTCCACAGCAAGTAACTTATTACTAATAATGCATGCCAAGCCCACTTAAGCGCGTCATAAGAGATAATTTTTCTGTGTGCTCTAATGCCTAATCTTGCCGTTAACAAATAACGACCTAATAACATCAGCACTCCAAGCTCTGCTAAATTAATCAGCACATTATCAGTATTAAAGGTGAGCTGTGTTTCGCTGTGAAATAGGATAGGTAAAATCGCACAAGTAAAAATCATACAATATGCCAAGCTATAGCTTGGTGCTAAAGCCTGCTTAAAATGTTGACCGATACGTGTGTTTCTTTCGCCAATAACACTAAAATATCCACAGATAATTAACGCTGTAATTGCCCATGATGGATGGAACAAGTTGGTGATGGTTTGGCTTAACACGGCTATCACTAAGGCAATATAGTATGGCGCAATGTGCCATTGTAGCGTGGTAATGTGTTGCCATTTTTTGGGTAGTTGTTCATAACGTAAGCTAATAAATCCGAGAAATAGCAAGCCTAGGACCAATGCTGCAAGTCCTTGCCACTGTTCTGCTAGACACATTGCTGCGGTGATCATGGTTGCTAGGATCGTGAGTATTTGCGTCTCATAGTGAAGACTTTTGTGCTTAACAAAGTAAGCCAAACCTAGACTCATCAAACTGCTCAGCCACAATGAGATAGCAATGTAGTCAGGATAGCTACGTATGATTTTGGGCAATATTAGTAACGGTAGCACTAGGTAACAAATTAACTGAACATAGTAAGCAAAGCGGATTAACTTGGCATCAGCATAGTATTTTTTGTACCAATAATACGCCAGTAATAATCCACCAAAGAGCTCAACTCGGGCTAATTTAGCGTTGATTGCTTGGTCGGCAAAGCTAAGGCTATCAGCGTCTACCATGCCAAAAATAACTAACCCTAATAACGGCAGTTGCAATAACCAGGCTAATACTTCGCTAAAGCGTAAGGTGTGTTTAGCGCTCATGTACAGCAGCAATAAGCTGATGAATGGCAATGTATTAAGCCAATATTGCTCGGTGATGAAAAAGCTCACCAGCAATAAGGTGATTGTATAAAGCACCCCAAGTAACTCGCGGATAAATCGCACAGCTAAGTGTTCTAATTTCATTAAGTCAGCTAGATGGCGGCTAAGCAGCTTTTGCGCCGCAAAAGTCATCGCGCAGGTTAGTGCCATCGATATACTCAATAATGCTTGATATCCTAATAGACCATCATTGTCATAGTTCGACTGTGTTAGTACATCAAAGACGTTAGCAAAGCTGCTGATTATGCCTAGTATAAGTAAGACATAGGCTTCAGCTCTAATAGGGCTAAATAGCTGTTTACAGCCAATCCACAGTAACAGCAAACCTTCTAACAGCAGCACTAGTCCTAGCAGTTCTACGCTAAGTAAAAACAGTGCAGCAAAACCAGCAAAGCTTCCTGCAAAAGCCAAAGCTAGGGCTGCAATATCTTTATCGCGTTTAATCACCCAATATAACAAGCCACACAGTAATGCATTAAGTGCAAAAATCTCTCCAGCAAAAACGTTCCATTGCGTCAGGGCGTAAAGGATAAAGGCCATTAGTGCGATTGGAACCGCTAGCAGTCTTGGTGTTAAAGCTGATTTTATGACAAATAATAAACTGGCAATACTGTAGAGGTAGAACAACCCATTGATCATCAGTAATGCTAAGCCGCTTTGCCAATCGATAACAGGTAAAGGCAATTGAATAGCTAAGCTCAATATCTGTACGCAAGCAATGTGGAGTAATGCGGTGACTTCGATAAGTATCGGCCAAGCTAATTTGTGGCTTTGGACCATCGAGCAGATGCCGATAAGCATCAAATAGGGTAGGTATAATAAAGGTGTTTGACCGCCGTCAAGTAACATCAATGGCGCAAGTGAGCCGCCAATTAAGGCGATAATTGCCACTACTTTGGTGTCGAGTTTACTTGAAAGGCCATAACCTAATATCGTATTGAGAAATAGCAAACCAAAGCAGGCAACATCGGCAATAAGATTAAAATATGGTCCTAGGAAATACAAACACAAGTAGTTAAGAATGAGCCCAAGACCGACGAGTCCGGAACCAAAATCTTGCATCCCCGGGCGTTTTTGCCGAATAAACACTCCGCCGACAATAATGCTATTTGCGACCCCGATTCCTAGTAAGGCTTTACCCAACTCTGAAAACCAGTTGTTGATTGAAAACTGCAGTAAATAACCAAAGCCTAGTGTCAGAGTAATGATGCCCGCCACTGTCATCAAAAATACTGGGCCTAAGCCTTTAGCTTGGTAATGCTGATAAAAGCCTTTTGCTTGTTCGGCTAACACAGACAAAGGTGCAAGTGCAGATGCACTGAACTCACCAATAGCTTCAGCTAACTGGGTGATCATGGCACTAAGGGCGCTTTGTCTGGCTGGTGACTTTGTGACTACCGAAGTTTGTTGTGCCGATATCGATGCTGCTGACACCGAATGACTTGTGTCTGAAGGTTGGCGCTCCCAAGCGGAAGATGAGTATTGAGGCTTATCGGCAACAATATTGCTGCTCGAATCGTTTGCTCGACTCTCATGCACAGGAATATGTAAGTTTTCTGCAGACAAGCTAAGCGGTTGTTGATTATTACTTTGCGCCTGTACTTGCTGGGCTAAAGCATCAAGTTGCTGAGCGAACCGAGCCAATTGTTGATTTACATCGGCCTGTTGTGCACCTTGCTGTGAGACTAGCTCCGCCAGTTGTGCTTTTAATTTGGCTACGTCATCCATTAACGGCATCATTCATCCCATGATTATTATGCACTCCAATATTGCCAAGTTATTGTACGTGGTTATGATTGAATAGGAAATGCTCAGTTTTTTGATATTTGAGAGGTTGAGCCTTTATTGATTATGTGGATGTACAGAGATTTGAAGCAATAAAAAAGCACCCGCAGGTGCTTTTTATTACGATGATGATAGTGCTAAAACTTAACCACCAGTTTGCCCTGTTGTACGGCAATCTCTTTGGTCATTTTCGCCATTAGCGCTTGATTGCTGTCGCGAGTGTCTAAGGTATACACTGGCTGATTTTCAAGATAACTACGTAAAAAGCCCATTAATTGTGGCGTAGCTTGGCTGATGTAACGCTCAATATCAGCGGGTTCAGACTCAACTTTGACTAAGTTTAACTGTCGTAGATACACGCTCTTAGTGTCAGTATCGTACCAAGGCACTGCTTCAAATGTCGTTTTTAATTTAGCGTGAATGGGCAGTAATGGGTTATTAACAGTGATCATAGTTGCTGCTGTTACTGCCATAGTATTTGGCTTAGCGCCTAATACTACCTGCATATCATTTAGCTTAAGCGACACTCCAATTAACTTATTGCCCTGCTTGACCTCAAAATGCATGTCTTTATTAAGGTATTGTTCTATTTCAGACTCAGTGATGCTGTACTGACTGGCACAGCCAGTCAGTAACAATAACAATCCAAGTCCAAGGGTTTTAACCAAGGTTATCATCCAGTATTTCTCATTCCTGCAGCAACGCCGGCAATAGTCAGCATCAATGCTAACTGAACATGCGCCGATGGCTCTACCTCTCTACGTGTACGCGCTAATAGCTCGGTTTGTAAAAAGTTAAGTGGGTCGATATAAGGATTGCGCAGTTTAACAGATTCACGGCTCCAAGGAGTATGTGCCATTAACTCTGTTGCTTGGGTTAATGACAATACAGCATCAATACCCAGTTGCAGACGTTGACGCAACTTTTCGCCTAAATGATGCAGTTCTGGTTTAACTAAACATAGCTCGTAATACTTAGCTAAGTTAGGTTCTGCTTTGGTGTAAACCATCTCTAGCATTGAAATACGAGTTTCAAAGAAAGGCCATTGGTCTTCCATCTCGCGTAATAGTTCAAGCTCGCCGCGATCCGCAGCATCTTGTAATGCTTCACCAGCCCCCAACCAAGCCGGTAACATTAAGCGGTTTTGTGACCAAGCAAAAATCCACGGAATAGCACGGAGACTTTCAATGCCACCATCGACTTTTCGTTTCGCTGGGCGGCTGCCTAATGGCAGTTTACCGAGTTCAACTTCTGGCGTAGCGGATCTAAAGTACGCAACAAAGTCTGGTTCTTCACGAACAATACCGCGGTAATGCGCTACTGACTCTGCAGCGATGCGCTGCATACAATCACGCCATGCCTTTTTAGGCTCGGGTGGCGGCAGTAGTGTCGCTTCCATTACGGCCGAAGTGTACAGCGCTAAACTTTGCACTGCTAATTTGGGTAACCCAAATTTAAAGCGGATCATTTCGCCTTGCTCTGTCACACGAATGCGACCATCTACCGAACCTGGTGGTTGCGATAAAATGGCTTTGTGAGCTGGTCCACCCCCACGGCCAATTGAGCCACCACGACCATGGAACAGCATCAACTTAACGTCAGCCTTTTTACAGACAGCAACGAGTTGCTCTTGAGCACGATATTGTGCCCAAGCGGCTGCCATAACCCCAGCATCTTTTGCAGAGTCAGAATAACCAATCATGACTTCTTGCATGCCTTTAGTGTAACCACGATACCAATCAATGTTGAGCAGCGCTGTCATACAATCAGCTGCACTTTCAAGGTCTGCTAATGTTTCAAATAACGGTACCACTCGCATTGGGTTAGTGCAGCCAGCTTCTTTTAGCAGTAACAACACTGTGAGTACATCAGATGGCTTACTGGCCATAGAGATCACATACGACCCTAATGCATTAACGGGTTGTTGGGCGACTAAGTTGCAGGTTCTTACAACTTCTGCCACATCATCACTTGGTTGCCAATTTGCAGGGATCAGCGGGCGTTTACTGGTGAGTTCACGCAGTAAAAAGGCTTGTTTTTCATTTTCGTCCCAGTGGTTGTAATCGCCCATACCTAAATAACGGGTCAGTTCGGCGATTACGTCGCTGTGGCGTGATGCATCTTGACGGATATCGAGGCGCAGCATGTGAATACCAAAGCAGGCTAAACGACGCAAGATGTCGAGTAACAGGCCGTTGGCAATTAACTTCATGCCGCAATCGGTCAAGCTTTTATAAAGTAACTGAAGCGGTTCAAGTAAATCTGTTTTATGCCAAATAAGCTCGCGAGTATCGACGTCAGGTTTTTTACCTTCAAGGCGAGCGTTAAGGTAATCGATAGTGTTACGTAACTGACAGCGCAACTTGCGTAACACATCACGGTACGGTTCTTTACTGTTATCGGTTAACGCTGATAATTCAGCATTAGCGTGTTCCATCGACAATTCGCCGAGTAAGGTCACAATATCTTTTAGATACAGTCTGGCTGCCGCGTGACGATTACGGTCAAGCACTTCTTGAGTCACGGTAGAGGTCACAAATGGATTGCCGTCGCGGTCACCACCCATCCAGCTCGAAAATCGCACAGGAGATACATCAATAGGTAACTGCTGGCCGGTTTTATGCTCAACTTGATCATTTAATTGACGTAAAAAGTCAGGGATCGCTTGCCACAATGAAGTTTCAATCGTGCTCAAGCCCCAGCGTGCTTCATCAACAGGTGTTGGGCGTTCGCTGCGGATTTCGTTGGTATGCCAAATTTGAGCAATCAGCTGACGAAGACGCAGTGTGCTTTGTTCACGTTCGCGATCGGTAAGCTGAGAATTTTCTTGCTCGGTTAAGCAATCTACAACGGCGGCGTATTTTTGGATTAAGGTGCGACGAGATATTTCTGTTGGATGTGCCGTTAATACTAAATCAATGTCTAAGTTTTTTAAGCACTTTATGACATCTTTTTTATCTAAATCAGTGTCTAGCATTCGCCCGAGCAGTTGCTCCACAGGGTCCGGAACACACACTAGCTCGTCGCAATTGCGGCTAATGGTATGGAATTGTTCTGCGATATTGGCTAAGTTTAAAAATTGGTTGAAGGCTTTCGCGAAAGGCACTAGCTCTTCGTCTGGTAACGCGGTTAATAATGCTAGCATTTGCTCACGAGAGGCTTCGTCACCCTGGCGAGATTTTTTGGCTAAAATACGAATTTGTTCTACTTTTTCTAAGAATGCATCACCTAAGTGGGTTTGCATTGTTTCGCCTAATATCTGGCCTAGATGCCCCACATTTGATCGAAGTGATGCATACATATCTGCCGTTTGCTCTGTCATACTTACTCCCGAAAAATGAACGATTTTTCCAATATCTCTTACATCACAATACCCAGCGTATCAATATCGGTCAATACACGGGCAGTGTGTTTCGTAATTTTATTTCGTAAAAATGTTACATTTATATCGTTAAAAAACCTAACTGCGCCGATTACTTGATACAAGCGTGATAAATCATTTTTTTGATCAATTCAACCGTAGGTGTGAGGTATTCTAAGCCAATAAATTCGTCTGGCTGGTGGGCTTGGTTAATACTTCCTGGGCCCAATACTAAGGTTTGGCAACCGAGTTTATTGATGTATGGTGCCTCAGTAGAATAGTTGACCACTTCAGCTTCATTACCTGATAATTGTGCCACTAATTTGGTCCACGGGTTATCTGCTTTTCCTGCAAATGATTCAGCCCCTGGATACAAAGTACTGACGCTAATACTGCCAGGATACTCTTTACTGATGTCAGATAAGTAGTTTAATACCATTAATTCCAGATCAGCTAGCTCCATACCCGGTAATGGGCGAATATCTAAATGCAAGTCGCAGCAACCACAAATGCGGTTAGCAGCATCACCACCATGAATATGGCCAAAGTTCATCGTAGGATAAGGCACGGTAAACGCATCTTCGCGGTAATTTTCACTTAAATGCTGTTTGAGTAGCATTAGTTTGCTAATGACTTTGTGCATCACTTCAATGGCATTGAGGCCGCGTGCTGGATCAGATGAATGGCCACTGCGACCAATGACGCGGATCCCTTGGGCTAAATGCCCCTTATGCATGTAGACAGGTTTCAAGCTGGTGGGCTCACCGATAATCGCATAATCTGGCGCGATAACAGCAGAGTCAGCAAATGCCTTGGCGCCACTCATAGTGGTTTCTTCGTCAGCGCTGGCAAAAATAGTTAAAGGTCGCTTAAATTGATCGAGTGGCATGTCTTTTAATGCTTCAAGTACTAGCGCAAAAAAGCCTTTCATGTCGCAAGTACCTAAGCCGTACCAACGATTATTTTTTTCAACCATCTCAAATGGGCTTTGGCTCCAGCGGCCTTCATCAAATGGCACGGTATCGGTATGGCCTGCTAATAATAGTCCGCCGCTACCTGAACCTATTCGAGCAATAAGATTTTGCTTATTACGCGAATCTTCTACTGTAGGGGTTTCACATTCAAAACCAAGCTCGCCAAACCAGTTTTGCAACAAGTTGATAACTGCATGGTTACTCATATCATGTTCAGCTTCGAGTGCACTGACTGATGGCGCTGCAATCAGCTGTGTAAAACAACTTTTTAGATTTGGGAGTGTGCTCATGGGTTATCCTAAAAATAACATGTAAAATACTTATTCACATATATTGCATAATTAATGTTGTGTGGTAGTCTAGCAAACAGCATTAACCGACACCATAAATTGAACATTAGAAATGAAAATAAATATGTGCATTCTCGCTGCTAAATCCACTATATCAATAATCATCGCTAACTTCCTGCGACGATAGTTCTAAATTAGGCGGCTCCCGTCTAAATAGGCTATGCTGACACTTTCTCTCATTATCAAAAAGAAACCAAACTTATGAAAAGCATCGCAATTATTGGCGCCAGTGGCTACACAGGTGCACAAATCACCTCGTTAATTAATGCAGACACTAATCTAAGCGTTCAAGGTTTGTATGTATCAGAAAATAGTTTAGATAAAGGTCGTAAATTAGCTGATCTATACCCGGTATATAGCCACATGGCTTATACACTATCGCCATTATCTGATGATGCTAAAAAACGAATTGTAGCCGAAGCTGATGCAGTAGTATTAGCGACTGAGCATTCAGTGAGCCTAGAGCTTGCGGCATGGTTTTACCAGCAGGGTTTGGCTGTATTCGATTTAAGTGGTGCTTATCGTTTTGCTGATGTGGCGCAGTACCCTAAATGGTATGGCTTTGAGCATACTCATCCTGATGTGTTAGCTCAGGCAGTGTATGGCTTAGCTGAGTGGAATAGCGAACAAATTAAACAAACCAGAATGATTGCGGTACCTGGTTGTTATCCTACGGCATCACTTACTGCACTAAAACCGCTTAAACCATTTTTAACTGAAATGTACCCAGTGATTAATGCGGTTAGTGGTGTCACGGGAGCGGGACGTAAAGCGCAACTGCATACTAATTTTTGTGAAGTCAGCTTAACCCCATACGGTGTGTTAGGCCACAGACATCAGCCTGAAATTGCCACACACTTGGGTCAAGAAGTGATCTTCACGCCGCATTTAGGTAACTTTAAGCGCGGCATTTTAGCGACGATAACCGTACAGCTAAAGCCGGGCACTACCGAAGCGGATGTGATCAAGGCTTACAGCGTCTACGATAACGCCCCAATCGTAACGGTTAAGCACAACCAGTTTCCTAAAGTCGATGATGTAGTCAATACAGCCAATTGTCATTTAGGTTGGAAATATGATGCTAAAAGTGGTTATTTAGTGGTCGCCAGTGCGATTGATAATTTAATGAAAGGCGCTGCCAGCCAAGGGCTTCAGTGTATTAAAATCCATTTCGATGTGTAAGCGGATTAAGGAATAATAATAATGACTACAAAATCAGTGTTAGTGCTTAAAGTCGGTGGTGCTTTACTACAATGCGAAATGGGTATGGCGCGCTTAATGGATGCCGCTGCTGAAATGATTGCCGCGGGTCAACAAGTGATATTGGTACACGGTGGTGGGTGTTTAGTTGATGAGCAACTGACTGCAAATGGTAAAGAAACTATTAAATTAGACGGTTTACGCGTTACGCCTGCCGATCAAATTGCAATCGTGGTAGGTGCACTCGCTGGCTCGTCGAATAAAATTCTACAAGCCGCAGCCGCTAAAGCTGGCATTGTCAGTATCGGCATGAGCCTAGGAGACGGCAATGTCGTTACGGCTAAAATTAAAGATGAACGTTTAGGGCTGGTGGGCGAAGTTGAGCCAAAAGATGCTACCTATTTAAACTTTATTTTAAGCCAAGGTTGGATGCCAATTTGCAGTTCTATTGCCATTTCTAGCCAAGGCGAGATGTTAAATGTGAATGCTGACCAAGCCGCAACGGCACTTGCTAAATTAGTAAATGGCACCCTAGTGCTATTGTCAGATGTATCGGGTGTATTAGACGGTAAAGGGCAATTAATTCATAGTTTAAATAAAAGCGAAATTGAACACTTAGTCGCCCAAGGGGTGATTGAAAAAGGCATGAAAGTGAAAGTGGAAGCGGCACTAGAAGTTGCTCAGTGGATGGGGAAACCTGTGCAAGTGGCTTCGTGGCGCGACGCGGAACAATTAAAAACCTTAGTCAAAGGTGGGTCCGTCGGGACTCAAATACAACCTTAATGGAGTAGTCGTATATGCAGCACCTATTGTCGATAAAAGAGTTAACTCAATCTCAGCTATTAGCCATCATTGAATTGGCTAAAAAAATTAAGCACAACCCAGCTGAGTACCGTCGTGCCTTAGATGGAAAAAGTGTGGTGATGTTATTTGAAAAGCCATCACTGCGCACCCGAGTCAGCTTTGACATTGGCATTAATAAATTAGGTGGTCACTGCTTATACTTAGACCAACAAAATGGCGCCTTAGGTCAACGTGAAACCGTGGCAGACTTTGCAACTAATATTTCATGTTGGGCTGATGCCATTGTCGCGAGAACTTACTCGCATACGACTATCGAACAGCTCGCGCTGCATGGCACAGTACCAGTGATTAATGCATTGTCTGACTTATATCATCCTTGCCAGGCTCTGGCCGATTTTTTAACCTTATCCGAGCAGTTTGATGATGTAAGCCAAGCAAAATTAGCTTATGTTGGCGATGGTAATAACGTCACCCACTCACTCATTTATGGTGCGGCGATTTTAGGTATGACCATGACAGTGATATGCCCTGAAGGTGCATTCCCTGATGCATTAGTGGTCACCGAAGCACAAGCGTTAGCGCAAAAAAATGGTGGTAAGTTAACGTTGAGTGCTGACATTAATGCTATAGAAGGTCATGATGCTGTTTATACCGATACGTGGATTTCTATGGGCGATGACACTCCGCTTGCTGACATAAAAGCCCGTTTTGCACCGTACCAAGTTAACAGTGAGCTAATGGCTCAAGCTGGTGCTAAATTCTTTATGCATTGCTTACCAGCACATCGTGGCGTAGAAGTAACCGACGAGGTAATGGATGGTCAAGGCTCGTTGATTTTACATCAAGCAGAAAATCGCATGCATGCGCAAAATGCAGTTTTAGTGACTTTATTAAGTTAGACACCTTATTTAAGTTATTCAAAAAATTAAGACAATAATGCCTCTGGCGTTATTTAAATTGAACATATACGTAATCGATTCTAGGAATTAAACATGTCTAGTGCAGTGAAAAAAACCGGCGTTAAAAAAGTGGTATTGGCATATTCAGGTGGTTTAGATACTTCAGCCATTATCCCGTGGTTAAAAGAAACCTATGATAACTGCGAAATCATCGCATTCTGTGCCGATGTAGGCCAAGGCGAAGAAGAGCTCGTTGGCTTAACCGAAAAGGCATTAGCCTCTGGTGCTTCTGAGTGCCATATTGTTGATCTAAAAGAAGAGTTTGTTGCCGATTATATTTACCCAACTATCGCCACGGGCGCTATTTACGAAGGCACTTACTTATTAGGCACTTCGATGGCGCGGCCGATTATTGCTAAAGCGCAAGTTGAAGTGGCCCGTAAAGTCGGCGCCGATGCGGTATGTCACGGCTGCACAGGTAAAGGTAACGACCAAGTGCGTTTTGAAGGTTGTTTTGCCGCATTAGCCCCAGACTTAAAAGTCATCGCGCCATGGCGTGAGTGGGAAATGCGTAGCCGTGAAGACTTGTTGGCTTACCTTGCTGAGCGCGGCATTAAAACCAGCGCCTCAGCGACTAAAATTTATAGCCGTGATGCCAACGCATGGCATATTTCACATGAAGGCGGTGAGTTAGAAGATCCGTGGAACGAGCCATCAAAAGGTGTATGGACGCTAACAGTCGCGCCAGAAGATGCACCAAATGAAGCAGAATATGTGTCGTTAGCGATTAAAAATGGTCGTGTTACCCATGTCAATGACGAGGCATTATCACCATATGCAGCATTAATGACGTTAAATGATATTGCTGCTAAGCACGGTGTTGGTCGTATCGACATTACTGAAAACCGTTTAGTGGGCATGAAGTCACGTGGTTGTTATGAAACCCCTGGTGGCACAGTGATGTTTGCTGGTTTACGTGCCATTGAAGAATTGGTATTAGATAAAACCAGCCGTACCTGGCGCGAGCAGATTGCAGCCCAAATGTCGCACCTAGTGTACGACGGTCGTTGGTTTACGCCTTTATGTAAGTCACTTATCGCAGCATCTGAATCATTAGCGGAGTCAGTTAACGGTGATGTAGTGATTAAGCTGTATAAAGGCCAAGCAACAGCAGTTAAAAAGCGTTCACCAAACAGCTTGTATTCAGAAGCTTTCGCTACCTTTGGTGAAGATGACGTATACGATCAAAAACACGCTGAAGGCTTTATCCGTTTGTATTCTTTAGCTAGCCGTATTCGCGCACTCAATACTAAATAACCAATACGGCAACCATATAAAGGCGCTGCAAAGCGCCTTTCTTATAATGACTTTTGGGCTAATGGCAGAGTCATTACAAGAAAGAGAATATGATTTACAGCTATATTATTGAACACCCAGTTCTTAACACAGTTTTTAATACAGAGGATACCGACATGGCGTTATGGGGCGGAAGATTTCAAGGTGAAACCAGTGCACTTTTCAAGTTATTTAATGACTCACTGCCGGTTGATTATCGCTTATTTGAACAAGACGTTGTTGGATCAATCGCATGGGCTGATGCTATTGCCAGCGTAGGCATTATTACTGCTCAAGAATGTACTGATTTAAAAGCGGCCCTCAATGAATTGCTGGTGGAAGTGGGTAATGATCCCCAAGCTATCATCAGCAATGGCGCAGAAGATATTCACAGTTTTGTTGAACAAAAGCTGATTGCTAAAGTCGGTGATTTGGGTAAAAAACTCCATACAGGCCGTTCACGTAACGACCAAGTCGCTACCGATTTAAAACTGTGGTGTAAAAAAGAAGGTGCAGCGCTGCTAGCGCGTTTAGGCACATTACACGCAGAATTAATTGCCCTTGCAGAGCGTGAAGTCGATGCAGTAATGCCTGGTTATACTCATTTACAGCGCGCACAACCAGTCACTTTTGGTCACTGGGCGTTAGCCTATGTCGAAATGTTCGAGCGTGATATTAGCCGTCTGCAAGATGCATTGGGGCGTGCCGATTCATGTCCATTAGGTTCAGGCGCACTTGCTGGTACCGCGTATCCTATTGACCGTCACGCACTCGCAGCAGCATTGAACTTTGCCCGCCCGACATTAAACAGTTTAGACAGTGTGTCAGATCGCGATCACGTGGTTGAATTATGTAGCACAGCGTCTATCAGTATGATGCATTTAAGCCGGATGGCCGAAGACTTAATTTTCTTCAATTCTGGTGAAGCTAATTTTATCTCGTTAAGCGATCAAGTTACCTCTGGCTCATCATTAATGCCACAAAAGAAAAACCCAGATGCATTAGAGCTTATTCGTGGTAAAACCGGCCGTGTTTATGGCAGTTTAGTGGGGATTCTCACTACCATGAAAGCCTTACCTTTGGCTTACAACAAAGACATGCAAGAAGACAAAGAAGGCTTGTTTGATGTGGTCGACAGCTGGGCTATTTGCTTAGACATGGCTGCATTAGTGTTGTCGGGCTTAACCGTTAACCGCCCGCAAGCTTTGGTCGCGGCGCAGCAAGGTTACGCTAATGCCACTGAACTAGCCGACTACCTTGTGGCTAAAGGCATGCCATTTCGTGAAGCACATCATGTCGTCGGTGAGGTGGTGGTATTTGCCATTGGTGAGCAAAAGCCGATTGAAGACTTAAGCGTGGCTGAGTTGCAACAATTTGCTAAAGTGATCAGCGATGATGTGTATCCAAACCTTACGATTGAAGCGTGTTTAGAAAAGCGTGATGTATTAGGCGGCACCGCCATTAATCAAGTACAAGCCGCCATAGCGGCTAAAAAAGCGTAACCAATCTCATAAGATGAAGTGAGCAAAATAATCTGGCGGTTTGTCTTTGGCAGACAGTCTGTAAAGCCCTATGGATGCAAGTCTATAGGGCTTTTTTATGTCTAACACTGCTTATAGATAACCAGCATTCGGGATAAGAGTGCAGCTTATCTATTATGTTTTGATCTGAGTCAGCGTAAATATCAGTAAATTTTTTGCACATACTTTGATTCTTGAGCATCTCAAACAGGTGAACTAAGTTTTTATCTAATATTGGAGTAAAAGCTTAAAACATATGTGTTAGTGCTTACTGCCATTGTTAAATCCTTGTTATCGCCTATTGGTAAGATCTGCTCTCGATATCGACCACTTATCGATTGTTTTGATTCAAACACTCGGGTGTTTTTGGTGTAAAAATCTTGATTTTTAAGAGTTGCATTGTTTTATTTCTGCTCTATGTTGATGTTGGTGCTGGAGTGAAATGCATCAATTCGGTAACAAAAATATAAAAAAACACGCACACGGCGCAGGCTGATGTAGCGGAAAATATAAGGATATTGCGATGAAAAAATCTCTATTTTTATTATTAGCGGGTTTATTAACTGGTGCAGCACAAGCATCTGTGGGGGGATACCCTGTGGTGTTAGTGCACGGCTTTCAGCCCGATAACTTACAAAGCAAACCGACTGGGGAGAAGGTAAGCGAAAATGGTGGCCAATATTGGGCACAGTATTGGCGTGATCGCGCAGACGAACGTATTGATTGGCCTTCGCAAGAGCGCATTGCCAATAAAATTACCAGCCAATATGTATGGCCTAAACTACAGCAATTATCGCGTTCAGGGACATGTGACAGTGGTTGTGTATTTGTCACCCATTCTACTGGTGATTTAGTGATGCGCTATATTATTGATAACCAAGCGTTATGGTTACAAAATGCCGGTTTAAAACCGCTTAATATCGTCGCCACATTTGATTTTTCTGGTGCCGGCGGTGGTGTTGAGCTGGCAGATTTAGCCGCGAATGTTGCCAGTGGCTCAGGTTTACTGGATAGCACATTAAAACTGGCAGTATCACTATGGTTAGGTGAGCTGCCGTCGTCATCCAATATTGGGGTATTGAATGACTTACGTGTAAATACTGCACGTCAATTGGCCGCGTTTCCTGACAGTCGAGTTCCACGTTTGCGTTTTGCTGGTGCAGGTTCTGACTTTCTCGGTGTCACGGGGGCATTTTTACCCGGCGAAGATGATGGTGTTGTTGCCAGTCACTCGAGTTGCGGTGCTGCATCAGTTGGCAGTTACAACAGTTGCTCACGCAGCGTGGCATTTGATGGCAAGCTCACTTCAACAAATGGCCCAAGTGGATTTATGCCTTATCACTATCCTATGTTAATGAGTAAAGGGTATAGCCATGGCGATACTATTTTAAATAGCGCTAAAGATGAAGTGACTTCTGCTAATAGTCGTGCCAATTATCTCAATGGCGATAACTTACAATTCAGCACCTATGATGAAAAACGTGGCTGGTGGATATTTAGTTCGCGTTATAGATTGGTGAGTAATTCGAATAAAACCAGTATGTCAGCACTGGTATATCAAGCAGCTAACTAAGCGTATATGAAATATAAAAAACTCGCTATAACCATTACCCTACTTGTTGTAGCGGTAGGGTATGGGATATACCGCTATACCGCAGAGCCGACACTTAAGCCGTCTCTGGCGGTTGCTGTAGCGCCGGTTGATCTTGTGTCTGTTCAGTCCAAGGTGCCCTCGATGAAGCCAAAGCAGATAACCGTAGTTGAAAAGCTGCCTCTATCGATCAGCGACAGCTTTCAGCTTATGGCTCAGGCTTATGCTAGTGACCTGACTTTGCCCGCTTATTCGATACCACTGTCAGCTAATGACAGTACCTTGCTTAACCCTAATGCTTATATCCCACAAGCGGTTTTGTTACAAGATGGCGCCAGCGCCAGTATCGTGTTACCACAATACCGCTTTAGTTTTCCAGAACCTGTGGTGGTAAAGCTTGAAGTAAAGGGATTAGCGGTTAATGGTGCAAGTGTATCGTTACGTAGCGAGCTTGCAGGTGGAACAGAGGTATTAGTGGCTAAAACCATGCTAGGGAGTGATGGAGAATGGGCGATAACTCTCGATGCCGAAGAGGATTGGGATGGCCCAATAGAGATCAGTGTAACCTTTAGTGCTAAGGGCAAAAAGCAAACGCTAAAAACCGGTATAGAATATAGTCATCCTACTGCAACCATAACTGGAGTCGGGGATATTCGTGCAGAAGGCAGTGATATGTTGATCCCGGTTAAAGTGGATGTCGAGCTAGCGGGCTATTATCGTTTACGTGCCAATTTATATACAGCAGATAAGCAGCCGATTGCCTTGCTAACTGGCTCAGACAAGCTGACACAAGGCTCAGTGGTGTTGGATCTTAAAGCCTATAAAGAAGTGTTAGCACAATATAAAGGCCCTTATGTTCTAAGCACATTTGTATTGGAGCGTCGTCCAGCTGTGCCCGGTGAATTAACTCAGTACGGCCATAGTGAGGAACCTGCCTATGAGCTAGGTGACTTTGCCGTTGAGTCGTTATCTGATGAGCCATGGCAACCCGATGAGCAAGAAATGCAGCGACTTGAGTTTTTGCAACAAATGGCAGGAGACTAAGGTTTAGCCATTGTTACTTACATTATCTAAAAAACCGCATTAGTAAATAGTGCGTTTTTTTTGTGTATAAATAACGTCAAATTAGCCATGTATGCAGCATGAAATTGTGCAGGTAATCCGATTAGTTTTTTCGTTTTTTAAGCGTTTCAAGGTATTTTTTAATCAGTTCTATACTGAAATTGGCTTCACTGTCTATTCAAGCAATGGCAATGATGAGGTTAAGTGGGTATAAAAAAGCCCAGTCATTATGATAAAGACTGGGCTATTAGTGCAGATAAATTATGCTTTAGTTAACGCGCTTTTCACGTCGCTAGGTTTCATCGGAATTTTACGTAAACGCACACCAACTGCTTGGTAGATTGCATTGGCAATCGCTGGCGCAACAGGAGTTACCGCCGGTTCACCTAATCCAGAGGGTGGCATTTTGCTCGGGATAAACTCGATTTTAACGTCTGGAGTTTGACCTAAACGCAGCGGGGTATAAGTATCGAAGTTTGAGTCTTTATACTGACCATTAAGCAGTTCAGTACCTTCATACAAGGCCATCGATAATCCCCATAATGCCGCACCCTGACACTGCGCTTCAGCACCATTAGGGTCAACAATAATACCAGCATCGATAGCGATATACAGTTTCTGAACATTGACAATACCGTTGCTTTTGTCGACATGAACTTGTACTGCACACGATACCCATGTTGGCATGTCACGCTCTTGGCCAAAGGTTGATGCAATTCCAAGCGCTGTATCTTTGGCTTGTGGAGTACCCCAACCAATCATCTCAGCAGCTTTCTTAAGTACTGCGGCTTGGCGAGCCGCGCCACCTTCAGCAACGGGTGTGCTACCAGCATTTCGGCCTTCGGCAATGAGCATGTCTAGGCGGAACTGCAATGGATCTTTACCCGCGTGATGTGCCGCTTCATCCATAAAGCTTTCAACAGCCCAACCTGTCCAACCTGGTCCAACTGAACGTAACCAACCTGGTCTGAAGGTCGCAATCGCAAGATCATTGGATACCGCACGTACTTTTTGAGCTCCAACAGTGTACCAATGGTCTGCGCCGGCAATCGAGAACGGATCATACGGTTCACCATTGGTGCCTTTAGGCATAAATCCTGGGGCTAATACTTGAGTTGGCCAACCTGCTGTGGCGTGATGTTCCATTGCGGTAACCGCTTTTTTGTCATCAAATGCCATTTTTAGCTGTTGAACTGATGCAGAACGTGCGCTATCAAATAACATGTCTTGTGGACGCATCATCACCATTTTAACCGGTTTACCGCCTAATGCTTTAGAGGTCAATGCCGCTGGAATGGTGTAGTCGCCGTTAAGTCTGCGGCCAAAGCCGCCGCCTAACATGTAGCTACGAATAACAATGTTAGCTTCTTCTTCACCTAATGCTGTTGCTAATACGGGTAGGGTAAGTGATTGCCACTGACAACCTGAATGCACTTCCCATATACCGTCTTGGTTTTTAAATACCAAGGCATTAAGCGGTTCCATTTGCGCATGTAATACCGTACTGGTGATGTATTCTTCTGCAATGGTGCTTTTGGCACTGGCAAATGCTGGCTCAGTGTCAGCATTGCCCGTGTCTAAAATACTGCCTTTGGTTTGATCGCCAAGTAATTTTTGACCATGAGCAATTATGTCTGCTTCAGACACGTTGGCCGTTTTACCCGCATCCCATGTAACCTTTACCAGCTTCGAGGCTTTTTGGGCGGCATTGAAGCTGCTGGCGATAACCATTAACCATCCTGGCACACTGCCACTGGCATCATCTAGTACGATAGTTTGTTGATAGCCCTTTACTGCTTTTGCTGCAGAGTCATCAAACTTAACGACTTTAGAGCCATAACGTGTAGGAGGCAGAATAGGGTTGGCGTACACCATGCCATCAACTTTCGCATCGATACCAAATATGGTTTTACCATTGGTTTTGTTGGCGATATCAAGAGACGTTACCTGTTGACCAACAAGTTTAAGATCGGCATTAGGTTTCAGCGGCAGGGTTTTCAGTTCTTCTTCAGTAAACTGACGTGTTAAGCCCATGGTGACTAATTCACCGTAAGATAGCTCGCCTTTAGTTGAGATAATTTTACCGTTACTGGCTTTACAGTCTTTTGCAGCGATGCCCCATTTTTTAGCCGCAGCTTCAATTAACGCTGTACGACCAGCAGCACCTGCTTGACGGTACACAGGCCAACTTTGCGAAATAGACCAGCTGCCACCCGTAACCATGTAACCCCAGCGTGGATCACTGTCGACATGGATAATTTCAATATCATCCCATGACGCTTCTAGTTCATCAGCAAGAATACGAGCAATAGCAGTACCGACATGTTGGCCCATTTCTGAGCGCATAATGTTGACTTTAATTTTGCCGGCGGTATCGATTGAGTACCATAAAGACGGTTCGTAAATGTCGCCTTCACTTGGTAATACTTTACCGTCAGGGCTAGCCGGATCCATTGCCGCCATTAAATGGCGAGGAAAACCAAAGCTGACACCTACCGCTGTCATGGCAATTAAAAAACCGCGGCGGGTTATCCCAGCCGATCCACGTTTAGGCAGTCTGCTCATCGTTGCTCTCCTTGATTGCGTTTGCTGCTTCATGAATGGCGCTACGAATACGAACGTAGGTCATACAACGACATAAGTTTCCGCCCATCACAGCGTCAATGTCTTTGTCTGAAGGCTCTGGAATGTCTTTTAGTAGTGCTGCAGCTTGCATAATTTGGCCCGACTGGCAGTAACCACACTGTGGTACTTGCAGTTTTTGCCAAGAAATTTGCAATGGATGATCGCCCTTTTCAGAAAGTCCTTCAATCGTGGTGATTTCAGCTCCTTCAACTGACGATATCGGGGTTATACACGAACGTGTAGCTCGGCCGCCAACATGGACTGTACAGGCACCACAGGTACCAATACCACAGCCAAATTTGGTGCCTGTCATATCCAGTTCATCACGAATAACCCACAGTAGAGGAGTATCACTCTCTACGTCGGCAGTCATCGGTTTGCCGTTTAAAATAAATTTTGCCATTGTCACTTCTCCAGTGAATTAGTGCTCAAATCGGGGTTGATTGCGGATCTCGCCCACTTTTTGTTGTAGTTTCGGCCAGGTGTTTTCCCCAGCTGCTTGACGCAAATAGGCTGCTATAGCGGTAATATCATCATCGTTAAGTGCATCGCGGAATCCTGGCATTACAACGCCGCTAATCCCTTGGTCGCTGCGTACGCCATCCAGTATTACGTTAATCAGGTTGCTTGGATCATTAAGATGTGTTGCTGAGCCAATAGTAATCAATGGTCGCCCTTTCACTAATTGGTCGCTGTTGTAGTGGCATGCTTGGCAAGCCGTCGCATATAAACGTGCACCTTGATCAATCCGCTGATCCGGTTGTTGATCTTGTGCCGCTATTGCTGCCTGTAAGGTGCTACTTGAGTCAGGCTCGTCGGTATTATTGGTACCGGCAATCTCAGCAAAGTATCCACTAATGGCTTCTATGTCACTGTCAGGTAGAGCTGACAGACCTTTGTGCATAACCGGCGCCATTGGGCCTGCCGCACTACCATGGTAAGGCGAGTTACCAGTAGTAAGATATTCGTAAAAGTCTTGCGCGCGCCATGGCAGAGGTGAAGTACTCGTTGATGTTAATGATGGTGCTATCCAACCATCAATGGCAGCCCCTTGATACATTTGTGCATATTTTTCGCCGCCCAACGCATTACGTGGTGTATGACATGCACCACAGTGAGCAATACCTTCAGCTAAGTAAGCCCCACGGTTCCATTCTGCAGATTGCTGGCTGTTGATCTCAAAAGGTTGGGTGTCAGCAAACAGCAGTTTCCAACCCGCTTGAAACCAGCGGATGTTGAGTGGAAATGGAATACCGTTGTCTTTTTTGGCTTGGTTAACTGCCGGAACTGACGTCATGATGTACGCGTAAATCGCGTTTATGTCATCGTCGGTCATTTTATTAAAGTGTTCATAAGGGAACGCAGGCAATAAATGATGTCCATCGCGGCTCACACCAGTGCGCATGGCTCGAGCAAAAGCGGCTTGCGACCAGCTACCAATGCCTGTTTCGACATCAGGAGTGATGTTACTTGAATAAATGGTGCCAAAGTCAGTATGCATTTCATAGTTACCAGCATAGGCGGTGCCACCCGGTGGTGTATGACAAGTACTGCAATAGCCTGCTGCGGCTAAGACTTTACCTTGTTCTATAACGTGTGGAGAGTAATCTGTTTGAGTAGGTTCGACGGGATCAATTGCTGGGTGCCAAGCATATATACTGAATATACCTAATCCAACAATAGCTGCGCCACATACGCCGTAAACGATGCGCTTTAGCATATAACATTGCCTTATTTTAAATAAAAAATGATATTAGAGAAGGGAATATCTCATTTAACATTCCCTGTTCGACTTTGTATTATTATTGTGATTGGTCAAATATTAATCCTAAGCAAGGGATAGCCCTTTGTCCAGCATTGATAATGACGGATCTTGTATTGCATTAGAATAAAATAATACAGCACTGTGCTTACAAGTAACATTGAGTACGGTAAAAAAAATATTATAGTTAATTTTATGTTAGTTAACCGTTTTTTAGGTTTACTCTATGTTGCGTTAATCATAGCGTTCTATGACAAATGTGACAGGTACAACAAGATTGATGAGCGAGTGGACGTGCGGTCTTAACCCCCCCCTATTTTCTGACTGACTCCTTTATATATTAAGTGGCCTTCATTTGCCTATGACTGACTTGTTCCATGATTATATAAGGTCGTAACCATGTGATTACCTCTAAGGTGGCTTGTTTCAAGGCGGTAATTCTCTTAGCAACTCTGCCTTTCACCTGGAGATACCATTGTGGCAGTGGTATCGCTAAGTGGATAAAGCGCTTTTAGATTGCCGATCCAGAGTTATTGTTAAGCCTGATTGACATTCTACTTGTAATAACCGAGTACATTTAGGATAATTAATGCAAATCATTATCATTTGCGTTAATCGGCTTGGGATTGTATCAAATGGAACTTGTCAGTGTATCTTCTTTATGGCTTGGTTGTTTGTTTGCCTATTTGGCATCTGACAAACAGCAGCTCATTAGTTTGCCTTTCCCTAAATTATTAGCTTGGAGCTTGTGCTGTTTAGCGGTGTTATTTTCTGTGTGGGGATTTAGTCATACATACAGTGTATTAGTTGCCAGTTTAGTGGTGCTGATTTGCATGATGACCATGTGGATATTGCTGGTGCTGGTGGCCTCGCACTATAAAGGTCGAAGCATCTGGGTCAGTTCGCTAGGCTTTGCATTGTTTGTCAGTATCCTCCTTATTGGGGTTAAATAACCATGTGGCCTAAATCTGTTGCTGCATTTTTATGGGGATTAGTACTGGCCATCAGTTTAATGCTCATCGTCTTTCGGATATTGCCGGCTGCTGTTGATGTAAAACTATTTGTGGGGCTAATGCTGGGTTTTTGTGTGTGGGTTGGGATGATGACATTTTGTTATAGCCGCAATAGTGCAAAGGCGGCCAGTGTCGTATGTGTAAAATGGCTTATGGCCAGTAGCCTTATCAATGCGTTGTTATTTTTTTCTCAAACTTAAGTCATGAATACCTCAATGAAGTCTGATTATCCCGTTAAGCACAAGGTCATTAAAAATCTTATCGAAGCCCATAGCTGGCTTGGACTAATTATTTCACCGTTATTATTTTTGGTTTTTTGGGCTGGAGCCGTAACCTTATTTCACGATGAGATCACTCAATGGGCCGTCACCCCGCATCATCCAATTGATCCTACTCAAGTCGATATTCCTTTAGCAAAACTTGTCGAGCAAAAAAGGGCTGAATACCCAATGGATCAAACTGGCCGTTTTCGGATTAATATGCCGACCCAGCTAGTACCTTATTATATTTTTTACTTTGACAAAGTGAGAGACGATCCACAATCAGCATCTCAGTCAATGGCGATACTGGTTGATCCTAAAAGCGGTGAAACTGTGGCTGATAAGGATGACTTTTATTTATCACAATTTATTTACCGCCTGCATTACAACCTTGATCTGCCTGGCGGCAGTTATTTAATTGGTGTGGTGACGCTGATTTTTCTATTTGCGTTAGTCTCGGGTATTTTTATCCATGCGCGTAAATTACTGAAACATTTCTTTTTGTATCGTGTCGATAAACAACGCCGGGATAAATTACTTGATCTTCATACTGTTGTTGGGGTGATGACACTACCTTTTACTTTGATGTATGCGTTGAGTGGCTTGATCCTTAACTTGGCCATAGTGTTTCAGCTGGCTTTTGTGGTGTTTATTTATCAGGGCGATCGACAAGCTTTGTTTAATGATGCCGGTTTTAACCGTAGCAGCGAACCTCGCAGTGAAATGCCACTGAATATGAGCAATGCGTTTACCTTAATTGAACACACTACACAGCAAGCGAATTTTGAATTACGGAATATTATTTTCCACCATTACGGCGCCGATAATGCTCTGGTACAAGTACGTGGAACCGACACGGTTAATTTTGCCCAACGAGATGAAGTGACCTATCGGGTTCAGGACGGCACTGTGATGGATAAGGTTAATGCCGATAATTACAATGTGTTTCGTCAAGGTAGAGATGTATTAGTGACATTGCATTTTAGTAACTTTGCAGGCTTAGATATCCGTATTTTGTACTTTATTTTGGCGCTAGCTATCAGTGCCATGATTGTGACAGGCAATATGCTATGGATTAATAAACGCAGTGCTCAGCGCCAGTCTTCTGCGCGCAGTATTGCTCTCGTAACTGCCATGACGATTGGCGGCTGTGGTGGCATTATTGTGGCGACAGCAGTTGGTTTTTTGTGTGAACGACTATTACCCACAGCCTTAATAGGGCGAGGAGAATGGCTGGTGGGTTGTTTTGTAACGTCACTGTTGGCCGTCATGTTGTACAGTCTAAAAGTGAGTGATATTAAGCGTCATATCAGTCAGTTGCTGTTACTCACCAGTGGCATATTAGTCATCACTGTTGTGGCAGATTGGTTGTTGTTTTCTGAGCAAATATTAGCATTATGGCAAGGTGGTTATCATGGCGTCATCGGCATCCAAGTCGGCATGATACTGATAACAGTAGTGTGTTTATGGACTGCTAGTCAGTTAAGAGCATCACCTTGTTCGCTGCCAACAATGGCTAAAAATATCACAGCTGCCAATGGATAATGGATTGATATAAATTGATTAAACCTGTGAACAACACTATCACAGGCTTAATCATTAACCAGGCTGATCTAGGGCAAATCAAAAATCAGTGCTGTTGACTGAGTGTCCGCTGGATTAACCAAGGTCACTGTGGTGATGTCGGTGAGTTTAGCACCGTCTCCTGCACTCAGATTTTGCTCATCAATACTTAGCTCTCCAGCCACCTGATGCACGTATACTTTGCGTCCAACAGCGACCTGATAGGTTATTTCAGAGTTAGGCGCCAGAATCAGTTGTGACAATGTCGCATTTTGCTTGATTTGCAAGGTACCTTTATCACCCGTTGGCGTAGCTATCGTCGTTAGTCCTACTGCTTGACCAAAGTTTTTTTGTTGGTATCCAGGCGTGTTACCTAAGGTATTTGGCTGGATCCAAATTTGCAAAAACTTCAGTGATTCAGTTTTTGATGCATTGTATTCACTGTGACTAATACCGCTACCGGCTGACATCAATTGAAATTCCCCAGCGGGCAATACTTCAACATTGCCTTCGCTGTCTTTATGGGCGATAGAGCCTTCAAGTACGTAACTGATAATTTCCATGTCACGGTGGCCATGAGTAGCAAATCCTGCACCTGGAGTGACGCTGTCATCATTGATGACGCGTAGCGCTGAAAAGCCCATGTGCTCTGGATCGTAATAGCTACCAAATGAAAAGCTGTGCTTACTGTCTAACCAGCCAAAATTAGCTTTACCGCGTTCACTTGCAAGTCGTAATGTAATCATAATGTGCTCCTAAAGCGTGATCTAAATACAGAATATAAGCTTGGCTTACTTAGCTAATTTCGCGGCAATGGCGTTATCTATCCCAACTCTGCCTGAACCCGATATTGCCAGTGACACTGTGATAGCCAACAGTGCTAACGCAAATTCATAACCGTTATTTGCCATAAATAAACCGTTACTGATGTGTACGCTAGCAATGGCGATGACCATAGTGAACGCTAACACCACCGCAGCTGGACGAGTCAGTAAGCCTAATAGAATGAACAAGCCACCGAAAAGCTCTGCACTGCCAGCCATAAACGCCATTAATACGCCTGGTTCCATGCCTATCGATGTCATCCATTGTCCTGTGCCTTCTAAACCATAACCGCCAAACCAACCAAACAATTTTTGTGCACCGTGAGCCATAAAAATAATCCCAACTGGTACACGTAATGCCAAGGTACTGAAACCAGCGGTAGAGCGAGTGATATTTTTGATTAGTGCTTTCATGATAGTTATCCTCAATAAATTTAAACATAATATAAATACTGTTGTGAGTAGTTCTCACCGATTGATAATGAGTATATTGAGACTTGATTGAATAAAAAATCGGAATAAACTGAGCTCATAGTTCAAAATAATTGAATATGGAGTTAGCCATGCACCATGCCATTACGATTGATGCATTACGGGCGCTAGATGCCATAGAGCGTAAAGGCAGTTTTGCTGCTGCGGCCGCGTCACTGTATCGGGTTCCGTCAGCATTGACCTATACCATCAAAAAACTTGAAGATGATATGGGCACGGCATTATTTGACCGAACAAAACAAAAAGCCCAGCTGACGCCGGCAGGCAAAATTGTGCTGGAACAAGGACGGCAAATCTTACTCGCCACTAATCGGCTGATTGATTCAGTGCAGCAGTTAGAGTCAGGTTGGGAAACCGAAATTCGGCTGTCGCGCGATACTGTCATTCCTCAAGCGCCACTGTTCCAGTTGATTGAGCAATTTAACCAATT
The DNA here is from genome assembly GCF_009994065.1 of Shewanella vesiculosa. Lineage (NCBI taxonomy): Bacteria > Pseudomonadati > Pseudomonadota > Gammaproteobacteria > Alteromonadales > Shewanellaceae > Shewanella > Shewanella vesiculosa. Next base: position 26,994 of record NZ_JAACSD010000014.1, read on the forward strand.
AGATCATTCAGTCGACATTAGTATCGATGTCGAAGCCGTCGGCGGAGGCTGGGATGCATTACACAGTCGCCGTGCCGATATTGTCATTGGTGCATCTGGCGAGTTACCTCGAGGCGTATTTCAAACCCATAAAATCGGTGAAATTGAATTTGTATTTGCAGTAGCACCGCATCATCCATTGGCGTTTGTTGATGGCGTGTTAGAAGCTGACAAGCTCACTGAATACGCTTCAGTGGTGGTTGCTGATACCGCACAAGTTTTGCCGACACGCAGCAGTGGCCTGTTTAAAAGTAAGCAGGTGATTAAAGTGAACACCATGGAAACCAAGATAGCTGCCCAATTGCAAGGGCTCGGGATTGGCTTTTTACCTAAGCATATGGTGCAATGCTACTTTGACAGTGGTGAATTAATTGAAAAAAAATGTTCAATTCCAAGGCCAAATCAGAGTTTGTATCTTGCCTGGCATAAAGATCATCAAGGTCGCGCTTTTGACTGGTTTGTGGAGCATTTACCTAACGCCGACTGGGGTTTGTAGCATCTGATGAGAACACAGTAACGACCAATGCGAGGTCGCAGATACGAGCTCACATTGGCGTTAATCAATCTAATCAGCATAATTGTGATATTGAATATCGACGTTGATGTCGTTGCTAAACAACTCGCTTAACTATTCCTAATTCCTATTCCTTTAACTAGTCGCTTGAACACTCATTTGAACATTCTTGCTAACGTTAGTTTTCTTGTCCAGAAAGCCACTGAAACGTGTTAATCCTAGCGCTATAACCACAATCACAGCACCAACCCAAGGGGTATGCATTAGTCCTGCCTTAGCAACAATTAGCCCACCTCCCCAAGATCCAAGAGCAATTCCGACATTAAAAGCGGCAATATTTAATCCTGAAGCCACATCAACAGCATCGGGGGTGTACTTCTGCGCAAGTGACACCACGTAAACTTGTAGCCCGGGTACATTACCAAATGCAAAAGCGCCCCAGATTAAAATAGTGATCACAGCAGCAATAGGGTTAACCGCAGTAAAGTTAAATACCACTAATATGGTCGCAAGACCGCTGAAAATAATGCTTAACGCTTTAATTGGGCCCATTTTATCGGCCATTTTTCCGCCCCAAATATTACCAATGGCAACCGATATCCCGTATACCAACATGATTAGGCCAATAGATTGAGCTTCAAAACCAGACACTTGCTCTAAAATGGGGGCTAAAAAAGTAAAGGCCGTGAATGTGCCGCCATAACCTAGCGTAGTAATGGCATAGACCAGTAATAACCTTGGTTGAGTCAGTACTTTTAATTGCGATGATAATTTTGCCGCTGGTGGCTGGCTTAAATTACTCGGTACCAGCAAGCTGCTGCCAATCAAGGCCACAAACCCAAGGATTGCGACAGTTAAGAAAGTAGCTTGCCAGCCAAAGGTTTGGCCAATGTAAGTGCCCAAAGGAACTCCTGTCACCAAGGCGACGGTTAATCCGGTAAACATAATGGCAATTGCACTGGCGGCTTTCTCTTTTGGCACTAACCCTGTGGCAATAGTTGAGCCAATAGAGAAAAACACTCCGTGGGCTAGCCCTGTGATAATACGTGCGGCGATTAAGGTTTCGTAACCGGGCGCTTGCCAAGCTAGTAGGTTACCAGCCACAAACAGTACCATTACTGACAGCAATACATGTTTGCGATTCCATTTTCCTGTTAATGCCGTTAGTACCGGTGCACCTATCGCAACACCAAGAGCATATAAGCTAACGAGTAACCCGGCGGAGGGTAAAGACACGTTAAGGTCTTGCGCCATCGTGGGTAGCAATCCCACAATGACAAATTCTGTTGTTCCTATGGCAAAGGCGCTAAGCGTCAGTGCAAGTAAAGCTAACGGCATGGTGTAGTCCTCTTTGAGTCATCAGTTAAATTGCTTGTCTGTTAATAGCGGCTATTATTGATTAGATTTTTGTTGCCAAAAACAGTATTTTTAGCAAATGACTTTTGTAATAAATAACAGTAATTGATACTAATAACCTCCAATCGGGATAACCCTTGAGGTTAATGAATGGGGTAGCCATGTTGACGCGATCTGATGACTTAGATATTTTATTAACTGTGGTCGACAGTGGCGGGTTTTCTGCTGCGGCAGACTCACTCAATATTCAAGTTGCGCGGGTGTCTCGTGCAGTGAGTAAAATTGAGCAACAACTTGGGGTGACCATATTAAATCGCACCACGCGGCGGATTGAATTAACCGATGAAGGGCGGCAATTTGTTGAGTCTGTTCGTTGCGGTTTATTGCAGTTGCAGCAAGCTGAGGATGATTTGGTTCGCCGTGGTGAACTACCGCAAGGGCGTTTGCGCGTCGATGCTGCCAGCCCATTTGTGTTCCATCAGTTAGTGCCGTTAGTACAAAATTTTCGCGCAACCTATCCAGATATCGAACTTGTGCTGACCTCTAATGAAGGTTATGTCGATTTATTAGAAAAACGCACCGATGTGGCAATTCGTATTGGAAAATTAGCAGATTCAAGCTTGTACGCGCGGCCATTAGGTCACAGCGCGTTACATATCGTTGCCTCGGCAGACTATTTAGCACGTCGTGGAGTACCGCAAAAGGTAGCCGATTTAGCCAATCATGATTTGCTTGGTTTTACCGAACCTAAAGTGCTGAATCAATGGCCACTAAAGGGCTGCGATGCGATTACTCCAACGATCAGCACCAGCAATGGCGAAACCCTGCGCCAACTGGTATTAGCGGGTAATGGTATCGCATGTTTATCGGGATTTATGATCAAAAATGACCTCGCCGCAGGGCGATTAGTGCCAATGCTCATGAATGAAAAAATCATCGCAACAGAACGTGAACAAATTAATGCTGTGTATTATAAGTCGTCAATAGTGGCTAGGCGGATCTCGGCATTTATTGAGTTTATTCAGCCAAGGTTAACCTTGTAAATTAACATCCCTTTATACAAGATGCTTAGTTAACTGAGAGGTGATATTGTGGTGTTTGTGAATTTATTTTTATCGTAACCGATGACATCATGATAAAACATTTAATGGACTACCTTCGTTTAGTGCTGTTTGTTTGTGGAGTATTGATTGGCATTCAAGTTCCCGGCTTTGTTGACCAATACGGCCAACGCCTAGAAGCGCATCAGTTAGAGGCAAAGCAGAGTTTGGGTGAGTTTCAGCATGACGCCAACCGTTTTTTTGGTGGTGATATCAATAAACTGATCCGTCATTATCGACAAAATAACGACCCAGTGTTCAGTGCTGGTGGTGAGAGTATTGAGTCTATCTACCAGCGTTATGTACTACTAACTGATGCATTAACTCGTTTTCGTCAACATAGTTATAGTCCTTACCAGCAAGTGTTTCTCGCACCACAAACAGACATTCAGGCTGAAGTATGGCAAAACTATTCGCATGTTATTTTGTTAAAACCAGAAGCCATTGCGGTAGGTATGTTGTTAGGACTATTGATCTCGATTCTATGTGAATCAGTATTATCTATTCTATATTTGGGCTGCCGTAAAGTATTGGCGCCAAGATAACCCTTCTTATTTAACTGTTAAGGAAATATTATGATCGCGAAAGGACAATCTCTACCAAAAGCTACCCTAAGCCAACTGACTAAAGACGGTATGGTTAACCATGATGTAACTGAATTATTTGCCGGTAAAAAAGTGGTCTTATTTGCCGTGCCGGGTGCATTTACCCCAACGTGTTCAGAAGCGCATTTGCCTGGTTTTGTTGTATTAGCTGACGAGTTCAAAGCTAAAGGTGTTGATCTTATTGCTTGTGTTGCTGTAAATGATGCATTCGTTATGAAAGCGTGGGGCGAAGCGCAAAATGCATCTGAATTGATGATGCTTGCAGATGGTGATGCCAGCTTTACTAAAGCATTAGGCTTAGAAATGGATACCGCAGGTTTTGGTGGCATTCGTTCACAACGTTATGCAATGGTCATTGACAATGGCGTGGTGACTTTACTGAACGTTGAAGAAGGTAAGTCATTTGAAGTCAGCACTGCAGAAGCGGTAATGGCTGCACTATAATCTGTTCATAACAGCTTGATGATATGACAAAAGGGTGCCGAATGTGGCACCCTTTTTACATTTGAAAAGCCTGTTAGAGATTTAAACCTTACTCGCACCAATCCCCAAGTTTTGTTCGATATTATCGACACTGTTGCTCACTTCTAATGCAATGGTCTCACTTTGTTCAAAGGCATGCTTTGCCCGCTGGAGTAAATTGTCCATGGCTGCTACAAACTCATCAAGATGATGCACTTGTTGGTTAGCGTGTTCACTGCCTTGGCTGGCACTCTTTGCCATAGTACTGGCTTGTTGCTGTACTTGCTTAGCCACTGTTAACAAGCTTTGCGCGCGTATTTTTTGTTGTTCAGATGCTTGGCTAATGTCATTAACGCTGCTACTGAGCGCAGCATTAGAGGCCGTTAATTGGGTCAATATCGCCATAATATCTTTAAGCGATAACTGGGTTCGATGAGATAAGTTACGCACCTCATCGGCTACGACCGCAAATCCACGGCCTTGTTCGCCTGCTCTTGCGGCTTCAATAGCAGCATTGAGTGCTAACAAGTTAGTTTGATCGGCAATATTACCAATCACATCAACAATTTTAGCGGCATCAGTGACAGAGGTACTTAGCTGGGTTAGTGAACGGTTACATTGGTTGACTGTCGTCAGAGTATTTTCGGTTGCCGTCAACACACCTTGCGCCTCTTGCTGGCTGGCTAGCATGTCATTCATGGTCTGTTGGGCGCTGTCCGTTAACTCGCTAGACGACCGGTTTACTAATTCTGCTAGCGCAATTAAATCAGCGGTTTGCCCTTGTGCTTGCTGCACCACGGTTTGCGTTTGCTGGGTGCTATTTGATAATGAGCCTATTCTGGCAACTAATTCGCTTAATGAGTGCGACACTTGAGTCATATTGTGTTTTTGCTGCTCATCCTCTTGCTCAAATCGTTGCAGTAGTCGATTAAAATGCGCCGCAATTTGGCCTGTCTCACATTGGCTTGTTACGGGGAGCGGTTCACGTTGGTTAGACTCACTTAACATAGAAAAAGCACGATTTAAGCGTTTTAACGGCGCCACAACTCTGCGCTGTTGTAAGATTAAATAAATCACCGAAAACAGTGCCAGCAAGGTCACCATGCCATACAGCAACCATTGTAAGTTGCGCTTTAATTGTTGGTCAGTTGCTGTCTGTATATCGGCCAGAGACACTAATTGCTGCTCGACTTGGCTAGTCGCATTCATTAGCGCCTTTTGTACCGCTTGAATATCGGTTTGCATTTGCTTGGTATTGGCAACCTCTTTACTGTAGCGCTGGGTTAAGCTGAGTAATTCTGAGCGAGGCGTTTCGCCAATTTCAACTCGCTTGGGCTCATCATCACCTAAGGCAAACTCATCGACTTCCTCAGTGCGGTAAATGCCTAATAATGGCAGTTTTTGCAAATCATCATGCCAAGTATTAAGCGCACTTATAGAGAAGTTAACACTGTTGATTACGCCCGTATCTTGGTCTATTAGTAAGGTTTGGGTTAGCTGTGATAATTGATAAACCAAGCTGGGTAATTCCAGCGTAAGCGCTAAATATTGCTGAGCATCGCTGTTGTCTTGTGGGGCCGATTGAGCATAGCGGGTTAGGCTGCGAGCGTAGTTGAGCATTTCTGATTCAGCAAATGCTAACAATTGACGTGGATTACCTGCTAGTTTGCCGGCAGCACGATATTTAGTGTCTAAGTCGCTGATCAGCTGGGTCATTAACTCAGTTAACGAGGTGCTATCTAGCTGCGGATGTGCCTGATGTAATTGGTTAATGCTGTTGGTGATACCTATAATATCGGTACGCGCTTGTTCGAGGTAGTTGCTTTGCCCAGTTTGCAGGTAGTTACTTATATTATTGCGTACATCGAACTGAAAGGTGTGTTGGATTTGCTGTAAATTTTGATTGAGCTGTTCGCTCACTTGTCGTTGCTGGTTACTCCATAGCACTGTTGCCGCTAATAAGGCTGCAAGTATTAGTAATAATGCCGATGCACCGAGGGATAAAGTTGATATTTTCATGCTATCCAAACTTAACAGAAAGACCATTATGTGTATTTTATGGCGCTAATGTTACAGTTTGTGTTGCGCAGTGAAGGTTGTTTAAGATAGGCCGAAAATAGGTCATAACATCAGTTTAGTGATATTAGTTTTTATCGATTATCGGCAGTGATACGAGTGCTTTCAGGCCGCCTTGGGGGCGATTAGACAACTGAATATTGCCATGATGACGATCAACAATGCGCTTAATAATGGCTAAACCTAAGCCTGAGCCCACACTGCCACGAGCTGAGTCGCCTTGGGTAAAGGGTTGAAACAGTGACTCGACTTTAGTTTCATCAATGCCGGGGCCATTATCTTCAACACTAAAACATACTGTATTACCTTGATGATAAGAGCTTATTTTTATCCAGCCATTGCCATAACGGAAAGCATTTTCAACCAAATTACTCAGCACCCGTTTGATCGCTACACTATTAATGGCGATGTCAGGACAATCGGCTAATGATAATTCGAGGGTTTCTTCACGATGTGACTCTTGTTGGCTAATTTCTTGGATTAAGCGGTTTATTTGGTCAGGCTCACGAACGCCTTCTTGGTCGTTACGAATGTATGCAATAAATTGGTTAATAATCGCATCCATGTCTTCAATATCGGTGACTATGCCTTCTTTTAGATACTGATCATCTTCTACCATCATTTCAGATGCTAAGCGAATGCGGGTTAACGGAGTGCGTAAATCGTGAGAAATTCCAGCCATCAGTAAGGCACGGTCTTGCTCAAGTTGCTTCATGCTGTTGGCCATTTGGTTAAATGCATGAGTTACTTCAACAATCTCGGTAGAGCCGCTTAATGGTAACGTTGGCGGAAAATCACCTTTAGATACCGCGACGGCAGCTTTTTGCAGTCGTTTTAACGGTCTGTTTTGTCGCCGTGCAAACAACCAGCCTCCGGCGACACTGAGCCCACCAATAACTAATAAATACAGCGTTAATGGCGATAAATCTGACTCGTTAATACTGCTCAGCGGCACTTTAATCCATAACGTCGGTGCTTGTGGTGGCTTAATCCACACATTGAGTTTTTCACCTTGCGAAAAACGCACTTCAGCTTCACCGCCCAGATATACCGACATTTGCTCAGATAAAAAGCTGTAATAAGTGGCTTGGTTCAGTCCCGCTTCTTGAGCTTGTTTAAGATTATAAACCGTCATACCATCGTCACGCACTTTGGCATTTAAGGCATCAACCATGGTGAGATGTTCACGGCCAACATCAACACCATCGACAAATAAAATATTGATTTGGCGTGCGATCAGTTGGTTAATTTGTTCATAACTGGGTTTGATAAAGTAAACGGCGACAGACCAATAAGACACCAATTGATTGATCAGCAGTAAACTGCCAATCAACAATACGGTCTGGCTAAAAGCGCTGCGGGGTAAAAAGCGTTGCCACCATTTTAACTTAAGTTCCATGACTTATTTACGTGTGGTGCCGTCGGGGACAAATACATAACCTAAGCCCCAAACCGTTTGGATATAGCGTGGGTTAGCAGCATCTTTCTCAATTAAACGGCGTAGGCGTGAAACCTGCACATCAATAGAACGTTCAAGTGCCGAATAATCACGCCCTCGAGCAAGGTTCATCAGCTTGTCACGCGATAATGGCTCTCTAGGGTGGTTAACCAGTACTTTAAGTACTGCAAATTCACCGCTGGTTAGGGCAATGCTTTCATCACCATGAAACATTTCACGGGTGGCAAGATTTAGTGAAAACTCACCAAATTCAATCATTTCTTCTTGTTGAGCTGGTGCTCCAGGGACTTCGATTATTTGACGACGCATTACCGCTTTAATGCGCGCTAACAATTCACGCGGGTTAAAGGGTTTTGGTAAGTAGTCATCTGCGCCCAGTTCTAGGCCGATAATTCGGTCTACTTCATCGCCTTTGGCGGTTAACATCACAATCGGAATAGGGTTTTCTTGTTGGCGCAAGCGGCGACAAATCGATAAACCATCTTCACCGGGTAGCATCAGATCAAGTACTAAAAGGTGAAAGTTTTCGCGCTCAAGTAATCTATCCATTTGTTCCGCATTCGCAGCACTACGAACTTGGAAGCCTTGCTCTATCAAGTAACGTTCTAATAATGAACGTAATCTCATGTCGTCATCGACAACGAGAATCTTCGAGGTTTCTTGGCCCATGACATATCCTTTAAACACTAAATTGATACCAGCAATGACTCAGTATGAAGTGTAATCGCTTAAATTTGAATAGCTGATTGTGGCAGAAATTGTAACTAAATAGCTGTAAATGTTTGTTTATCGCATAAATAGTACTGGATAGTTACATAAGTTGTCTTTCATTAAACTATTTAGGGTTAATGAGGTGATGGATAACGACTTATCATTATCCTTGTAATAACCGACTAATACTGTGGCGTAAGATGCGTTTAGCGGCCAAAAATGTAATTGCAATAATCAGTAAAGTGCAAAACACAATCCCATATAGCCATAACATAGGTTGCCACATTGATACCCCTAATAGGCTTATGCTGTAGTCATCTATTGCGAGCATCAGTATGCCTGCACACAGAGCTGCAATCGCCATTAGACTGACGTTGAGCCGAATGATGTGCAACATAAGTGTATTTTTTTGTCCACCGACAGCCAGTAAAATTGCCAACTTGAGTTGCTGTACTTTAACGGCAAAATGAAAACGATAGTACAAGGTGAAAACAACCAGAAGACATATCATTATCGCCATTGCAAACGAGGTCATAAATAATAATTTGCCTGCAGGATCGGTATTGATAATTTGTTGTGCCAAAGTGCCATTGGATATATAGCTTAAATGAGTCGATTGTAAAGAGGCCCATTCATTTATACGCGACCCAACGAGTTCAGGGTTGGCTGTACGACTATAAAAAACTGGCGCAATGCGATGAGCGAACAGCGGGTTTTGCGCACTTAAATGTAAATACATGACAGGTGATGGACTTTGATTAAGGCCAAAATGAAGTTGATCTTCAACAATGGCTGTAATGGTGAATTGTTTTTGGTAATAAAACCCCGTCACATTGAGTGTTATCCCTTGTATGTCTTGCCAATGATTTAAGTTTAATTCGTCGGCTAGCTGGCTTGCCATCGTTCGATTTACTGTCACGCTATTAGTCGTTAGTGTTGCCGGGATAAGATATTTTATGCCCAGCAAGTCAAAAAAATTACTTGAGACATAAAGGCCATTTATTGGCTTGCTGATCCCTGAATTATTCGACGTATTATATTGTAATCCTTGATCACCTAAGGCGGTGAACCTCGCCGAGGACAAAGCCACTGCTTTGCCTGCAACTTGCCATTGCCCCTCTAATTGCTGCGCAGTAAGTGCTAACGATAATGGACTGGTTACCTTGGGCTCGTAACTGTATAGATCGGGTAAAAAGCTGACTTTCTGATATTTCTGCCATTCAGAAAAAGACAGCACCAAGGATAAGATGATAACGCTTACTATCACAGTGAGTTGAGCCACTAAGGTTAACTGGCTCATACGCTGTTGTGCTTTGGTCATTTGTCCGCGTTGGCCTCGGCTAAACTGCGTGGTCATAATACCCAGCATCGGAATTTGTGCACAAAGCCAATATAAACTAACCGATATCGTTACTGCCGCGACCCATAAACCGAGATTAAATGATAAACCAGTAACGAAATAGCTTCGGTAAACAGGAATATGACTGACATATTGCAAAATGCCATAACCTAATATTGGCGCAATAATAATCAGAGAAGCGAATGCGGGAATATTTTCTTTAAACAACTGACTTATTAGTTGTTTTTTATCGCCACCTAATGCCAACTTTAACTGCATTTCAGATTGACGCACTATCCCTTGCTGCATGTAGGCCGACACTATGCTGCTAAAAATAATAAACCCAAAACAGACTAATAAAACCATTAATATCCAAGCCTGTTTATGCAACATGTCACGTTCAATTGGCTTAAGCTCTACACCGTCAATTAACCATGATGTAAATTGACTATCAATAAACCCACCTTGCGGACGCGGCGTTTGTTGTCTTAGGGTTGAATATGCTTGCTGTAACTGAGTAATAGGAATCGCTTTATTCAATAAAGCGAAACCATATCTATTCCCCTTACTATTGATATAAAGCGCTGGATTATCAGTAAACATTTGTGGCACATCTAACAGTAAATAGCTGTCTGGTAACCATAGGTCAATTTGAATATTACCCAATTTATCCATTGATGCAGGCGCCACACCCGCAATAGGTAATACTTGGTTTTGATAATACAGTGACAGCTGCGATAGTGCTTTGGCATTGGTATGTTTGTGCCAAAACTGCGACGAGAGTATAGCCTTTTTGGCTTCAAATCCTTGTTGCGAAAAAGGCTCTGGTAAGCCAAGTAACGGCAATAAGGTGTCGGTGTAAAAGCCAATCCGTAAACCAGGTATTTCTTTTATCCCGACAGTGACCACTGCTGTTTGTACCGCCACGCTAGCGACAGTTTGTACTGCTGATAATTGCTGCAATAAGGCAATATCATATTCAGATGTTGGTTGAAGGTTGCCATTAAAATCTTGATTCGCCACGGTTATCAAGGGTGAAGTTTGGTTTACCCATTGCGGTCTATCACTACTTAATAACCACAGTAGGTTAGTCACAAAACCAATTAAACTGCAAAAAAAGCATAGGCTGATGATTAATACTGCCCATATACCACGCTGGCCACGCCATTTTCGCCAGCCATATTTGACATCAAACAACACGTCTATACTCCTCATCTTCAAGAGGAGAAAGCTCACCATCATGCATTTTATAAGCTTTTTGACAGCATGCAGCGACAGTGTTGTCGTGGGTTATAATCAATACTGTTTTGCCTTCTTTATGCAGATTTCCTAATAAAGTCATAATTTTTGCGGCGTTGTTTGAATCCAAATTACCTGTAGGTTCGTCGCATAATAAAATATCAGGTTGGCAGATCAGTGCCCTAGCAATGGCAACACGCTGTTGTTGTCCACCAGAGAGCTGATCAGGATAAAACGAGGCTCGATCACTTAAACCGACTTTGGCCAGAACATCATTTATTCGTTCAGAGTATTGAGTTGCTTTGATGGCGGGGTTAAAACGTAACGGTACTGCGAGATTTTCAGCGACTGTCATATCGGCAATCAGATTGAAATTTTGAAATACCCAGCCAATATGTTGATTTCGTAATTGGCTTAATTGATATGCTGATAATGCACTTACGTCTTGATTGCACAGTTGGTAACTCCCCGTATCAGCTACATCGAGTAATCCAAGAATAGACAGTAAGGTAGATTTTCCACTGCCAGAAGCCCCCAGAATCGCAATCATTTCACCGGTTTTTATCTGTAAGCTAATTTGCTTTAATACCGAGTTGTCACCTGAATGATGCTGAAACGACTTATTCAATCCAGTTAGGCTAATCACGGTGTTAGTCATATAGTTCTCCTTCACTAAACTGAATTCTATCTTGTAGGCGCCCTGGTACTTGCAATAAAAGACGTTCGCCTTGATGAAGTCCTGTGGTGACTTGTGCTTGCTCCCCAGCAATATCACCTATGCTGATGTCACGCCTTTCAAATTGTTCAAGTTCATCATTTAGGACAAAGAAAGAATATTGACGATGCCCACGAATAACCCCAACAGGGCGTTTAATCACTAAAGTATTTTGGTGGTTTGCTATTTCAATGATGGCATTGACATCAATATTGGGTCTCACAGAGGAAGGTAAGTTGCCGTTAAAGCTAATGTCTATTTCAACGCTGCCATTATTAACTGTAGGTTCTACTCGGGTAACATTTCCGACAATATCAATGCCTTTTATGGCTACTTTTGCAGGTAAACCAGGGATTACAAATTCAGCATCATTAGCGGTAATGTTGATCCGAGCATAGTATTGCGACAAGTCGGCAATCATACCCACAATCTGACCTTCTTCTAAATGCCTGCCAATGTCTAGATCGCTGGCCAGTTCGGTTAGCATGCCATCCATACTGGCTCTAATCGACAGTTGTTCGACTTCCGACACTAGTAGTTCTCGCTGTTTTTGTGCTTTTTCTAAGCGGTATTGTGCTGAGTTATTGATGGCTTTACGAGTTTGCTGCAGCGTGTCTAATCGGCTTGTTTCCATTTGTAAAATAGCATTGTCTTGCTCCCAAGCGACTTGTGCCTTATGAAGATCCAGTACTGAAATCACTTGGCTTTGTTTTAATTTTTCATGGGCACTAAGTTCTGCTTGAGCCAAGGCCAAGCGCACTTTAGCTAAACGCATTTTTCCTTGTTGGTCATCTAATGCTTGGCGCGATTCGGCCATAATCTGTATAAGGTTAGACTGCTGCTCAAGTAAAGCTAATTCACTGGTTTCCATTGTGCGTTGTAGTTTAGGATTATTCAGCTGAATGATCACATCGCCTTTATTAACCACATTTCCAGGTTGCTGTAACACTTCAATAATGTGGCCGCTACTCATGGTATTGATGCCGCGTTGGGTTTTAGGGACTAACTTGCCATAACCTGAAACTGTGACGAGCATAGGCCCTTGATTGACTTCAGTGAGTGAACCAGGTGAATTTGATGATGAACTTGAAAGGGCATTTTTACCGAAAAACAATGCAATAAAACTGAGTGAAATGCATGTGATAATAATAATCGAGATCGTTTTTATATGCGCAAAACGGTTTTTGTCCTTGGGGATTTCAAACATTCTATAATTCCATTTATATTGTTTTTATTCGTTAACGATAACGCAGGTAGGCGAATAAAGCACTTAATTTCATGCTTAAAAACTAAGCTAATTCTTGGTTGACAGAAAAAAAATAGCCTATAAGCTCTAACAGCGAGAAGGTTTATTTATTATATACTTACAAAAGGATTTGCTATGTTGACCCAACTTTCATCGATTAGTATTTCACCTCATAGTCCTCTAGATTTGATTGGCCCTCGCCATGCTTGGAGGCACGATCATGCATAATAAAGGTATCGCTTTTTTACTGTTCGGTGTTGTAGCCATAACCAGTGGTCTGGCGACTGCAGCAGACATAACGCCTTTAGGTAGTCACTTAAAGGGGGCTCTTTATTCTGAGGTGTCTAGCCAAACGGCTAAGCCGCAGTTTCCTGCGCTATATCTCTATGATGTAAAGACGCAGCAGTTTCTGAGTAAACAAGACGCAGAATCTTACCTCAGCAGATTAAACGATCAACCGCTATGGATTGAGGTGATGCAGCAATGGGTTAAAGATAGCAGTCACTTTAACACGACAAATAAAGCGTTTAAGCAAGCTGTTCCACTGCTAGATTTTACGCAGGAGTACATCATTTTTTTCGATAACTTACCGGAACCCATGTTAGAGCAGTTTGCTGCAATGGATCCTAATTTGGTGGCGAGAGACAGTTTAGTTAAATCGGTTTTGGCTCAATTAGATAATGCAAATAGCTACACTACCTATTAAACGTTAACGTGGTTTACCTGTTATTAACCGCGTTTTATGCAATTTCATATTCGGTTTGAGCTAACGTCGATATCGTTGATTAATCCCGATGTCATCAGGATTGGCCTCCATCATAAAAGATAACGTCAATTGCTGTTTGCTAGGCTGATAAACAATGCTCGAAATGGCGCTTAATAAGCTTGATGTTTGTTGTGGATGGCTATTAAACATGGGCTCAATGATCAGCTGCTTTTGTTGCAGTACAAATCGCCCCCATTGTAGATGGGTGAAGTGCTCATTAGCTTGTGGGTCTTGGTGTAGGTTAATCTTCACCATGGCGTAATAGCCATTATCGAACAGCACCAAGCTACTCAGTGCCGGGCTCGACAACTGATGCCAGACACCATAGACAGATTGGCTTGGAGTGATGTCATAGTGATGTTGTTCATCGGCAACGCTGTCACCATTAGTGTCGATACTAAAGACTAACCGGGCTGACTCGACAGTAAGTGCTATGTGCAATTTAGGATGAGCTATTTGATAGGCAACTAGACCCTGTTGTTGATTACTACTGTAGCTTGGGAAAAAGTGAACATCTGCTTGCTGGATATCTATTCGACCCCATTCAGCAACGCTGTTTTGTGGCTCAATTAAGTTTAATTGTATGTATAAGTAACTCTGGTCACGAGTTAACTGTAACAGCGTGATTTGTTCTGGGCTATCAATGATCCAGTTACCAAAAATAGTCGCTGTAGGCGGCGATTGTGGGGCCGCATAAAGTGATTTGACCGTGATCAAAGCGCACACTAGCAACAACAATCGCGGAACGATATTTTTGACTCTATTAAGTGCAAGCGCTGGATGCTGACTTGGGCGTGACATGATAAACATAAGATCCCTTTATGTTTGCCTTTACAGTTCGGTGTGATTCTTATTGAACCGTGAGAGGTCTAGCTAGTGTATTTTAGCCCCAAATCTTAGCGAGTACTAAGCTTAGGCCTTAGTGTTAAATCCTATTTGATGGCTTAATTTTTAGAGTTTAAGCCTAGTAAAATATTCTGATTAATCAAATAAAAAAGCCCATTGCGTTATGCAATGGGCTTAAGAATGGTTAATTTTTGCTGAGGGACTTAAGGCGCTAATGTTAGCAGTGCAGGTTGGGCTACAACTTGAAAGTCCAATGCCATGGTCACGCTTAATGCGGTAATGGTAATAATGGAAAATCCAAATACTTGCCTAGCCCAAGACTGTAAGTTGATGTCGCGACGATAACCTTTTAACGCCATGGCTAACCACCATAAACTGGTGGCAAAGGTCACGGCCATAAAGGCAATACCTGTATAACCCGCCAGCGGTAATAGTGCGCTAACCAATGCAAACACGGCAATGTAGAGCACTATATGCAGTTTTGCTTTGGCCATACCTTCAGCAACAGGTAACACCGGAATGTTGGCTGCGGCATAGTCATCAAAGCGAAATATTGCAATCGCATACGAGTGTGGCATTTGCCATAAACTGAACATCAGTAGCAAAATGATTGCACCTGTGTCCATTTGTCCACTGACCGCACAATAGCCTACAACTGGTGGCACAGCACCTGAGAAACTACCCACTAAGGTGCCGTAAACCGAGTTGCGCTTCATGTATAGACTGTACACGCCGACATAAACCACATAACCGATAGCGGCAAATAATACCGCTAAATTGTTAGTGAACATGGCTAGCATGGTAAAGCCAATAATCCCCAGACCAATGCCAAAGCTCAATACAGCTTGTACCGATATTTCACCGGTAACGGTAACTCGGTTACGAGTACGCTGCATTTTGGCGTCGATATCGCGATCAATACAATTATTGACAGCGCAACCAGACGCCACCACTAAAGAGAGCCCTATCATGGTTGCAAACATCAAGGTCCAATCTACGTTACCTTGTGCGGCGAGTAAAAACCCGCCGGCGACGGAAATTAAATTGCCCATGATGATGCCAGGCTTAGTTACCTGAACATATCCTCGTAAGCGTGATGTTAATTGTGCTGACATAGATTGACCTTGATTATTCATGATAGCTGTCTAATTACATCATCAATTCGTTAGCTGCGTAGATAATCCACACAGATAAACCCACTACCATGACAATAATCAGTGCAGTGAATAAGAAAGAGAATGTATTGATCCTGCCTTCTTTAGAAAAATCTAAATGAAGGAAGTACTTTAAGTGCACCACGATTTGTACTATTGCCGCAGCAACCACAATCCATAAGGTGGTTGTATGGTCAAAGCTGTGAGTCATTACCGACCAAAATGGAATACCGGTTAAGATCACCGATAACACAAAGCCGACTAAATATGACTTAACACTGGCGCCAAAGTCGCCCTCGCCGTGGCTTGAATGTGCATTGCTCATCACAAGACTCCTAACAAATAAACAACGGTAAACACACACACCCACACGATGTCTAAGAAATGCCAGAACAAACTTAAGCAACTTAGGCGAGTGATACTACGATTATTTAAACCGCACTTGATAACTTCGACCATCATGATCAGCATCCAAATTAAGCCCGCGGTAACATGCAAACCATGCATGCCGACTAAGGCAAAAAATGCTGATAAAAAGGCGCTGCGATCTGGGCCATTGCCGTGTTCAATCAGATGATGGAACTCGTACACTTCCATCGTGATAAACACACAACCTAACGCGAAGGTGATTAACAACCACGCTAATGTCGCCGCTTTCTTTTGGTGTCTAGCGCAAATCATGGCAAAGCCATAAGTAATACTACTGACTAGTAAGGCGGCGGTTTCGATAAGCACGAAGTCTAATTCGAAAATATCTTTGCCCGACACCCCACCATCAGTGTTCATGAATAACACTGCATAAGTCGCAAAAACGGATGCGAACAAAATACAGTCGGTCATTAGATAAATCCAAAAACCGAATAAGGTGTTACCACTGGTATCGTGGTGTTCATCATGGTGCTCAGCAGAATGAGCGTCGTGTAAATCTGCTTTAATAGCAATACTCATTATCTGCCCCTTGCTACGTTATCTATATGTGCATTTTCAATACGCGCGATTTCGTCTGGTTGCACGTAGTAGTCAACATCATTGTCGTAAGCACGCATTAAGAACAATACAAACGCACCTGCAAATCCAACAATGGCTAACCACCAAATATGCCAAATTGCGGCAAATCCCATTGCGGTAATCGCAGCGGCCATAAATATCCCACTGGCGGTATTTTTAGGCATATGAATCGGCTGGTATGTTTCACGACGTTGATAGGCAGTGCCTTTTTCTTTCATGTCGGTGAACGCATCAATGTCTGTTACTGGATCTAACTGGGCATAGTTATAGAACTGTGGTGGTGAAGAGGTTGACCACTCAAGCGTATGGCCATTCCATGGATCACCAGTAGTATCTAAGTTTTGCTCACGATCACGGAAGCTGACATACAATTGTACAAACTGTAAAATAATACCCACAAGGATGATAAACGCGCCGACCACGGCAAAGTAAAGCCAGAAGTTCCACGCTGGGTTATCTGTGTGGTTAATACGACGAGTCATGCCCATAAAACCAAGCACATATAACGGCATAAAGGCGATATAGAAGCCAATCTGCCAACACCAAAATGATGCCTTACCTAAACGTTCGTTAAGGTGGAAGCCCATTGCTTTAGGGAACCAGTAGGCAAAACCAGCCATGTAACCAAATACCGCACCACCAATAATGGTGTTATGGAAATGGGCGATTAAAAACAAGCTGTTATGTAGTACATAATCTGCGCCAGGTAATGCTAACAATACTCCGGTCATGCCGCCGATGGTGAAGGTCACCATAAAGCCTAAAGACCACAATACTGGCACGGTGAAACGTAAACGGCCGCGATAAATGGTAAATAACCAGTTAAACAGTTTTACCCCAGTCGGCACCGCAATCACCATGGTCATCACCCCGAAGAAGGCGTTAACGTTAGCGCTCGACCCCATGGTAAAGAAATGGTGTAACCACACAATAAAGCCAAGTACAGAAATCGCACCCGTTGCCCACACCATTGAGGTGTAACCAAATAAGCGCTTAGAAGTAAAGGTTGAAAACACTTCAGAGAAAATACCGAAAGCCGGTAATACCAAAATGTATACTTCAGGATGACCCCAAGCCCAAAACAGGTTGATGTACATCATGGCGTTCCCGCCACCGTCATTGGTAAAGAAATGGAAATCTAAATAACGGTCTAAGGTTAATAAACCTAACACAGCGGTTAAAATTGGGAACGATGCAACGATTAACACGTTTGCCCAAGTACAGGCCCAAGTGAAAATTGGCATTTGCATTAGCTTCATGCCCGGAGCGCGCATTTTTAACACAGTGGCGATAAAGTTCACCCCGGTTAAGGTTGTCCCGATGCCGGATATTTGCAAGGCCCAGATGTAATAATCAACCCCCACCCCCGGACTGTATGCGAGTTCTGACAATGGCGGATAAGCCACCCAACCCGTTTTGGCAAATTCACCTAATCCAAGTGATATATTGATTAATATCGCCCCAGAGGTCGTTAGCCAAAAGCTTAAATTGTTTAAGAACGGGAACGCGACATCACGAGCACCAATTTGCAATGGTACGACCAAGTTCATCAGACCAATCATAAATGGCATTGCCATAAAGATAATCATGATCACGCCATGGGCAGTGAAGATTTGGTCGTAATGTTCAGGTGGTAAATACCCCGCAGCGCCATTGGTGGCAAGTGCTTGCTGAGTTCGCATCATAATCGCGTCAGAGAAACCGCGGATCAGCATTACCATTGCTAACACGATATACATAATACCGAGTTTTTTATGGTCAACCGAGGTTAACCAGTCATGCCAGAGCACGCCCCATTTTTGATACTTAGTCATTAATGCCGCGATAATGAATCCAATAATGGCAACCGCAGCAAGGGTCACCATAATAATCGGTTCATGATACGGAATTGACTCGAGAGTTAATTTTCCTAGAAATGGCATGATTATTTCGCCTCCCCAGATGCAGTCGAAGAATGCTCTGTGGTTGAATGTGAAGGTGATGAAAGCCCAGAATGTTCCGCGTCCTTGTCGACCATGTGCTCCATGTTTTGCATATGCTTGGTATGATCCATACCAGACATTGATTCCATGTTGCTCATGTCGTGCATACCTTCCATGCTGTCCATTGGTTTCATATTCGAGTCTGGATGCATGTATTGCATGACAATGTAGTTAAACATGCCTTTTTGTACTGACCCGTAGTATTGCACCGGATTGTTTTCGCTCTTTTCAGCCAGTTGCTTATATTGCTCAACATCCAAGGTATTACCTTGCTGTTTTACCTTGGCAACCCAAGCATCAAAATCGTCAGCGTTTGCAGTTGCAATCGCATTAAACTTCATACCAGCAAATCCAGCACCACTGTAGTTAGCTGAAATACCTTCAAAAGTGCCTGGCTCGTTTGCGATAAGGTGTAACTTAGTCGCCATGCCAGCCATTGAGTAGATTTGGCTACCTAACTGCGGAATGAAAAATGAATTCATTGCTGTGTCAGAGGTGATTTTAAAGTTAACCGGAACATTGGCTGGGAAGGCCAATTCGTTAACCGATGCGATGCCATATTCAGGATAAATGAACAACCATTTCCAATCTAATGACACCACTTCAACCTTCACCGGTTTAGCGTCATGCACTAGCGGTTTGTAGGGATCTAAATCGTGAGTCGATTTCCAAGTGATAACACCAAGAATGATCACGATAATAATCGGTACGACCCACACCACGATTTCAATGGCGGTTGAGTGTGCCCATTTAGGTGCATAAATTTCTTCATCGCGACCGTCGCGGAATTTCCATGCAAAATACAAAGTCATGAAAATTACTGGAATAACCACAATCAACATCAGCAAGGTTGCCACAATAATGAGATGCTTCTCATCGATGCCGATTTGACCTTTGGGATCCAGCACGCCGCCTTCACAACCGGCTAGCATAAATGCTAATGCAGCCAGTATAGGTTTACTTAAATTTCGAATTAACAAAGGAAGATTCCTCTAACCTTAAAGCTTACTACGCTACCAACAGGGGGATTGGCAGTTGCACAATAATCATCAAACGCGATCAGTGGAAAAAGATAAACTAAATCAACAGTATGTGATTTTGGATTCGTTTCCCAAAAAAGATATATCTCGCGAATGGCGTATTAAAATAAAAAAGTTAAGCTTGTAAAGGCGGGGCGCGACAACCATGTGCCGTATATTCTAGCGATTGAGGAATAACAGGAGATAGAGCACTTAGCGCATCGCTCAGTTCGAGCAAGTTGCTAAATTTAGAATTAAGATTGAATAAACGCCAAAAGTGCTGGATAACTAAGGGATTAATTAGCAATAAACTGATTAAACCCGCACCCAAAAATTCAGCTAATATACCGTCAGCAATAGCGATAAACTCGCCAATATCAATAAAATGTCCGATTGAAATAGACAAGGCATCAGCTAAAGGTTGCAGCAACAGTAACCCGAAACACAGTGTTAAATGTGCTTTACTCAACTTGGATAACCTTGTGATGCGATTAAGCGATTTAACAAGGTATTGGCAAAGGGTTAGTTTCAAGAAACGTTTCCAACCGAGCTCAAAGGAGTGGGTAGTTGAATCAATAGATCCAGCTGACGATTTTCATTTGCAGGAGAATAACAAGAAGGCGCTATTGATTGAAAGTAAATCAGAGTAGTAAAACAGCGGAATTATTAAATAAACTTGAATTTGAACAATATTTATACTGTTTATTTACATTGTTAACTGTTTTGTTACTTATCAATAGCTCAAAAGTCACAAATCTGTGATCCCTAGCACCTAATATAAATGGGTGGATGTGATCAGATATAAGCGCCTTAATTCAACAATCCTAACACGTATTGATACGCCCTTGGGGGGTTATGAGGATCATATTTTTTGCGAACTAAAATATTTTCTGGCTTCTTTATTGTTACAAATCGATACCGCAATAAACGCTTGCGGGCAGCAGATTATCTATTGAAGTTATTAGTGGCAGTCTGCGCCGGTTCAGCAGCGTTAAATAATCAAGTAATAATCACTTATGACTCGAGTATAAAGAGCCCTTATCCACTGATGTTCCGTTGCGCATAATGCAGCTAAGTTAATAATGATGCGGCTTTAGCACAACAAGTCTCCACCGATAAATTACACTATAATTTTTTAAAGCGCTGCAGTTAACTCACCATAAACAGCTGGTTTTTAAATGATTTAAACAATGAAATATCTAGATCTTTCTCAATAACCGACTGAGCTGCTACACTCATTTTGATTATATTAAGGTAAGATTAATTTTTATGCAGCGCCCACAACTACGCCAAGCTAAAACCATAGATAACGTTTTTAATAGTGCTTACTGGCACCTTAGTCAGCAAGACTTTACTATTGGCGAAATTCGTACCAAGCTTGAGCGTAAAACCGAGAACCAGCAATGGATTGATACCGTATTAGCCAAGCTAATCGACAGTGGTTATTTAAAAAATGACTTTGATTTTGCCGTGCGTTATTGCGAACTCGCCTTTAGCAATGAAGTGGGGACTGGTGCCATAAGGCGTAAGTTACAACTTCGCGGTGTGAGTGCAACAGAGATTGATGCCGCGCTAGAACAGGTTATGCACGAGCAAAAAATAGATACTTTTAAGCTCGCTACATCAAGGCTACTAGGCCGATTTGAGAATTTTTACGGCACCAGCAGAGAAAAAGTCTATGCTCAAATGACCGCAAAAGGATTTTCTCGATCTGAAATTGATCATGCATTATCGTTACATCCACAAGGCGCAACACTGCGCAGTAAATTGGCGATAAAAGCAGAAAAAGTCGATTTAACAACTGAAATAATTAAGCTGTTTAATAAAGGTAAAGGTAAAACACTCATTTTACAGGAACTCAAACAGCGATTGATTGATGTGAGTGATTTTGAAGAAACCTTGTATCAATTAACCTTAACAGAAGATGTCGATTTTTATCAAAGCTGTAGAAATGAGCTGGCTAAAAAACGCTATAACTTATCTGATTATAAAGAAAAGTCTAAAGCGTATGCGTTTCTATCTCGTAAAGGTTTTGCCAGTGATGAAATAAAAGAGGCCATGAGCCTAGATAATGATGCATCATAAAAATAGCTTCTAGATAAGTGCTAAACATTTTAATAATAAGCTGTGAATAAATTTTATCGATCATTAACATTTAAAATAAATATTATACTTACGTCATCATAGTCGTTATATCGCGGTAATGTGGTTGGCTACTATTCATGTGTTATTACTATTTGGGGCGGCAAATTATGTCGTTTAAACATAAGTTAGTGTCATTTATCGTTAGTTTGTCTCTGGGCACTTTGTTTTTTCTATTTTTATTCTTATGGATAGAAAAACAGATTGTCGTTGAGCAAGAGCAAGCTGCAACAACCCATTTAGCCTTAATGAGTACTATTAGCAAAGACATTCAACACACTCTTGAGCGATTAGATAGGCTTGATGATCCAGTGTGTAGTAGTGAAATGTTGCTGCATATGCGCCGTGAGAATTTCCTGTCTATCTTTATCAAAGATATAGGCTATTCAGATGAAAATGGTAAATTGTTGTGTACCGCAGGTTTAGGGATAATTGTTACAAAGAGTATGGAATCTGAGCCCGACTACATTAATAACTACGGTGCAAAAGTGTGGGTAAATAAAGCGTTAGAGCTTTTTGATAGGTTACATACCGCGGTTGTCATCAAGCATAACGCTTTCAATGTAGTGATTGAGCCTGCGGAGATCAATAAATTCAGTTCTATGGGGTTCGATTGGGAAATTGTATTCAATAGAGCAAATCATTATAAACATGTGTCAGGCAGCAATAATCTATATGTCAAAGGTATCGTTGGCAGAGTGAACTTAACCCATGCCTATCAATTTCAACAATGTGATCCTGAATCATCTTACTGCGTCGCACTGAGCCTTAGTGCTGGCGAGTTTTATGAAAAAAACCGCCTGTTGATTGCTATCATTATTACGTCATCATTTTTTCTGACATTATTTTTATATTATTTTATATCATTTAAAATCAATGGTTTTATGTCAATAAGCGCTCGAGTTAAACGAGGCGTTAAATCAAACAAGTTTTTTCCTTTATTTCAACCGATAGTCAATATTCAAACCGGTAAGATCGTCGGCTGTGAAGTGCTGGCGCGATTTGAAGATAACGAAGGTAAAATATTTCCAGATGAATTTATTCCCAAAATTAGACAGCTGGGCCTGTCATGGGAGTTTACTGAGCAACTTGTTGAAAAATCGCTGCTGCGCCTAAGTGAAAGCGGTATTGATTTGAAGGGTTTTAAAGTCAATATTAATATTTTTCCTTCTGATGTTTCTAGCGGAAAAGTGTTAAAGATAATTGATCTGCCGTATGTGAATGATCATCCCATTAAGATTGTTCTTGAGATTGTAGAAGATGAACAGTTGACCGGTAAAGAGTTTGCAAACCACTTAGAGATCCTGGTGCAACATGGTTTTCTGATTGCAATCGATGATTTTGGCACTGGATATTCAAATTTAAACCAAGTGTCAAAATTGTCGTGTCATATTTTGAAAATCGATAGAAGCTTTATTAATGCCATGGAAGGAGGGTCCATCCGTTCATCATTAATACCTTATATTGTCCAAATGGCTAACGAACTTCATATAGACGTTGTTGCCGAAGGTGTTGAAAACATCATGCAACATCAAGCACTTAAAAATTTAGGTATATTAAACGGACAAGGATGGCTATACGGTAAGCCAATGAGTGCCGATGATCTTTGCCCAATAATTAAACATTTTAAGATTTAATGTTTAAGGTTTAGTTTTATTCTATTGGCCCAACCTTGGGTTGGAGATGAGTTCAGCAAGGCAAGTTAGCGAGATTTTACCTATTCACATAAATAGGTTTTACTCTCGCCAACTCTGTTTGGCGTTAGTCTTTTGTACTCTTAGCGCTGGCTGTTGGTGGCGTTATTGATGAGGCTTCGCGAGATGCAAGGGATCGAGTATCGCAGTGAGTTCATCTTCGCTCAGCTCGGTTTCTTCCAGTGCAATGTCTAATACCGATTTATGTTCTTTATGTGCACGTTTGGCGATTTTCGCGGCCATATCGTAACCCACCACTGAATTGAGTGCGGTGGCAAGAATAGGATTTTTCTTCAACACTTGAGTCAAGTTGTCGCTATTGGGCGCAAAATCCGCAAATACCTTATCCGTCATGGATTGGCTGGCATGGGTTAATAGTTCGATGCTGGAGAGTAACTTGTCAGCAATCAGTGGCAGCATGACATTTAATTGAAAATTACCCGATTGCGCCGCGATGGTGATGGTCGTTTCATTACCGATCACTTCAGCGGCAATCATGGCAACCGCCTCCGGAATAACCGGATTAACCTTACCGGGCATTATCGATGAACCAGGTTGCAGCGCGGTTATACTAATTTCTTGTAGTCCGGCGATAGGGCCTGAGTTCATCCAGCGTAAATCATTGGCAATTTTCATTAAGGTGATCGCCAATCCTTTGAGCGCCGAAGCCACGGCAAGAGTGTGATCTTGGCTACTCATGTATAAGGCCGGAACAGGTGCCGCCTGCCAAGGATGCTGGTCTTGCTGCTGTAAATAATCACAAGCGAGTTTGGCAAAACGCGGATCACAATTAACCCCAGTGCCAACCGCAGTGCCGCCCAAAGGTAAATGATGTAAGTTGAGCTCTGCTTGTTGGAGCTTCGCTTGAGCAGCATTGAGCTGTAGTCGCCAACATTGTAGTTCTTGCCCTAAGGTAATGGGCATAGCGTCCATTAAATGGGTGCGTCCAGTTTTGACCAAATTTGCATGCTCATCGGCCAAAAACGCTAATTTGTCACTTAAGCTATTAATGGCCGGATACAGTAGAGCCTTTAAATGCCGCACTGTACTAATGTGAATACCGGCAGGCACCACATCATTGCTGCTTTGGCCCATATTGACATGATCATTGGGGTGAACTTTACCCTGCAAAATGTCGCTGGCTAAGCTGGCAATCACTTCGTTAACATTCATATTGGAACTGGTGCCTGAACCGGTTTGGAACAGATCCAGTGGGAAATGGGTTGAAAAGTCGAGCTGTTTACTGGCGGTAATCGCTTGTTGGATCGCCGCCGCCATGGCGTTATCCAGCAAACCTAACTGACTATTAGCGTGTGCTGCCGCTGATTTAATGTCGAGTAGGGCAACGATTGCCGGTGTAGGAAAACACCGCTCTGAAAATTGAAAATTATCCTGTGCTCGCTGGGTTTGTGCCTGATAATAAACATCATTTGGCACTTCAACTTTACCCATGCTGTCATATTCTATACGTATCTTACTCATAATATTTCCGACTCGATTTTTGATTGGGATATGTTAGTGTGTTCACTAAGCTTAGCAGGAAGTACTCATAAACGTTTATAGGGAGATCATTAATGAAAGACTCTATGCAATTATTGAAACAACTTGAGAGTAATGGAAAAAATTTCCGATATTACAGCTTTGACCGATTAGCCGAACACTTCGATTTATCCCGCTTACCCTTTGCGGCAAAAATATTATTAGAAAATCTACTGCGCTATGAAAATTCGGAGTTTGTCCAGCCAAAGGATATTGAAACCTTGGCCCGCTGGGATTTAGATGACTGGTCTGAAACCGAAATTGCCTTTGTCCCATCCCGGGTCATTTTACAAGATTTTACCGGTGTACCTTCAGTCGTCGATTTAGCCGCCATGCGTGATGCCATTATAACGCTAGGTGGTAATGCCGCCGCGATTAATCCGCTGAACCCGGTAGAGCTGGTTATTGACCACTCTGTGATGGTCGATGTATTTGCCGAAACAGGGGCGTTGCAACAAAATACTGCCATTGAAATCCAACGAAATCGCGAACGATATCAGTTTTTGCGTTGGGGTCAGCAAGCCTTCGATAACTTTAAAGTCGTGCCGCCAGGGCGCGGTATCGTGCATCAAATCAATCTAGAATATCTGGCAAGAGTGGTTTTTGTTAAAGAAGATGAAGATAACTTATTGTATCCAGATACCTTAGTCGGAACCGATTCCCATACCACCATGATCAACGGCTTGGGTGTGTTGGGGTGGGGCGTGGGCGGCATTGAGGCTGAGGCTGCGATGTTAGGCCAACCAGTGACTATGTTGTTACCTGAGATAGTTGGTTTTGAATTTGTCGGCAAATTGCCTCCAGGGGTTACCGCTACCGATCTGGTGTTAACCGTAACTGAACAACTGCGCTCATTTGGCGTGGTCGGCAAGTTCGTCGAGTTTTTTGGTGCCGGGGTTGATCAATTAACCTTGGCCGATAGGGCGACCATTGCCAATATGGCGCCAGAATACGGTGCCACCTGTGGCATTTTCCCGATCGACCAACAAACGCTAGATTACCTAAAGCTTACTGGTCGTGATCCAGAGCATATCGAGCTGATCAAGACATATCTTAAAAAGATGGGCATGTGGGCCAGTGCATCCGACAACAAAGCCTGTTATCACGCCAGCTTACAACTGGATTTAGGCAGTATTGTGCCTTCTATCGCAGGTCCCAAAAGGCCACAGGACAGAATTGCTCTTGAGCAAGCTGGAGTCAGTTTCCGTCAGTGGTTAGACAGTCAAATCCCTGTTAGCCAAATAGACGCTGAAGGTAAAGATGAGCTGGCAAGCGAGGGTGGCCCATCGGTGCAAGTCCCCGTCGTCGATGGTAGCGCAGGTGTTCCGTGTCGTTATCGAGATAAAGACTTTGTGCTCGAAGCCGGCGCTGTGGTGATAGCTGCGATAACCAGCTGTACTAATACCTCTAATCCATCAGTGTTAATCGCCGCTGGACTATTGGCCAGAAATGCCCGTGAAAAAGGTTTACAGGTTAAACCTTGGGTGAAAACCAGTTTTGCACCTGGCTCGCAGGTAGTGACGGATTATTTAATAAAATCAGGTCTTAATGTCGATTTAGATGCTCTAGGTTTTCAGTTGGTTGGCTACGGTTGCACTACCTGTATTGGTAATTCAGGCCCATTGCCTCAGCCCGTAAGTGAAGCGATACAACAGGGCAGGCTGAAGGTGTGTTCGGTGTTATCGGGCAATCGTAACTTTGATGGTCGCATCCATCCAGAAGTACAAGCCAATTACTTAGCATCGCCGCCGCTGGTGGTGGCATATGCATTGGCCGGTAATATGAAAGCCGATATGGTTACTGAACCACTGGGTGAGGATGCCAATGGCAAAGCCGTCTATTTAAAAGATATCTGGCCAGACAATCAGGAAATCCAACAGGTTATGGCCAGCGCGGTGCAAAGCGAGATGTTTGTTTCCCGTTATGCCGATGTATACAGCGGTGATGTAGACTGGCAAGGACTTGAGGTAGTGCAGAGCCAAAAATATAACTGGCCTGATTCCACTTATGTTAAACAACCGCCATTCTTTGATGGGATCAGTGCAGAGGTTCCCCAAATTATGAGTATCGACAATGCCCGTTGTTTACTTAAATTGGGTGATTCGGTCACCACCGACCATATTTCACCCGCGGGCTCTATTGCACCAGACAGCCCTGCCGGAGATTATTTACAGCAAGCAGGGGTCGCCATTAAGGACTTTAACTCTTACGGTTCACGCCGCGGCAACCATGAAGTCATGATGCGCGGCACCTTTGCCAATGTAAGGCTAAGAAATTTGCTGGCGCCAGGGACCGAAGGTTGCTGGACTCGCTTGATGCCGACAGGTGAGTCGATGACAGTATTTGATGCTGCCATGTATTATCAGCAACATAACACAGCGTGTATTGTGCTTGCGGGTAAGGAGTACGGTACTGGCAGCTCACGCGATTGGGCGGCGAAAGGGCCTGCACTTTTGGGAGTAAAAGCGGTTATCGCACAAAGTTATGAACGTATTCACCGTTCTAATTTGGTTGGCATGGGTATTTTGCCGTTGCAGTTTATGCCTGATGACAGTGCGGAGTCGCTAAATCTCACCGGTGAAGAGCAATTCAGTATTCCTGCTGTCAGCGCCGATCAGAAAACCGTCAATGTGTCA
Organism: Shewanella vesiculosa; assembly: GCF_009994065.1. NCBI lineage: Bacteria > Pseudomonadati > Pseudomonadota > Gammaproteobacteria > Alteromonadales > Shewanellaceae > Shewanella > Shewanella vesiculosa. Next base: position 54,641 of record NZ_JAACSD010000014.1, read on the forward strand.
GTGATCGACAAAGCGGGTAAGCAACGTTTGTTTGAAGCTAAAATCCGTATTGATACGCCTAATGAGTTCAGTTATTACCGACATGGCGGTATTTTGCATTATGTATTACGCAATTTGGCTAAGTCGTCTAGCTAAGTCATTGAGGTGTATTTCAGTTGAACAGGGCGTTAAATAGCCTGTAAATTGGCCCAAGTTACATGACTTGGGCCTCTTTTTTGGAATCGAGATGAGCTGTTACAGCGATGGCTGGGGAGGCGTTATTTACTTGTATTGAGTTTGGATATCGCCGCTGGCTATATTCCCCAAACGATTGCGACCGAAATAATGCAGGGTATTAATTTTCTGCCTTGTAGCCAATTCTAAATCCGCCCCAATGTTTACCGTTAACATAAATTGGGGCAGAGAGATCATGCATCACTTCGCCGGTATCGCGTTTATATGTTTGCAATAAGAAACTTTCAACGTTACTGCCGCAGCGTTTACCTGTTGGATCATCAAAAATACGCTTGGTGCGATTACCGGCAAGATCGCGTTCGCGATTTCCGGTTAACGCTTGGGTAAATTTGCGGTTATGAGTGGGGAAATATCCTCTAACATCCACCGCACCAGCATAAATAATATCGGCATTATTATCTAAAATAGCTTCTTGAATACTCGGTAAATTTGAGTCGGTAAAACGATCAAAACCTGTGGTGAACTTTTGTGGGTTGGTATTAGGAATGGGTTGGTAATTTGAATCAAATAATTGCGCTTGTGTAAGCGAACCTTTAGTTAAGGCTTGTTCAAAAATAGCGCCGACATTGGCCGCAGCATTCAAAGCTACTTTGGCGATGACGGCATGTTTATCGGATAATTCAAAATGTTGTAGATGACGGAATATCTGTTCTGCAAAGCCACTGAGCACAAGCACCCTATCTGAAGCTTCAATTAAATCAGTATCGACTTTAAGAATAGAAGCGCCAATGCCTTCAATATTTGCCCCAATACCATTGGTATTATCAACGGTAAAATTCACGGTTTGATCCATTTGCAGCATTTCGCTCGCGGCACTGGCCATGCTTTCTTGACTGGCTTTGGTGAGTATATAAATTTCATTCATCCGACTAGACAGTTTGCCGCCCATATCACTGACTTGTTGCATGGCTTGTACTGATTGAATACTGTTTTGACCAATTTCGGATAGCAATGACTCAATACCTTGGGTTGCTTCGGCCGTTTTATGGGCCAAATTGCGCACTTCATCGGCAACGACTGCAAACCCTCTGCCTTGCTCTCCAGCTCTGGCGGCCTCAATGGCAGCATTGAGTGCCAGCATATTAGTTTGATCAGACAGTTTATTAATCGTATCTGTGATGCTGCTGATCGCGCTGGCTTTATTTTTTAGTTCGATGAGTAATACTGCGGTGGATTCAATTTCAGTCGACAATTTTTGTTGTTGTTCATCCACTTGCTTTATTTCTTCGGCGTAGCTAGACGCTTGTGTACTGGCTTCTTCAACTAGCGCTCGTACATTGGCTGATTGGCCTAATAGTTGTTGAGCACCTTGTTCTAAATTGCTGGCGCGTTGTGAGATTTCTTGAACATGCTTAACTTGTAAACCCATTGCGTGTGCGAGTTTTTCAATAAAAAATGATACTTCTGCTCCGCCAATGGCTATTCGAGTGGCGGCTTTACTTATGCCATTGGCAACGTGTTCATCTTGTTGAGATGAGTCCGTGCTATCTGCAGCTATAGGTTTTTTTTGGGTAAGCAGTAAGGTGATAACAGAGGCAACCGCGACTAAAAATGCATATAGCCATGAAGGTAGAGATAAAAAACTCAGCAGCATTGCTAAGGTAAATATCACTAAACCATTAATCAACATTATTTTAGTTAGCATGAAGACTCCAATCCATTTTTATTCAGATTAGCACTCTATATGTCATTGTAGGCTATCGACTTTGGTCTAAGCTTAAATAATCTACTCAATATATTCAGTGTGTCGTTAAGTGATATTTACCAATGTTTTAAGCTAACTAATTTCCCTCGCATAGGCCAAAACGCATTCACCGCAAGGGATCTGAAATGAACAGCCACGGATTAGGCTTTATGCTCGACAATTAAGCGTCGACATAGTCATTTCAGCGGGCTTAGCGACATCATTGGCGAACAAATATGGATAGACATTAATCACTAAATGCAGGATCAAGCTGCTGCTTCAATAGTGCCAATAACACCTCAGGTACAAATTTTCGTTGGGTGGTAATGGCATAGAAATTTTCATAAACATTGGGTAAGTGCTGATACACATTTAAAATCCCCTGTTCAATTTCGTCTTTAACAACCACTGGAGGTAACACAACCAGTGCGCCACTGTCGCGGGCTAAAAGACGCAGCATGGCCATGTCATCGGCTTCTGCTTGCACATCGGGTTGATATTGCCAGGTCGCGCAAAAGGAATTGAATGCTGCCCTAATTTCAGTATTTTTACCCGGTAGAACCCAGCGCATGTCTTGATAACCTTCCGGGAAACTGGCGTTTATCCGGTTAGCTTTGGGGCCCACAATCGCCAAAGGTTGCCTGGAAACCAACTGGGTTTGCCATAATGGATCTTTTTTATCGACACTGATAGGTCGATTAGTCAGTACTAAATCCAGTTCGTGATCCGCCAGACCGTTTAATAGATCGCTCATGCCTCTGGCCGATAAAGAAAAGCTCACATTAGGATTGGCCAGCAACGGGCTGATAAAATTCTCCACAAAGTTACGCGATAATGTGGTTAATACCCCAATAGATAAATGCTGCTTTTCACTCATACTGCCTTTGCGTAAAAAAGACTCCAACTCTTCGCCTTTACTGAATATATCATCGGCATAAGCCAATACACGATGACCATGGACCGTTAGGTTGAGGCGTCGTGCTCTGCGCTCAAACAACTCAACATTCATGTTGTGTTCAAATTGCTTAATTTGTGCCGACAATGCTGATTGAGAAATATGCAGGTCTTTAGCGACTTGCGTCAGGTTGCCTACAACCGCGACACGCCAAAAATAATAAAGGTGATGATAATTAAGACGACTCATTATAGTTAACCAAAACAGAACGTTTTATTAGTTTATATATATTTTTATTAAATATACAGCTCTGACATACTCTGTTGACTAAAAGAAGAGGCAGTTTATGAATATCGCGTTATCGTCCGTTTTTTTATTATGTATTCCCATTACGTTACTTTTGGCTAGCGCCCTGAGTGGGCGTTTGAGTGACCGTGCGAGGTTTAATAATAAATCTACATGGTTAATTAAGCTCAGCGGTCTTATTGTTGTGCTCTATATTACCGCCTTGGTGGTAAGTATTGCGTTACCGAGTCTTCACGCTGATGCGCAATATATTAGCCAATCACGACTCAGCCTCTTGATGATGGGGCTAGTGGTCTTTATGAGTGTTATTTTAATCGCATTTTCGCGTAATTATATGGCGGGCGAACCTCGTAGCGGCACTTATTGGCACTGGCTACTGAATATTCTCGCGGCAGTGTCTGTGGTAGTGATTAGTAACCATTTATTATTATTCTGGCTCGGTTGGGTATCAATTAGCTTAGCCTTGCATAAGCTTTTAACCTTCTATCCTGAACGCCCTCGCGCGGCACTGGCTGCACATAAAAAATTCCTCTTAGCACGCACCGCAGAAACCTCGTTATTGGCTGCAATTATATTGTTGTATCAGCAGCACGGCAGCTTATTGATAAGTGATTTACTTAGCCACTTTAATGCGGTGGCCACAAACGACAACTTACAACTAACGACCGTCGATCATATTGCTGCAGTGCTAATTGCACTCACGGCCTTAATTAAATGTGCGCAATTACCGGTACACGGCTGGTTGATACAGGTTGTAGAAGCGCCGACACCGGTAAGTGCTTTACTGCATGCAGGGGTCATTAACCTCGGTGGTTTCTTGCTGATTTTATTTGCGCCCTTGTTTATTCAATCTACTGTCGCGCAGTGGCTAGTGCTAATAGTTGCAGGATTAACCACTGTGATGGCGGCATTAATCATGACCACTCGAATTAGCATTAAAGTGCGTTTAGCTTGGTCTACCAGCGCGCAAATGGGCTTGATGTTAGTTGAATGTGCATTAGGGTTGTTTGAATTAGCCTTACTGCATTTATTAACGCACTCAGTTTACAAAGCCTATGCATTTTTGAATTCAAGCAGTGCGGTTTATGAAGACATGCAAAGGCGTCTTGCGCCAGCGGCCAATCCTAAGATGATAGATTGGATAGTGGCAGGGGTATTTTCAAGCATTATCGTCTCGATGGCAGTGATGGTTATAGACTATCAAGGAGTATGGAGTGTTTGGTTGTTATTGGTATTAGCGCTCACCATGTTATTGGCTCAGCGCCACAGTGAGCGACTGCGTAGCAGCATGATGCCCGTTTTCCTCTTAAGCATATTATTAGTGATCAGTTACAGCGGGTTTAAGTGGTTGTTTGGGGCCATTATTCCCGCCACGTCAGCCATGCATGTTGAGGCGTTAAGTGCGGTCGATATTGTCGCAATACTGTTATTTGTCAGTTTGTTTGTGCTCAATTGGATGTTGCGTTATCAGCCACATAGACCCTCAATACATCATTTACATATCGCCTTATTCGCCGGTTTATATTTAGATGAATGGCTCACTCGATTGACGTTACAAGTGTGGCCAGTGCAGTTGCCAGCACCCAGCAATAATAAAGTATTAGATAAAGCCACCGAAGTTGAGGAAGTATGACCATGAGTATCGCAGTTAAATCACCTTTGATAGCGCAACTGACTGATAGCCAGCAGGCAAAATTAACTTCCGCGGGTAACAACATTGCCCCGACATGGCCGCTCGATAAAATGATTGCTGTTAATCCATTTTGGCAAATGCGTGAGCAACCGATTGAACAAGTGTCGGCGCGAGTATCGGCACTCGATCGTATTCAGTGTTTAATGCCCAAAGGCTATTATCAGCATTTATATGCACAAGGCGACATTAGCCAGCATGCGTTGTTATTAGCGGCGGAGCAACAAGAGGTTGCAATGTCAGTGGATCAGCTTGAAGCCTTTCTTGATCAAGCCGATGATCTGACTCACTTTCACAATATTGCCGATTTATTAGATAATCAACGCGACCGATACAAAATGGCATGGCGGGATGAAATCATTCATCAAATCAGTCAATTTTGTGCAGCATATTATCAACAGTTGCGGCCCATTTTGCCTTGTCGTGATAGTTCAGCACAGCCAGATCTATACTGTCATTGGCTCGAGGTTACCGGTCGGGATCGCGGCCTGAGTATTATTATGGATGAGCCAGGCTTGCTGCACTATTTCAAACAATTACCGCAAGATGCACCGACCTTGCTCGCAGAAGCTGTTGATGAGTTGGGGATTGATGACACTGTAATCGAGTCTTATGCCCATGCATTGTTACTTGATATCAATGGCTGGGCTTCTTGGGTCGCCTATTTGCGCTGGCAAGGCGACTTGCAGGCAACGCCGAGCGATGAAATGCTGCAATTACTGGCAATTCGTATGGCTTGGGAGTTAGTGATTTGGCGTTACTTAAAAGCACAACAAGCGGACAGTTTTATTCACTTAGCCGCGCTTTGGATGCGTGAAAAAGATCAACTGCCGCATTTACTCGCGCAGCATGAGCAAGCACAACAGCCCCTTTGGGTGTGGGCAAAGGCAGCTGAACTGAGTTATCAACACAAGCTGAACACTCAGTTAGTGGATGCTCAAAAGCACCCTATAACAGCGCCAAAGTTACAGGCCGCATTTTGTATCGACGTTCGTTCAGAGGTCATACGCCGGGCGTTAGAAAATCAGAGTGATGATATCCAAACCATGGGGTTTGCGGGCTTTTTCGGATTACCTATCGAGTATCAACCGCACGACAGTGAATTGTCTCGCCCTCAGTTACCGGGATTGTTACAGCCGATCATACGAGTGTCTGAATGGCGTGATACACAGGCTCAAACCGATACGCTAAATAGCAAGGCTCGCTGGCAAACCTGGTCACAAGCTGCGCCGTCAGCATTTTCTATGGTGGAATCCATGGGCTGGCTCTATGCTTTTAAAATGCTCAAAAAATCATTTTTTGCCAAACAAACCCACAATCCTGTTAATGCACTGACTCATCAAAAAAGCTGGATCTTACGTAAAAATGATCAGCTACTGTCGTTAACCGATAAAGCTGAACTGGCTAAAGGTATCCTAAATGCCATGGGATTAAGCCAATTTTCACCTACGGTATTATTGGTCGGGCATGGAAGCCACACCACCAATAATTTACATGCTGCGGGCTTGGATTGTGGTGCCTGTGGCGGTCAAACTGGTGAAGTAAACGTGCGGGTTTTAGCCCAATTATTAAATGAGCAAGATGTACGTAAAGCATTGTTAGATCTCGAGGTTGTAATTCCTAGCACGACCCATTTTGTGGCCGCATTGCATAACACCACCACAGATCATATTGATTGCTTTGATACAGATATCGATCCCGTCCTAGTCTCATGGCTAACAGCTGCTACAGAAACGGCGCAGCGAGAGCGTTTGGTTCACATCTCCCCAGAGTTAGCTGGTAGCAGTGCAGCTGAATTAGATCGATTTTATATTCAGCGCAGTAATGATTGGTCTCAAGTGCGTCCAGAATGGGGTTTGGTAAACAATGCCGCTTTTATTGTGGCGCCTCGATCTTGGACCAGAAATGTCAATCTGCAAGGTCGAAGCTTTTTACATGATTACCAATGGCAAAATGATGCTGACTTTGGCGTTTTAGAATTGATCATGACCGCGCCTATGGTGGTAACCAATTGGATTAATATGCAATATAACGCATCGGTGAGCGATAATGTTAAATACGGCAGTGGTAATAAGTTACTGCATAACGCTGTCGCGGGTCATATTGGTGTGTTTGAAGGTAACGGTGGTGATTTACGTATTGGCCTGTCGATGCAAACGTTGCATGATGGCCAAAAATGGATGCATCAACCGCAACGTTTAGCTGTGTATCTCGCTGCACCAAGAGAGCCCATTGAGCAGATCACGGCTAAACATGACAATGTGCGCTGGCTTGTCGATAACCAATGGTTGTATTTACTGCGCTGGTCAGATGAAGGTGTAATTGAACGTTACTATCAGGGGCAGTGGTTACCACAAGCGGCTTAACATTTGTCGCCCTGTAACGTTAGTGCAGGTGGTAACAATTATAATGAGTCGCGATTATTTTTATCAGTCGTCCGTTGGCGTATGAACCTCGCGTAGAGGTCAATACGCCTTGGAAATAGGTTTACCGAGTCATACTTGGCCTAATAAGGACTTCATTTAAGCTTATGATATCTTCGATGGTTTTCCTGTCATAAGTTGTCATGGTTATTTTTACACAGCAATTACCATATTTTACTATTTCACCATTCATTATGTGCTCATATGACCTTAGCGTGATAGGTTCCATCAGTAAGTTATTTTTTTGGTAAAGTTCAACGTTTACCAAGCCACTTCCTAGTGCACCTAAATCGTAACTGGTTAACACTAAGGTGCTATTTTTATTGACTTCATATATAGATTTGTATTTTTCGCCGTATTTTAAAAATGTTGATACATGATAAGAAGCTAATACAAAGCCTGCTATGATTAATAATAGTTTCACTTTGAGTTCAGCCAATAAAGAACCGCATAGCAGTATTGAAAACAGCAGTAAATTTAATGTTGCATCAAATATTTTATAGTTCTCAAAGCTGTAGAAATATAAATGGTAATCAAAATATGTGGACAGTAATTTATATAAAATAACTGAGCTAATTAATGCTATTCCTGACAGTCTTTTCATGGCTGTTATTCTTCGCTTTCTTGTCTGGTGTTCGGTCTGTTTTATGGTTAATTCAGGCTTATCTTGTTCACACAGTCAATTGATCGGAACTTTCATTCTACAATGGCACAACCATAGTGATTGATCCTTATAGCCATTAATGACCTGCTAAAAATTATCATCGATAAACCATCCGATTTGCCTAGATTTATGCTAAAGAATAGGCAGGTTAATTAACCTTAAGTGAGCCTTTGTCAGCTTGCATTTTTATGGTGTAGGGTAAAACGACGGTATCAGAAACCACAGAAAACACCGTATCAAAAACAATAAGAGGGACCTTGTTAACTGAGCCACCTAAATTGACCGTTTTACTTGGCTCACCATATAAAAGGCAGAAGTTATACGAAACACCGCTATAGACTCTTGGTATCTCTTCACAATAACTTTTTTTGCCATTCTGTGAGATATTAAGATGATTTTGTGGGGGGATCAATGGTTTTAATGGTTGCACATGAAAATGTACATAGCGCGACTAAAATGAGTGTGAATCCTTTCATAAACAAGTATTCCTTTCAATGATAATGACAGTGTTCGAATACTGATTATGCCCATTCAGCTTGAGTATCAGTATCAATACACACAACTAATTGATAACAATTGAACTTAGCAGAATACTCGCCACAATACCATTTTGCTTATTGCTATCGTTTTTTATTCTATGTTGAGTGCTTACTGTCCGACTTTTCACAAGCCACATAATGGATGCTGTTGGCGTATTTGATATGTTAAATCGCTTTAACCCCGCGGATCATCTCGAACTGTATTGGTGATGATCTGCGAATAAGTAAATGCTTTAGTCGCTAATTAGCAATCTTGTGAGCCAAACTATCGGCAAATTATTTAATGATGTAATTTGTTATGCAGGATAGCGTGCTTATGTTTTTTGGTTGATGGTCGAGGGTAGCTATCGTCATCTTCAATGGTTAGCTTAAGCGTTCCCTTTTTAGCGACGTTATCATGATTATGGACCTGCCATAAAACAACATAATCAGTCGGCATAAGTGAGGGCATCTCAACAGAAAAGACTTTGCTTTCACCTTTCGGCACTTGAATGTTTAAATTGAGCCCGTAGCCGTCCATGTCGTTAAGCGTTAGTGAATCTAACGTCACTATTTCATCAAATGACAGCTTTATTTTACTCGCAGGCGCCATAATAAACTCAACCGCCACAGCGCTATTATTGGACGTTAATTCGTTGGCCACAACACTATTTGTGACCAACACAGTAGATAAGAATAATCCTAAACCGTGGTAGATTTTCATCTCAACGCCTTACCATTTTACTCAATAGCGACCGCAAACCGGTGTAAGTTTATCGCTTGTTTGACACAAGATGCTTTAGTCCGATTGCTATTATTTCGGCTAACATAAGGTGCCGGTATGCACGATTGGCGTGATCCAGTAACGACACGGATTATGTTTGCACACTAGCGCAAGGGTGCTCAATAATGCCTGCTGCTGATCAACTGGATGCATAATTTCAAATTTACAAAATTCTCGGTAACCTTCAACCTGTTCCTTAATATTAAAGTGGCTATGTTCGCGACTAAAACCACAAATATCACCTAGGCTAAAACCTGATAAGAAATCCAGCTCGATTAAAGTATCGACGATATCATCCTTGATATCATTTTGAGCGATCAGCACTAACAATTGCTCAGTGATCATTTACGTTTCTCCAGCCAGTAATAAAGAATTGGTAATAAATAAAGTGTTGTAATGGTTGATGTTAACAAACCACCAATCACAACAATGGCTAACGGTTTTTGGATTTCAGCCCCAGGACCAGAAGCAAATACCAACGGCATTAAGCCAAACATTGCTGTCGTGGCAGTCATCAAGATGGGTCGTAAGCGCCTCGCGGCACCCTGTTCTACTCGTGATAATAAACCACTGAATAGATGCTTGGTTTGCTCGTAATAACTCACCATCACGACACCATTAAGTACCGCTACGCCAAGCAGGGCGATAAACCCAACCGATGCCGGTACCGACAAATATTCGCCAGACAAATATAAGCTCACAATACCGCCCATCATGGCAAATGGCACGTTGGCGAGGATTAAACCAGCTTTCGCTAATGATCCAAAGGTAGTGAACAAAATCAGCGTGATTAACGCAATTGCAATGGGGATAACCAAGAGTAAATTATTAGTCGCACGTTGTTGGTTTTCAAACTCGCCACCAAAGCTGACACTGTATCCGCTAGGGAACTTAATATCGGCCGTGATTTTCGCGTTGAGCTCTTCAACAAAGCTGACGATATCGCGCCCTTGAACGTTAGTGGTGATCACCGAGAAACGGTCGCCTTGCTCACGTTCAATTAAGATAGGCCCTTCTTTATAGCTTAACTTAGCCACATCGGTTAAACGCTTTAAGGAATGATCTGGCATCACCAATAACTGATTTTTCAGTTCATGAATGCTGCTTAAGCCACCTTGATTATTGGCTATCAGAACTGGAGTACGCTTTTTACCCTGTAGCACTTCGGTAACGATTACCCCTTCAAGCTGACTCTTTAAATAGCGAGCAAACTCCATGGTGCTCATACCAAACCCACGCGCCATTTCATTGTCTAAGGTTAAATTGATAAAAGGACTGCCTTCAATCATCGACATTTTGACATCGATACTGCCAGCTGTTGCACTAACAAGCTGTTCTATTTGCGCGGTTAATTGCCCTAGAGTATCGATATCGGTACCAAATACCTTAATCGCTACATCACCAATACTGCCGGTGAGCATTTCCGAAACGCGCATTTGGATCGGCTGGGTAAAGTTAAAATTAACTCCAGGATACTTAAGCAACTCGCTGCGAATCGCCTCAATTAATTGCTCTTTAGAATCAAATCGCCACTCATCGCGTGGGGCCAGTTCTAAAAACACATCGGTTTCATTGAGGCCCATTGGATCTAAACCCATTTCATCAGCTCCGGTACGAGCAACCATCTGCTTAATTTCAGGAACCGCAGCAAGCAAGGTCTGCTGAATTTGCTTATCTATCGCAATAGAGGCAGCAAGCGAGATAGAAGGCGACTTTTCTAACTGTAAAATAATGTCACCTTCATCTAGGGTCGGCATAAAGGTTTTACCCACTAAGCTAAACAAGCCTAAACTGACAATGAGTAAGGCAAACGCGATGATCATAAAAGGCTTTTTATGGTTAAAAGTACTTTTAAGGCTGCGAAGATACGCGGCTTTTAATTTCTCGATAGCCTTAGGTTCTTGGGCAGACTTTTCATTCACCAGATAAGACGCCACCACAGGAATAACGGTGAGTGATAACACCAATGCAGACAACATGGCGAACACAATCGTCACGGCGACTGGAGTAAACAGTTTGCCCTCCAGCCCTGTAAGTGTCAGTAATGGCGAAAACACTATCATTACAATGACAGTGCCCGATACCACCGGAATCGCGACATCTTTCGTGGCGCGATAAATAAGGTGTAAACGGGGTAACCGTTGCTTAGTCGCAATCAGGTTGACCATGTTTTCAACCACCACCACGGAAGAGTCGACTAACATACCTATGGCGATCACTAATCCACCTAAGCTCATAAGGTTGGCGGAAAGATCAAATAGGTCCATCATTAAAAAGGTCGTTAATGCCGCGAGAGGCAAAGACAGCGACACCACCAAAGCGGCGCGGACGTTGCCTAGAAACAGTGCTAGTAGCACAATAACTAACAGTACAGCCTCAAACAATGCACTCGAAATGGTATCGATGGCGGTATTAATTAGGTTTGCGCGATCATAGAAGGTATTAATCACACTGCCTTCAGGTAATGTGGTGCTGATTTGATCAAGCTTTTCTTTAATACTACTGACCACTTTGGCCGTGTTAGCATTTTTAAGAGCAATAATTAACGCTTCAGCAGCTTCTTCACCGTCTTTGGTCACTGCGCCATAACGAGCTAAATGACCAATCTGAATATCTGCTAAGTCTCTAAGGCGGTATACCTTGGCATCATCAACCTTAATAACCAGTTGCTTTAGCTCATCAATATTATCAATTCGGCCTTCAGCACGGACAATAATAGTATCAGTGCCGATAGTGAGTTTTCCGGCACCTTCATTGTGGTTATTATCAATAATGGCTTGTTGAAGTGAGGCAAAACTCACCCCAGCAGCGGCCATCGCAGACGGATTAGGATTAATGCTAAAACTCTTAGCATAACCGCCTAAAATATTAACATCGGCCACTCCAGCAACGGTGCGCAGGAGTGGACGAACCTCCCACTCCAGCAGCTGTCTGCGTTCCATTAGAGATAAATTAGGGTTTTCCAGAGTGAACATAAAAATCTCACTCAATGGTGTACTCATAGGTGCAACACCACCCGATACCCCTTGCGGAAAACTGTCCCACACAGCGGCAAGTCGCTCGCTCACTTGCTGTCTGGCCCAATAGATATCAGTCCCTTCAGTAAAGTCTAGGGTAATGTCGCTGATGGCATATTTGGTGGTTGAACGTAAAATAGCCTGATTAGGTATCCCCAATAATTCAGTTTCGATAGGCACGGTAATTTGTGCTTCGATTTCTTCAGGGGTCATGCCTGGCGCTTTTAAAATGATCTTAACCTGAGTCGGTGAGATATCAGGAAAAGCATCTAGCGGAATAGCAAACCAAGCGCGAGCACCAGCGAGCATTAATATCAGCGCGACAATCAGAACAAATATGCGCTGAGTCAGCGAAAAACGGATGACGGAAGCGAGCATATTATTCGCCTCCTAAGCCAAGTAATATCCCTTTAACAGCCGCAACAGATTGAGATAATACTTGAATTTGGCTTAGGTCTTGATCGCTCGCAACAATATATTCATCAGAGGTCGAACCTAAAATATCGATACTGAGCGCCGATAATGTTTGCGCTGTTTGGATAAAGATTTGGCTCTCTTGTTGCCAGCTAAATACGCTATTTTTAGGTAACATATACACGGCTTTTTGATACTCGGGTATCACAGTGATTTGTTGGCCTAACAGTAAGTTACACTCTTGAGGTACCGGCTTTGACCATGCCGTTAAAAACACACCATCAGCAATAGCCGATACTTCATCTATCGAAATATGACACTGATTAATATTTACTGCAGATAATGACGTTGATTGGCTCATGGGCACATTGACTTTAACCCTTATGCTGTCCGCAGGTACTAGCGAAAATAGCTGGGCTCCTGCGGTGTAAGGACTATTGAGATGATTCAGATTGACAATGCCTGCAACAGGGGCAATCACCACTAATGATTCTGTTTTGGCATCGATACTTTGCACCATCTCCATAAAATGCTGCATATGTTCGTATTCAAGATGAGTGCTGAAATAATCTTGGCTGATCTCACGCCACTTTTCCGTGCTAATACTGCCACTTTCTAATAATGGTTTATTACGGTCGTAACGCTGCTTGGCTAGTTGATAAAGACTTTTAGCAGCCTCTATTTGAGCCAGAAAATGAAACACTTCAGGACCCGTCAACCTCACAATCGCTTGACCTTTGGTAACAATTTGCCCCTGACCGACTAAGAAAGTCACTTGTTGGATATTCTCAGGGGTCATAACCCAATAATCATTACCGGGTAAACGCTCAATTTGTGCTGGCAGTGAACTACCTTCATAACTGGCTACTTTTCGAGGCTGGATATAGCTCAATTCTAAGTTACCCAAATCTTCAAGCGATATCGACTCCGCGGACGCGATACTGGCTAATAAATAAAAAGGTACGCATAAAAGGCTAACGCCAAATTTGGCCATCATAATGAAATTCCTAAGGCTTGCAGTTGCTGAGAATGAAGTTGTTGCTGAGTGACTTGGTTAAGCGCTAATTGCGATTCAGTATCAAGCGCGTCCATATAGCGACGCAGCCAGATTTCATAGCCAATTTGATTGTGATCTTTCACTTTGGCCAAATGTTCGGTGATGGTTCTGCTTAAAGACAGTCCGCGCTGCAGTAACGCCTGTTGTTGGCGAAGACTTTGCTGTTGCATAGCCAGTTTTTCTGTTTGGGTCTTTAATTCAAGATAGATGCGTTCACTGTTTAGGCTTTGTTCTTGATAATCTTTTTGCCAAATAGACAGATCACTTTGTGATAGTGCCGAGCCAAAACTCAGCGGTACGCTGATCCCTAGGCCTAAATGTTGGTCATTAAATTGATCGCCAGCGGTTTCTTTTGCCGTTAATGACACAGTCCAAGGATCTTGCTCTCCCGCTTGCTGACTTTTGATCATTAACAACTGTTGCTGCTGTTGCAGTGATTGTAAGCGCCACAATGGATGCTGCATTAAGGCCGTGTTAACCGCATCAGGGTTACCAGAGTCAGGAACAGACACAGGGTGCAGTTGTTCTTCTATTTGCTCAGGCATTTCATTTCGGCCTGTTAACGAGCGAAAAAGCGATAGTGCATCTGCTTGTTGCTGCTTAAGATCAATTTGGGCTAGATCAATGTCAACGCGCTCACGTTCTAACAATAATAAATTCACTAAAGGTAACTCTCCAGCATCGGAAAGTTGTTTTTGTTGAGTGTGTAATTTTTCGAGTAAGGTGGCTTTGCGATTGAGCTGGCTAAGTTTGACCGATGCGATGCGATGCTCCCACATGCTTTGCCTGAGCAAACCAGATAAGTACAGTCTTTGTAATGCGACCTGCTGACCTTGTAAGTCTTGGGTCAATTGTCTCAGCTGTTTATCACTAGAGTGCAAACTGAATGATTTGATAGGTAGGTTAAGCGATACTTCTTGCTCATAAATGTTACTATTATCAAGGTCGCTAAGGTAACTTAAGTTAATACTGGGTAAGCCGGACAACCAAGTTGAACTGCTTAATTCCACCCCGCGGACATCATTGGTTGACATCTTGTTAGCTTGTGTCGCTTTTAACCTATCTTGGCTGATTTGCAACAGCTGTGGCAGTTGGTTATTAGGCGTTGCATAGCTGTAAGTACCACAACTTATAAACGCGATGAGAAGACATATCTTGATACTAAACTTAACAGCAGACATAAGTGATTTCTGTAACCCAAAATGTATAATCATAATATTCATGTTGGTGTTACATCGCATGGGTAGCATGTATCATAAACCCCCTTATGGTACATATGTACCACAGCGTAAGATTTTGATTTAATTTATTAAATTATCTTGTGTTATTTTTGGGGTTATTTTTTATTATTGCTTTGCGTCAGGATTGTTACCATGAAAAAAGATGTTTTTATTATTATATTATTGCTGTTGATAACGTTATTTAAACTTTTTGACATCTTTGCTGACTTGCAACTCAACCTCCCAACTTGGCATATTGCACAAGAGGGGATCTTAGTATTGCTTACCATATTGGGCAGTATTTATTTAGGTTTCGATCTGATACGCAGCTCTCGCCAGGTAAAAGCCCTCAGGAGCAAACTCGTAAAAGCAGATAAGCAGATTAATAATATGTCGAGCCAAATGCATGCTGCCAGACAAGAATACAGCCTAACAATTGCAGCACAATTTACTGCTTGGGGATTTACCAAAAGTGAACAACAAGTGGCACTTTTACTGTTAAAAGGCCTCAGTTTCAAAGAAATTGCCGAAGTACGTTTAACCAAAGAAAAAACCGTTCGCCAACAAGCATCAACCATTTATAGTAAAGCACAAGTTGATGGACGCCATACTTTGTGCGCATGGTTTATGGAAGATTTTATTCAGGAATAAAGTCGCAATAAAACGCTAGTGACAATTATTAGCAACTATTTTTAGAGTATGGATTACAGCTCAAAACCCGTTATGGGATTTAAGGCTGTATTGATAATCGTTGATAACGTATTTCAGTTTAATATCATATTATTGAAATCAACATCTTAATGCTCAATATAATCAGCAGAACCGCAAATACTTTCTTTAACAGTGACACGGGTAACTTGTGGGCCAGTAGTGCACCATAGGGTGCGGTTATAAAACTGGTTACTGAAATTAATACCACCGCAGGCAGATATACATAACCTAAGATATAGTCATTTACTGACGAAAAACTCCAACCATTAATCAAATACCCAATAGTACCTGTAATAGAAATGGGGAGCCCGATAGCTGCAGATGTACCAATGGCCTTCTTAATGTCAATGTTCTGCCATGTTAGGTAGGGGACGGTTAGAGAGCCACCACCAATCGAGACTAATGCTGATATAGATCCTATACCTAAACCCGCTGAAAATAAGCCTGCAGGCCCTGATAACTGCCTTGACGGTTTTGGTTTTTTATTTAAAAACATCTGCGTCGATACAAATGCCATAAATAATGCAAAAAAGATCCCCAGATATAATGAACTTAAATATGAGGCTAAAAATGTTGCAGTAAATGTACCTAAAATAATGCCTAAAACCATACCTTTAACAGCCAACCATACAACCGCACCTTTTGCATTATGAGATCGGAAACTGGAAAAAGAAGTGATCACCATGCAAGCCATTGAAGTTCCCAACGCCAAATGCACTACATGATCGATAGCGATACCGTGCAATAGGAATATAGAGGTTAATGTCGGGACTAAAATCCCACCACCACCGATACCTAATAACCCAGCCATAAAACCGACAAAGGAGCCTAATAATAAAAATAGTAAAATCCACTCAGGTTGTAACATCTTCACTCCATATTCAATATTCAATATTTTTATAAAATCATCGATATAGTCTTAGTATATTGATCAGTTTGTGTGGCGAAAATGACCTTTGGGCTTTGGCGCTTTAATGCGTGGTGAGCAAGGTACTCTGCATATAATCTAGAACAAAACGATGGCGTTTATCGCTGGCAATTCAAAAGGTTATTTCAGTTGTGCAGCGTGGTAGTTGTGGTTAGGTGATTCATCATTAAATTCATAATTGAGTTGTCATTGCTTATGATAAACACCACGAAGTAGGTTGCAGTTAGGCACACTAGGCTATGGTTTGGCATAGGTAATTTTATTGATGTACCAGATTTTGTCGCCTTGGGGAGTGCTGACCACGGCTTCATCGTCGACTTGTTTTTTGAGTAAGGCGCGCGCCATTGGTGAGTCGATGGAGATGTAATCTTTGCGTTCGTCATAAATTTCTTCTGGACCGACAATTTTAAACGTTTTGATATCACCGGCATCGTTTTCGATTTCGACAATGGCGCCAAAAAACACTTTGCCTTCTTGCTCTGGGGCGTAATAGACGATTTTGAGCTCTGGCAGCAGCTTACGTAAATAGCGCACTCTACGGTCAATTTGCCTTAATAAACGCTTATTGAAAGTGTAATCTGCGTTCTCTGAGCGATCGCCAAGACTTGCCGCCCAGGTGACAATTTTGGTCACTTCAGGACGTTGTTCTTTCCACAAGTAGTCGTGCTCAATTCTGAGTTTGTTATAGCCTTCTAAAGTGATTAGCTTTGTTTTCACGCTGGGTACTCTTCTATGTGGTCGATTAACTGTGCCATGTTGTCTGTTGTTAAAAAATTTACAACTAAGAAGCCGCAATATTTATCTGTGTGTTTTAGCACTTCAGGCCTGATGATGCATTCTTTTTATTGATTATCTTAAAAGCCTTTCGTACTAGCAGCGAACTGATGGTCTTTATGGTATCTTTGGCATAATTTTATTTTAAACCATGTCGAATTCGATTGATTATGCATAATATTGCCCAGATTATCGCTCAAGAACTTAATGTCCGTGAACAACAGGTCACAGCGACCATTGCGCTATTAGATGATGGTGCAACAGTGCCGTTTGTGGCGCGTTATCGTAAAGAAGCAACCGGTGGTTTAGATGACACCCAGTTGCGTAACTTGTTTTCTCGCTTAGGGTATTTACGTGAGTTACACGATCGCCGTGAAGTGATTTTGTCGAGTATTGGCGCCCAAGGGAAATTAACTCCAGCGTTAACTCAAGCGATTAATGACGCCGACAGTAAAACCCGTCTTGAAGATTTATACCTACCATTCAAGCCAAAGCGGCGCACCAAGGGCCAAATTGCTATCGAAGCAGGTATTGAGCCGCTGGTCGATGCTGTGTTGGCTGATCGCCAATTAGATCTAGATAGCAAAGCCAGTGAATTTATTAATCCTGCAGCCGGTTTTGCCGACATTAAAGCTGTGCTGGATGGTGCACGGTTTATTTTAATGGAACGCTTTGCCGAAGATGCAGAATTACTGCGTAAAGTTCGCCAGCATTTAAGTCAGCAAGCCGTTCTTGAAAGCCGCATGGTAAAAGGCAAAGAAAAAGAAGGCGCTAAATTCCGCGACTACTTCGAGCACAATGAGTTGATGAGCAAAATCCCATCACATCGTGCTTTAGCCATGTTACGCGGTCGTAATGAAGGCATGTTAAGCCTATCGATGAACGCCGATCCTGATACCCAAGCTGCTGAAGGCAGTTATTGTGAAGTGATTATTAGCGATCACTTTGGATTGCGTCTCAGCAACAGTAGTGTTGATGAATGGCTGAAAACAGTAGTGACCTCGACATGGCGGATTAAAGTTGCTCTGCAAATGGAAACTGAGTTTATTGCCAAGATGCGTGAGAGCGCAGAAGAAGAAGCTATTAAAGTGTTTGCCCGTAATCTGGGTGATTTATTGATGGCAGCACCTGCAGGTGCTAAAGCGACCATGGGGCTTGATCCTGGGATTCGTACGGGTGTGAAAGTAGCGATTGTAGACAACACAGGTAAGCTGGTGGCCCACACGACTATTTTCCCCCATGCACCACAAAACTTGTGGGACAAGTCGATTCGCACCCTAAGTAACTTAGTCGCAATGCACAAAGTGAGCATTATCGCGATTGGTAACGGTACTGGCTCACGTGAAACCGACAAGCTTACCGGCGAGTTAATTGCGGCCATGAAAGAGACGCATCCAACGCTGACTAAAGTGATTGTCAGTGAAGCGGGGGCATCTGTGTATTCGGCTTCTGAATTTGCTGCCAATGAATTTCCTAATCTTGATGTATCTATTCGTGGCGCTGTCTCTATTGCACGTCGCTTACAAGATCCGTTGGCCGAGCTGGTAAAAATTGAACCAAAAGCCATTGGCGTAGGGCAATATCAGCATGATGTTAGCCAAAGTCAGTTATCGCAGTCGCTGGACGCTGTGGTCGAAGATTGTGTGAATGCCGTGGGTGTTGATTTAAACATGGCATCGGCACCATTATTGGCTCAAGTGGCTGGATTAACCAAAGCTTTAGCCAAAAACGTGGTTGATTTTCGTGATGCGAATGGCCAATTTACTAACCGTAAGCAACTATTGAGTGTGGCCCGTTTAGGGCCTAAAGCTTATGAGCAAGCGGCAGGTTTTTTACGTATTCGTAATGGCGATAATCCTCTGGATTCTTCATCTGTTCACCCCGAAGCCTACAGCTTGGTTGAGTCGATTGCTAACGCTAAGCAATTGCTGTTAACAGAACTGATCGGTAATAGTGATTTGTTAAAACAGATTAACGCTGCCGATTTTGTCACTGACGCATTTGGTATACCTACCATTAATGATATTTTGGCCGAACTAGACAAGCCTGGTCGCGATCCCCGCGGCGAGTTTAAAACCGCGACGTTTAAAGACGGTATCGAAGAGTTAAAGCATCTTAAAGTTGAGATGATTTTGGAAGGCGTGGTCACTAACGTGACTAATTTTGGTGCTTTTGTCGATGTGGGCGTACATCAAGATGGTTTAGTGCATATTTCATCGTTAACCGACAAATTTGTTAGTGATCCGCACACCATAGTCAAAGCGGGTGATGTGGTGAAAGTCAAAGTCATGGAAGTTGATATTGAGCGTCGTCGCATTGCATTAAGTATGCGTCTTGACGAAAAAATCGATACTGAAAAAGCGACCAGACAGTCACAACCTAAGCCACAAAATAGTCACCATAAAAAGTCAGCCGCGGCTAAGTCTTCAACGAATACCCAAGCTGCGGGGCATAATAAACCTACTAATAAGCCAGTCAAAGTGCAGCAAAATGCTGCTATGGGTAATGCGTTTGCTGACGCTTTTGCTAAACTTAAAAAATAGCCTATTAACGTCCAGACTCCACACTCTATATTAATAGAATGTTAATTATTAAAACCCTTTCATCTTAGATGTTAGGGTTTTTTGCTTATTAGGCCATATTATTGAAACTGAATTAACAAAACAGCAATAATTCAGTTTATATTAAGTGAATCTTAAGTTTCAGAGTGGAATATCGCCACCAATCAAGTTAATAGTGAGTGGCAACATTGAAATTACTAACGCAAACACTATCTCGTATTACCCCAAAAAGTTTCAGTTATGAGGCAATGATCTTCATCATTGCTATTTATTTTGGGTTTGTGCTGAATATTCCGCTAATACGTAAAATCTATGAGTTATCCACAGAGGGGCATGTACTTTTTTCTCTGTCGCCAGCCATTTTACTGACTGGCTGTTTTATGCTGATATTCAGCTTCTTTGCGTATAGATTTGTGTTTAAACCCGTGATGATTGTATTACTACTGACGTCGTCTGCGGCAATGTACGCCATGCTAAAATATAACGTCATGTTTGATTACGGCATGATTGAAAATATTTTCGAGACCAATTCAGGCGAAGCATGGTCATATGTCAGTCTCCCTTCCGTTGGCTATGTGTTGCTGCTAGGTATTTTGCCATCTATTTTGCTTTATCGCGCTAAATTAACCAGTGGCCCATCATTCGTTAAAGCCATCTTGCAGCGTGTTGGATTTACGCTAGTGAGCTTGGCAATAATCGGAGTTATGGTGCTGTTTTTCTACAAAGATTACGCATCGGTAGGGCGTAATAATAAATATCTTAATAAGATGATTATTCCGGCACATATTTTTAATACAGTTAAGTATTTAAATAACCGTTATTTTACTGAAAAATTAACCTTTAATCCTATTGGTCAAGATGCACACTTGCTGGCTAACAGTAATAACAAACCGACGTTGATGGTCTTAGTTGTTGGTGAAACAGCCCGCGCGCAAAATATGGCTTATAACGGTTATCAACGTGATACCAATCCTTACACCCAAAATTTAGGGATTATTGCGCTGCAAAATGCGTTTTCTTGCGGGACTGCAACTGCCTACTCTTTACCTTGTATGTTTTCACGGTTGACTCACGATAATTACAACCGTGAAGCTGCTGATGCGCAAAATAATGTCCTAGATGTGATAAAGAATGCCGGTGTTGAAGTCACTTGGTTTGATAGTGATGGCGGTGATAAAGAAGTCGCAGCCCGCTTGACCAAGATTGATATTGCGCCTAACGATGATCCTTTATTATGCGATGGTTCAAGTTGTTATGACCAAGTGTTAGTCAATAAGCTTAGTGCTAAGTTGAAGCAAGATGTTGAAAACCAAACTTCTTCAGGCAAAAACAGCTTAAATAATCAGATGATTGCTTTGCATACTATGGGGAGCCACGGCCCGACCTATTGGAAGCGATATCCTGAAAATATGCAGCGATTTTCACCAGCATGCAGTCGCAGTGATATTGAAAACTGTACTGATGAGGAGATCGTCAATGTCTATGACAATACCCTAGCGTATACCGACTATATATTAGCCGAAACCATTAAAGTACTGCAGCAATACCAAGATAAATATAATGTCAGCTTAGTGTATCTTTCTGATCATGGAGAGTCTCTGGGTGAAAACGGCATGTATTTACATGGCACACCTTATGCCTTTGCACCTAAGGAGCAAACTCATATTCCTTGGTTTATGTGGTTGCCACAAGACTACACTCAAGCGAAAGGAATGGATCGTCAATGTTTGGTTAATTTAGCTCAAACAGGGACTTTTTCCCATGACAATTTATTCCACACATTACTAGGGCTTTATGGCGTTGCAACTTCGGTACATGATCCAAAGTTAGACATCACCACAGCGTGTAAAACTAATTAAAGTGGCCGGATAAATGACCTCATCAATTTCAAATTCATCTTCTAGCCAGCGCAATGACGAGAGTATCAACATGGAAACAATAGTGGTTAAACGTACCGGTATAATGCGTTTACTTTATACCTGTAAAAATACCTTTAATGGCTTAAAGTGGATGTGTCGCAATGAAGCAGCATTCCAACAAGAGTTACTGCTGTTTATCCCATTAACGATATTTGCTTGTATGGCCAATATTAGCGCACCACAATCGGCTATATTAGTGTTGGCATTACTGTTTGTGTTGTTTGCAGAGCTGGTTAACACCGCCATAGAGGTAGTGGTTGATCGTATTGGCTTAGAGTTTCATACCTTGTCCGGTTTAGCCAAAGATATTGCCTCGGCCTTTGTGTTTATTAGTATGTTAATGGCTGTCATTGTGTGGTGGGTTATTTTGTCGGCATAGCTGACTTAACCCTAGTTGCTAGCTTGTTATGCAAAATAGTTGCAATAAAGACTCATAATCGTTTTAGGTAATGGTTCTTTTTGCAACATTAATCGCGATGTGGATAAAGGCGTAATTATGATAAAGGACACTCAATGAAAGTGCTGTTAATTGAAGACTCAGAAGCCTTGCGTCGCGGCATTAGAGTTGGCTTAGATCATTTAGGCTATACCGTTGATGAAACCGGTGATGGTTCTGAGGGATTAAGCATGGCGCTGACTAACCAGTACGACTTTATTATTTTAGATTTAATGTTACCTAACGTCGATGGCATCAGTTTACTCAAAAGCATCCGTAAACTGGGTAATCAGGCTAAAGTCATTATTTTATCAGCTAAATCTCAAGCTGAAGATCGAGTCAATGGACTATTATCGGGGGCCGATGATTACCTGACTAAACCTTTTTCGTTTGACGAATTACAAGCCAGATTAATCACTCTTGGGCGACGGGGTGTACTTAATCAGCAAGTTAAATCGATTTGCATTGCTGACTTTGTTCTCGATACCAGTAATAAGTCTCTGCATGTAAACGGTCACTATATCGACCTGACTAAAAATGAATTTAAAATCGTTGAGTATTTATTTAACAACCCTAAGCAAGTGCTTAATCCTGAACAAATTAGCGAAGCCGTCGTAGGCTCTTTTAACCATTTGTCGAAAAATACTATTGAAGCGCATTTGTCGTCGGTGCGTAAAAAGGTCAAAGCCGTTGGATCAACGCTACCCATTAAAAATAAGCGCGGTTTTGGTTATTTTGTGGGTGAGCACGAATGAAATCGTTAACCACAAATTTAGCCAACACCATGACCTATGTGGTATCGGCTATTTTAATTTTAGTTTTTTTTGCTATTGATATCAGCATAGATAATTGGGTTGATGCTGAATTTGATAATGCGTTAACCGACAAGTCTAATTACCTAAAGACCTTAGTTAAAGTCACTCCAAAAGGTACTGAATTTGATTTTTCTGGCGAATTTATGCCTGAATTTGGCTCATCAACCAAAGCGAGTTTCTTTCAATTATGGCAAGGCTCGAACGTATTCGAGCGCTCTGAATCGTTAACTCAATACAGAGATGCAAATTTACTCAAAAAAGACATACCACTTAACAGTGCGGTTTTTGCTGATGTCGTGTTGCCCGATGGGCGAGACGGTCGAGCAATGGTGTCCTACTTTGAGCCGCAAATTCCCAAAGCAAACCGCGCAATGATAAGCAAAGTCGAACCCATGTGGTTAACGATAGCCATTACAACGGAAGACTTAAGTCAAATTTCAGTGATTATTGATTCCACCTTAGGCATTGGTTTATTGCTGGTTATTGTGCTGATACGCTGGGCCGTCATTAAGGTTATTTATCGTGGTTTAACACCGCTGAACGAATTAAATATGTCTTTAAAAACGGTCAATGTTAATGAAAAACATATTCCGCTGTCTTCCGACTCTGAGCGCTATCTTGAGATTGAACCCATACGCACAGAGCTCAATAAGTTTGTCAAAATTAGCCAACAATACTTACAAACTGAAAAGCGTATTACTGCTGATATTGCCCATGAGCTGAAAACACCGATCAGTGAATTGATCAGTTTGAGTGAAATTTACATTCGTTATCCAGACGATGAGCGCATTGGGGGAAGTTACAAACAAGATGTACTTAGTATTAGCTTACGGATGAAAACGATAGTTAATAATTTATTATTATTGCAACAAGCCTCATCTGAAAGCATTAATCTGCACTGCCAACCTATCAATATTAATGATCTGATGAGCCGCGTTATCGATGAGCTGGCCTTTAAGTATTCAGCCATTCATGCTCGTTTAATCATTGATAATCGTGCTGCGGATAAAAATTATCTTATTGATGAGTTTTCTTTACATCTTATTTTAACCAATCTGTTTGATAATGCGCTGTACTACAGTCCAGCAAAATCAATGATTCCAATACGATTAACGTCAGATAGCCAAGGGTTAGTGATTAGTATTGAAAACCAATTACTCACTTGTATTAATGCCAATGATTTAGAACGACTCACGTTACCTTTATTTCAAGCGGAACAATCACGTTCAAATAGCGATCGCCATGGGTTAGGTTTAGCCATTGTGGAAAATGTCGCCAAATTGAACGGGTTTACATTTAGCTTCGAGTTAGTGTCGACAGATAAGATTATGTTTACTTTACATATTCCAGTAAAAGCTGACCGTGAGACAGGATTATGTTAAGTCAGATCACATTGAAGAGATAAACGATTGAGCTGAATCGTTAATAAAAGGTTAGTATAGCCGCCCTTATCAGTGAACTTTGATAATGAATCAGAGTCTTAGACTAAGATAGTTTTAGATCCAATGATCCCTGTCTTTATGATTTTTCATTAATATATTGATAAGTAAAAGAATAAAATATTTAATTTGATTGAATAGATCAAATTATTAAGGCCTTATTCATCAGCATAATACGGGTAAAAATACCAACATTAGTCTGTTGTAAATAACAATCATGTTACGTTTGGCTCGTCTTGTTGCATCTAAATTGCGCATGTAGCAAAAAATAACAAAATATCGGAGCAATAAATGGCTGTAAATTCCTTTAGGTATAACGCACGTTCTGCGCTGCCTTCTTCATCACAACATTCACGAAGCTTACTCCAAGCCATTATTATATTCAGTGTTATGTCACTTATTATCTTGAGCTTGAGTCGCCTAGGTTTGTCTTTGTGGCAGGCCGATCGCGTCAGTGATGCGCAAGGTTGGGGTTATATCTTTATTCAAGGTTTACGAGTTGATTTTGCTTCTATGTGTTGGTTATGGGGCATTGCAGCCTTAGGCACAGTCGTATTTTCGGGTGAGCATTTAGTTGGCCGAGTTTGGGTCACAATATTACGAGTGTGGCTAACGCTGGGCTTGTGGGTGATCATTTTCCTTGAAGCATCATCGCCGTCATTTATTGCCGAATATGGTTTTAGACCTAATCGTTTGTATGTTGAATATCTGGTGTATCCAAAAGAAGTATTATCGATGTTATGGGCAGGGCGTAAAGCCGAGCTTATTTTGTCGGCAGTGATAACCATTGCGACCTTATGGGGTGGCTGGTGGTTTACTGGTAAGCTTACGCAGAATATTCGTTATCCTAAATGGTACTGGCGTCCTGTGCTTGCTGTGATTGTGATTGCTGTGACTATATTAGGTGCGCGTTCATCGTTAGGTCATAGACCACTTAATCCTTCATTAGTGGCTTTTTCTGACGATCCTTTAGTTAATTCTCTGGTACTTAATTCCTCTTTTTCATTAGTTTTTGCGATTAAACAAATGGGTAACGAAGAAGATGCATCGAAAGTGTATGGCAAGCTAGCTGACCAAAAAGTGATTGATATTGTGCGCCGTGAAAGTGGCAGACCACTGAGTGCATTTACGTCATCCGCTATTCCAACCTTGTCGTTCAATCAAGCTAGTTATACTGGCAAACCAAAGAATCTAGTGATCATTTTACAAGAAAGTCTTGGTGCGCGTTTTGTCGGCAGTTTAGGTGGTTTACCGCTAACACCTAATATTGATGAGTTATCTCAACAAGGGTGGTTTTTTGAAAACCTATACGCTACAGGCACACGCTCGGTAAGAGGTATTGAGGCGGTGACAACTGGCTTTACGCCTACGCCAGCTCGTGCAGTGGTTAAGCTGGGTAAGAGTCAAACTGGCTTTTTTACCATTGCTGATTTATTAAAACAACATGGCTATACCACACAGTTTATTTATGGTGGAGAAAGCCATTTTGATAATATGCGCAGCTTCTTTTTAGGTAATGGTTTTACCGATATTGTTGATCAAGGTGATTATAAAGATCCTGCATTTGTCGCATCTTGGGGCGTGTCTGATGAGGACTTATTGTTCCGTGCTGATGAAGAGTTTTCGCGCATGCATAAAGAGGGCAAACCATTCTTCAGTTTAGTGTTTAGCTCAAGTAATCATGATCCTTATGAGTTCCCTGATGACCGTATTGAGCTGTATGAGCAACCACAATACACCATGCATAACGCGGTAAAATATGCCGACTATGCCGTGGGTGAGTTTTTCAAGAAAGCCAAAAAATCAGAATATTGGAAAGACACCATATTTTTGATTGTGGCCGATCATGACAGTCGTGTTGGCGGTGCTGCACTAATACCTGTCTCTCGTTTCCGTATCCCAGGGCTTATTTTAGGTGACGGAATTGCGGTGAAGCACGATCCACGGGTGGTGAGCCAAATTGATATGTCGCCGACGTTAGTTTCGTTACTGGGTATTTCGGATAGCTATCCAATGCTAGGCCGTGATTTAACCAAAGAACCTGATTCTTGGCCTGGCCGCGCGATGATGCAATATGATAAAAACTTTGGCTTATTAGAAGGGAATAAAATGACTATTTTACAACCTGAATTACCGCCTGAAAGTGTGACTTATGATTTTGCGACTGAAAAGCTAACGCCAACCAAATTAGATGATGCACAAGCAGAAGCGGCATTAGGTTGGGCATTGTGGGGCAGTCTAGCCTATAACAAAATGTTGTATCGCTCGGAAAATACACAAGCAAAGCCGACGATCACTGATCTGGCTACTCCCGCAGTATCACGCTAAGATTTTTAACTGAGATTCAATATTTGGAGCGGATTGTTGTTGATAGAATTGACCAATCCGCTGACCAAATTGTTGGTATGCCGCACTTGATAAGCCAGAGTCTATAAACTGGCGTTGTTTGGGTTCTGCTGCTGCTTTAGGGTTATTTGGTTGGGTCTTTAACTGAATATCTTTACGTTGCAGCGCTGGAGTCTGACTAGCAATAATTCTGATGGTCTGAGGCCGAGCCATAGGTGAAGCGGGTATTTTAGACTCAACTGACTGTTGAGCGACATTTTGTTGTTGACGTTTAGTTTGTTCTTGCTGTTTTTTCTCTGCAACAATATACGCGTTAGCACGCTCATTTTGCGGATTTAATTGGCGTTCTTCATGGCCTTTGGTGGGTTCTTGTGGTGGAATAACCGGCGGTTTTTGTTGATTGTCCACACGAGCAAGATCCGTCGCAACATTTGAAGTTGCTAGCGGTATCTGCGGATAATGAGTGGTAATAATCATCTAGACCTTGTCCATAAGATGTGCTGGCTAAATTATAGTCAATATTTCACTAAGGCTAAAGTGTTATTAGGTTATTTTTGGCTGTATTTTATGATCCAGGGTAATAAATGGCTTAAAAATAGCTCTGGATGTGAAATAAAGGGCGCATGGGATGCTTTATGTAGTACGACGTCTTCAATGCTGTCACTTTGCGGTAATGCGCTGATGATCTTTCTCGGTACCAAACTGTCTAACTTACCCCAAATTCGTAACCACGGCTGTTGTATTTGAGCCATCCTAGTACGTAAATCTACTTGCGCTAACATATCCAATCCTTGGGATAATCCTTGTTGTGTCGGCAATGGTTTGCTTAACACTAAGCTTTTTATTTGTTGGATATCCGCTTTGGGATTATCACTTCCCATGGCTTGAATCGCCAAAAATCGTTCAACGGTACGAGTTAAGTCACGGCTTAATTGGCTTGAAAATTGTGCCAATACATCTGGCTGGATACCAGGCCAAGTTGGATTAAGCTCATTTGCTTCCCGGCTCATAAAGCAGGGCGATGAGGCAATCGTCACTAATGCTGCTACAGACTCTGGATAATCAATGGCAATTTGACTCGCAATTAAGCCGCCTAATGACCAGCCAATCCAAATTGCCTGCTGTGGAAGTTGCGCTGCAAGTGTTTGTGACCATTGCGTTATGTCACCATCAATGTTGCCAC
Organism: Shewanella vesiculosa; assembly: GCF_009994065.1. Lineage (NCBI taxonomy): Bacteria > Pseudomonadati > Pseudomonadota > Gammaproteobacteria > Alteromonadales > Shewanellaceae > Shewanella > Shewanella vesiculosa. The sequence continues at coordinate 82,659 of NZ_JAACSD010000014.1, forward strand.
TGAGGCCAAATCCCGGCAAATCCACATAATGCACTCTATACTGGTGCAAGGCGCTTTTTAACGGACTAAAGACTTGGTTATTCACGCCCCACCCGTGTAATAGCACTATGTCTTGGCCTTGTGAGCCTAGGGTATCAATATGCAATGCAGGAAAACTCACGGTTAACACCTCTTTTGAGTCTATTTAATGGAATGAATAGCCAATGCCGTCAATCAATAATTCAATCAACATTACCCACATATTACGTTTATGCGTCAAGCGCATTCAGCGTGCTAGGGTTATTTTACTAGGCAGTTTACCCAACCGTTGCTTGCTGTGCCAGCAAAGGATAGATCAAATGGATTATGAACAATTGTTTGCTAATCAAGTGCTCACTGGTGTATGCCAGGTGTGTTTAGCGGCAAGTTTGTACCAACATGAAGTGTGTTTAGGTTGTGGCCGTGAAATCGCACTGTTGCAAGCATATTGTGGTAAATGCCTTAAACATACGCCCAATGTTGTGGTGGCACCTTGCAGTTATCATCAAGGACTAGGCCCTCTGATTGCCGCGATAAAATACCAACAGCAATGTGCACCGCTTAACGCGATAACTCAGCAATTAGCTTGTCGAATTGCCTTACTGATTAAACATGGCATCATTAGGCGACCACAGGTGTTGATCCCTGTGCCTTTGCATCCAAATCGTTTACGACAGCGAGGCTTTAACCAAGCTTGGTTAATTGCGAAACAACTTAGCCGATTAACGGGTATTCCGCTAGACGACAGTTGCTTAACTCGGGTGGTTGATACTGCGCCGCAAACAGGCTTAGCGGGTAAACAGCGGCGCAAGAACTGCCATGGGGCATTCCAGTTACAAGCGGAGATTCCTTATCAGCGTGTTGCGTTAATTGATGATGTGGTGACAACCGGTACAACCGTAGATGAAATAAGTCGATTATTTAGTGCACAATTTGTTCATGTACAAACATGGTGCCTTGCGCGGGCTGAGGCACCGGGATTATTAGATTAGCTCGATTGTAGGTTAGATTAATTCGACTTGAGTAATAACAATATTTTTTATAAATAAAAACAATTGGCTAATACCTGCTGCAAGCCCTGTTACAGTGCGTTTTGCATTTTTTGTAAGCTTAAAAAACGTTGAACTAGATCATTTTTTTACGATCAAATCTCATGGACACTACAAAGCTAATGCAACACAGAGTATCATAGGTCTAATTCTTACTAATTTACTCAGGTACTCCCTGACGGAGCAGGTTTTTATGATCACCATTTCCGATACAGCTCAGGCCCATTTCGTCAAACTATTGGCCGATCAACCTGAAGGCACTCACATTCGTGTGTTTGTTATCAGTCCTGGTACTGCACAAGCAGAGTGTGGTGTGTCTTATTGTCCACCCGATGCTGCTGAAGCTGATGATGTTGAACTGCCTTTTAATGGCTTTAGCGCCATGGTTGATGAAAAAAGCGCGCCATTTTTAGATGATGCTAGCATTGATTTCGTAACTGATCAGCTTGGTTCGCAGTTAACCTTAAAAGCACCTAACGCTAAAATGCGTAAAGTGTCTGGCGATGCACCTCTTGTTGAACGTATTGAATACGTTATTCAGTCAGAAATTAATCCACAACTTGCCAGCCATGGCGGTAACATCATGCTGGTAGAAATTACCGACGCGGGTGTTGCAGTATTGCAGTTTGGTGGTGGGTGTAACGGTTGTTCTCAAGTTGATATCACTTTAAAAGATGGTATCGAGAAGCAGTTACTAGACATGTTCCCTACAGAATTGACTGGGGTGCGTGACGTGACAGAACACCAACACGGTGATCATTCTTACGCGTAAGCATAACGAATTGCACACTACAAAAAACGCGACCTCACCGGTCGCGTTTTCGTTTGTTACACTGCTATATTTATGTCAATTAGTCGTCTCGAGTGAGCACTTCAAGTAATTCTATATCAAAGAATAAATCAGAGTTTGCTGGAATACGATCACCCATTTGACGCTCACCATAGGCTAAATGTGCCGGTACTGATAGTTGTCTTTTACCGCCAACATTCATACCGATAATACCTTGGTCCCAACCTTTAATCACTCTGCCTGTGCCAATAACACATTGAAATGCATCTGACGCATCAAACTGAGTGCCATCGGCTAAACGTCCACTGTAGCGAGTGGTAATTAATGCCCCTTTTACTGCCGCTTTACCCTTGCCGATCTCAAGGTCAGTAATAATCAATTGTTCGGTCATGCTGTTCTCATTGTGACTAATTAGATAATAGTTAAACACTAAATTGGCTTTATTGTACTCCAAGATTAGCTGCTAAAAAGCGTTCTATTTCAATAAATGTAGTAAGACGGTGTTGGTTATTACTTAAGTAATGATCGCCATTTTCTAATTCGATATACTTTACTGGCTTCTGTAAATCCTTAAGCGCATCATACATTTTTTCACTTTGCTCTACGCGCACCACACGATCTTTCGTACCGTGGATTAATAACACTGGTACCTTAATACTGGCCACTTTGCTAATCGGTGATCGCTGATATAAATCGTCGTAATCATCACCAATTTGTTTTTTAACAATTTTACTATTGTCGTATCCACGCGATGATTTAACTAATTTTTCAAGGTCTGTCACGCCCGCAACACTAATGGCACATTGATACAGATCAGGTGTGATAGCCACACCCATTAATGCGGCATAACCGCCGTAACTCGCACCAACAATACACATGCGTTTAGGATCGCTAATACCTTGGCCTATCAGCCAGTGAGCACCATCCTCAATGTCGGTTTGCATCTCTAGGCCCCAGTTTTTAAGACCCGAGCTCATAAAGTTGAAGCCATAACCTGCCGAGCCCCGAAAGTTCATTTGCAGTACCGCATATCCGCGGTTAGCTAAAAACTGCGCCCAATAATCAAAGGTGGTTGAGTCATAGCTAATTGGCCCGCCATGAGGAAAGATAATAGTCGGTAAGTTTTTGGCGATAGCGTCTTTTGGGGTGGTTAAAAAGGCTTCAATGGCTAAACCATCGCGAGCCTGGTAATTAACCGTTTTAGGTGTTGATAATAGCTCTGGTGGCAATTGGCTGTATCGATAAGCCACAGGGTAAAGTGCATTTTGATCTCTATTGCCAAAGTAATACGCCCCAGATTCAATTGGGCCAGTTGCATAAACGATGTAACGACGTTCATCATCACTGAACTGGGTGATGGCATTGTGTGACTCGGGTAATGCTGCCGTTAGACCATTATTCAACTTGATATAGTCTTGATCCCAGAACAGATATTCACCTTCAATGTCGGTGCTTAAACCAATCACTTTTTGCTTTAGTTCAGAATAAACTAACCAGCCTTCAACATCGTAATTTTCATTGTGAAACACCAGCTCTTTAGTCAATGTTGGGTCAGTTAAGTTGACTTTAAAGATGGCTTTTAGACCTTGATGATAGGCGCTGATATACAAGATATTAGGATCATGGTCGAAACCGATAGGCCAGATGACATCTTCTGCTAGCGCTTCGAACTCCCATAATATACGCAGATCTTCACCCGCTGCTTTTTGCTCGTAAATACGGTAGCTTGTGTCATCGCGATAAATACCAATACGCACGTTGTGCTGCCTATCGGTTAACCAGTCTCCAATATGCATACGTGCCGGTTGTAATGTCTTGATAGCGCCGGTTTTTAAACTGACTTTAATGACGCTTTCATATTGTGGTTTAGAACCTAAGCCTTGAATTTGCATTAGGATATGACCGGGATCATTGTCAAGGTAGTCAATAACCGATGCTTGTAATTGCGGTAATCCATACCCGTAAAAGCGCGATAGCGAGTGATTAGAAAAGACACTTGTGGTTTTGTTGTCGCTCAGTGTGTATTTCATTAAGCGGGTTTCGGTTGTGGGTATGCCTCGACGAATAGAAGGATATTTAGATTCGATTAAGATGACATCATCATTTGCCCAGGTTAACGATAAGATGACAAATTTTTGGTTGTCAGTCTGTAATGGGAAAATATCTTTATTGGTTTTAATGTCGCGAATAGAGAGTACTTGACCTTCAAGCTCATTAGTACTGACTCGAATGAGTGATGCTATTTTTTTTCCGTCAGGTGATAAGCTAACAAAGCGGACATCTGGGATGCTGGCGAAGGCTTCTACAGGCAGGGGCTTGGCAAAAGAGCTATGCGAAAATAGACATAAACTAACAACAAGCCATAAAATCCGTTTCATTAAAGATCCGTTTGAAGAGCGATAACATGTTGTTAGGATGTTACATTTTTATAGCGAGGTCTTCAATATATTATACGCTCACCAGTTGATACCTGAGTTTATAATAATAGTGCCAGCCGAGTGTTACACTTCGACATAGCATGAATATCGACATTGCAGCCCAAAGGCTGTGGTTGCCCCAAGCTTGCAACAGGTACCAACTCGGAAAGTAAACTGCAAAGGTCGCGATTATCATACTATTTCGCATGGTTTGTCCTTGTGCCGCGCCAATATATACCCCATCAAATAAATAGCAGCCAAACGCCAATATAGGCATAAAAATTAGCCAGATTAAGTAATTATTGGCAGTATCTTGCACCGCTTCTATATTGGTTAATAGCTGAATTATCCACGGCCCTGCCAACCAAAATAGTAGGCTAAATAATCCTGCCACTATTGCCGACCAACAAAAAGCTAACACTACGCTGTCATGGAGTAAGGTTGGATTTTTTTGACCAAATGCGCGGCCCACTTCTGCTTCGGCGTAATAAGCTATGCCGTCTAATGCATAAGAGATCAGCATCAGTAAATTAAGCAGCACGGCATTAGCGGCAATAATATTGTCACCTAAGCCGGCACCATAAAAAGTCATAAAGCTAAACGCGGCTTGTAAGCATAAACTGCGAATAAAAATATCACGATTTAAGGTGAGTAAACGAGCATAACCGCGCCAAGATAAATGCGCGATAACCTGGCTAAATTTGAGTCCACCCATATCAATAAGTTGGCGTTTAACCATGACTAATGCCACTGAAAAAGCACAGATGTCAGCAATAACCGATGCCAATGCCGCGCCTTGCACATTCCATTTAAATACCATGACAAATACAATATCGAGAATAATATTGACGCTGTTGGCGATAATCAGCTGCCACATAGCCGCTTTGGGCTTTTGGCGCCCAAGCAACCAACCCAGTAGCACTAAATTGGTTAGGGCAAAAGGCAAGGACCAGATTCGAATCGACACATACTGGCGACAATAGAGCATGACTTGCTCACTGGCATCACTGAGACTGAGCGCTAAATTGAGCAGAGGAGATTGCAGCATGACGCCAACGAAACCTAAGGTTAATGCTAAGCTGCAACCTTGTATCAGTAATTGTTGCTGAGTTGAGGTATCATTAGCCCCGAAGGCTTGTGCGACAAGTCCGGTGGTGGACATACGTAAAAAACCAAGCAACCATATCATCAAGGTGATGATGGTACTTCCTAAGGCTACGCCACCAAGATAATAAGCGTGTCCTAGATGCCCAATCACAGCTGTATCAACTAATCCTAAGAGCGGAATAGTAATATTAGACAGGATCATGGGTGTTGCTAATGCCAATAATTGACGATTTTTTTGGCGATTTAACAGTAGTGTACTAACTGACATAGGTATGAATAATCATGGTTAAGAAAATAGCGTTATGGTTGGCATTGCTCAGTTTGAGTGTATTGCATTTAGATGCCAATGCAGTGGTTATTTTACAGTATCATCATGTGTCTGAAAACACGCCTAAAAGTACCAGTGTGACCCCGAGTCAGTTTGCTGAGCAAATGCAGTATTTAGCTGATAATGATTTTACGGTTATTTCTTTAAGCGATGCTGTTGATAGTATTAAGCATAACACGACCTTAAATCATAAAAGTATTGTGATTACCTTTGATGATGGCTATGACAGCATTATTCAAAATGCGGCACCTATTTTAGTCACACACAAGTTTCCCTATACGGTATTTATTTCTGTTGCTCCGATTGAAGCAGGTTACCAAGGGATGATGAGCTGGCAAGATATTAACACTTTGTCAGAGCAAGGGGTGACAATAGCGAATCACAGTTGGGGGCATGAACATTTAATTCGTCGCCAAGGTAAAGAAACCCAAGACCAATGGCAAGCACGAGTTGAAGACAATATTCTCGCAACGGAAGCCGAGATCTTAAAACGCACCGGCCAAAGCGTAAAAATGTTTGCTTATCCATACGGCGAATACACTAGCAAGTTAGAAGCTATTTTGACTAAACACGGCTTTGTTGGTTTTGGTCAGCAATCGGGGGCCGCTGGAGAGTATGCTTCATTAACGGCGTTACCGCGTTTCCCTGTGGCCAATGCTTACGCTGATTTGGCGAGTTTGAAGGTCAAATTTTCCAGTTTACCTATGCCTGTAACTAAGCAAAATATAAGCGACCCTCTACTTGTATCCGGCCAATGGCGACCTAAGTTGATATTAACCCTCGATACTGAAGATATTTATCCACATCAGGTGATGTGTTTTATTCAAGGGCAAGGCCCTAAAAAGCCCATTTGGTTAAGTAAAAATCGCTTATCGATTCAGGCATCATCAGATTTAGCCCCAGGACGTTCGCGTTATAATTGTACGGCACCGAGCAAAACAAAAACCGGTTATTATTGGTTTTCACAAGCGTGGATCCGCCCACAAGATAATGGGCAGTGGCTCGAAGAATAATGTTATCTCAGTTAGTTACCGTTGTGGTTAATGAGTCTGCGCTATTGCCAGGATTTTACTATTTTCTCAAAGTCAGCAATCAGTTCTGCATTAAGAATTTGCGCTAATTGGCCGGGTTGAGGTTTTGGTTTAAATACCGCAATCTTTTCTACTCGGGGCGAAACTAATACATAAGATGCGCTATGGTCTACCTGATAATCGCTACCGTCTCCAACCATAGCGTATACAAAGCCTAAGTCACGACTGAAGGGAAACAAATCAGCGTGTTGTGCAGTGACCGCTATAAAGTCCTGATTAAAAAAATTGATGTAATCCAAACGTTTCGCTTGAGTGTCGCGTTTAGGATCTGCCGACACAAACACCACTTGTATATTCTTGGCTATTTTTTGTAGCTGTGGATAAGCCGCGGCGAGTTTATTCAAGGTAGTAGGGCATACATCAGGGCAAGCAGTGTAACCAATAAAAAATAAGCTCCATTTACCTTGTAATGATTGGTTATTGAAGGTGTTGCCGTACTGGTCTGCTAATGTAAATGGTGCTAATGCCCGCTGTTGTTCAAATACATAACTGGTTGCCAGTACCATAGGTTCTGTTTGCATCTTTTGGTAAGCAACACCTCCGCTTATGGCTAATAATATCAGCCCTAATGCTATGATTATTTTCAATATATTTCCTTTTCTAGGTTAAGTGTTTACCCAAAAATAATGGTCTACTAATAGGACAATGAATAACACCATTAAATGATAAATTGAGAATTTAAACACCTGCATCGACAGTTCTGGATAATCATGAAACTTTAACTGCCACGCTTTATAGATAAAGCCACAACTGAGTAGGGTAGAGCCGACCAAATAGATTGGACCACACATACCGACTAAAACAGGCAGTAAACAGGCAATGGCGAGTAAAATAGTGTAAAGCAAAATACAGGTTTTGGTAAATTCTACCCCGTGCGTTACGGGGAGCATTGGAATATCAACTTTGGCATATTCTTTACGGCGGTGAATCGCTAACGCCCAAAAATGCGGTGGGGTCCAAGTGAAGATAATAATCACAAGTAATAGGGCGTAACCATGCATTTCATTGGTTATCGCGGTCCAGCCAAGTAATGGTGGCATAGCGCCTGCTAATCCGCCGATAACGATATTTTGTGAAGTTGCTCGTTTAAGGTAAGCGGTATACACCAAGGCGTAGCCGATTAAACTGGCAAACGTCAGCCAAGCGGTTAGGGGATTGACTAAGGCATACAGTACCACAAAGCCTAAGGCTCCGAGAGACACCGCAAATGCAGCCGCTTTGGTTGTCGAGATTTTACCTTTGGGTAACGGTCGGTTATAAGTGCGGGCCATCAAGCCATCAATTTTGCGATCGATTAAATGATTAAATGCTGCCGCTGCCCCCGCCATCATTGCAATGCCTGCCATACCAGCAACTAAAGGTTGCAGCGGCACTATGCCCGGTACCGATAAACACATGCCAACCAATACGGTCAGTAGCATAAGTGCAACTACTTTTGGTTTGGTCATTTCAAAATAAGCGCGCCATTGTAGGGTTAATTTAGGTTGAACCTGACTAATAGTAAGAGGTTTTGTCATGGTCGATCCTCGTTTATGCTTTACGCCACAGGGCGTAATTAATAAAGACTAAGGTAAGCAGCAATAAGGCTGCACCTGCATTGTGTGATACCGCGATGCCCAAAGGTAAATTCATCACCACATTACTAATACCCAGTCCGACTTGGGTGATTACCAATAACAGTAATAAGTAACCACTGTTTCGCATTACATGTGATTGTGCATAACGTAATTTTAGCGCTAGTAGGATCAATGTTATGGCAGTAACAACGGCCCAAACTCTATGACTGACATGAATGGTCATTCGAGTTGCATAGTCTAATACTCCAAATTCAAAACTTGGATGATCGCCTTGGAACGGTGAAAAAGCATCGGCAATACGTAAGTTATCGACCCAGTTACCTTCGCAAATGGGTAACGAAGTACAGGCGAGAGCCGCGTAATTTGATGAGGTCCAGCCGCCGAGTACAATTTGAATGACTAATACTCCTAGACTGACTAAAGCTAACGGAACCAGTTTGCGGGCATAAGTATCACCTCCTGGGATCCGTAATGGCTTAAGCCTAAGGTACAGCAGTAGTAACAAGGCAAATAGACTAAAACCGCCAATAAGATGTGCCATTACCACAATAGGCATTAGTTTCATTGTGACAGTCCACATGCCAAGCGCTGCTTGAAATACAATTAAGACGGCTATAAAACTGGGGAGTTTTTTCGGTGCATGAGGTTGTTTAAGGCACAATACAAGGATAGCTAATACCATTAATCCTAATGCACCGGCGATGTAGCGATGGATCATTTCAAGCCATGCTTTTTCTGGCTCTATGGTCATTTGTGGAAAATGCGTTTCAATTTTTGCTAAGTCATGGCTTGCACTGGGTACCGCTAAATGGCCATAACATCCAGGCCAATCAGGGCAACCCAGTCCGGCATCAGATAAGCGTGTGTAAGCCCCCATTAAAATGACCGCTAAGGTAAATACCAAGGTAAATTTTATCAGCCGATTAATGGTCATTAGCCCACCCTCGATAATTTAAGCATTTTGCGTAAATCAGCAATCATGGCTTTACCTTGGGCAATATTGGCGTCGTGGCCAATCACATTGTCATATTGCATCACCAGGCTGCCAAGAGGATCGACAATGATCAGCTGTTGTTCAGTCAACAATGTTGCAAGTGCATCATTGGCATTGACTTGATCAAAGCCGATATTCAATTGTTTGAGTATCTTGGTGTCGCTATGATTATTCACCACTATGATCGGGATAACGCGATCTCTATCTTTGCCTAGTGCGATATAGCTCTGGTGTAAAATATACAGACGTTCTTGACACTGCTCGTTACACTGCTCGGGGAGAAAAAAAAGTACCTGCCAAATATGTGGTTTAGGGTTTTCCATGGCTAAGTTGGCATAACTCACTTCGGGAGTGATCAGTGCCCCCTTGTTCGTCGCCGCACCATTATAGAGTTCTAGGCTTAGCACTAACTTGGCTATTGCAACCGGTAAAATAAACACCAGCAGTAATACGATTAGCGCTTTATTGCTCTTTTTCGGTAGGGAGTTCATTCCATCTCCTCTTTATCATATTGATATTATTGTTAAGTTATTTATTCACGACGAGAGTTAACGTCGATATTGTCGATATGCTATCCAGCTCATTAATCCTAAAAATACTCCTGCCATAGTGAACCATTGCAAGGCATAACCTTGATGCTTCTGCGCCGATAATGGGATCGGCACCCAAGGTTGCGGTAAGTTGTAGCGCGGGACATTTTCTGGTTGTAGCACTACAGGTATTAGCGAATGTTCTAACATGTCAGCTAATGCTGCAGTGTTGATGTTTTGAAAACGTATTGGCGCATCGGCGCGTTGTTCAGCATCTAACTGATCACTAAATGGATTGGTTTGTTTTTGATATACCCGTCCATAGAGGGTGTAGTAGCGTATTTCTAGTGGTTCAAGTTGAGGCAATATTCGACGGTCTTTGTTGGCTGCAACAAAACCTAGTTCAACGAGTATCCAAGGCTGCTCTGGGGTTATTTCAAACACTTGGTAAGCTAAATATCCCACTTGCCCCTGATACACCTGATTGTCTAACAGCATTATTGTGTTATTAACGGGTTTTGCCAAAATCGATAAGCGGTAACCTGTGAGCAATGCCGCCTCTGACTCAGACCCAGTGGGTAACTTTGATAAATTAACCAGTGCTAACATTGCCTCATAATTGAGTGCATGCTGCTGTTGGCGCACAAGTAATGTGCTTTGCCACTCTTGTTTAAACGCTGCCCGTGATAATTGCCACAATCCTAACTTGACCAATAAGCCAAACACGACCAAAGTAATCATTACAAATAACACCCGAGACACACCCACACTCCTAAAAGGATTGCCTGTGACAACACCTTTCATTGTTAAGTTAGTTTTAGTCTCGTTGCTTGTATTCATATTATTTAACTTAGCTAGAGCCTTATTTATTATGGTTAAAGGGCAGCATCAACAATCAATGAGCCATTATCTTGGTCGTAGAGTATTATTTTCTGTTGTCGTGATTGTGGTGCTGCTGGTGGCCTTAGGGCTAGGTTACATTCAACCTAACCCCAGACCTTATTAGTGCTGATTTACAGCACATAAACAAAAATGAATAAGCATAACCAAACCACATCAACGAAGTGCCAATACCAACTACCCGCTTGAAATGCGAAATGTTTGTCGGGGGTAAAGTGACCCTTGATAATTCTGAGTAATAAAATAATCAAGAACAGGGTACCAATCGTCACGTGCATGCCGTGAAAACCAGTTAATAAAAAGAAGGTGTTACCGTACACTCCTGAAGATAGGGTTAGGCCCATTTCTTGATAGGCATGGCTGTATTCTTCGACCTGTAAACTGAGAAACGCAATCCCCAACATCACCGTTAACGCTAACCAGATGATCAATGGCTTACGATTGGCTTTTTCGAGATTGATGTGGGAAAAGTGCAAGGTAACCGATGAGGTTAACAGGATGATGGTGTTGATTAATGGCAAACCCGTCCATGGCATCGCCTCGGTTGCGCTACCATCAGGTGTTTTCACCAAAGGCCAAATTGCTTCAAAGGCAGGCCACAGTACCTCATGAGTCATGGCATTGTTCGATGCGCCACCAAGCCAAGGTACTGAAATCATACGTGCATAAAATAATGCGCCAAAAAAAGCCCCAAAAAACATAATCTCTGAAAAAATAAACCAGCTCATTCCTTGCCTAAATGAACGATCCATTTGTGGTGAGTAAAGTCCTGCCATTGATTCATCAATAACGGTTTTAAACCAACCAAAAATCATAAAGATAATCACGGCAAAACCAGTGATTAATATGTAACTTCCTGAGGTTTTTTCAGTGGCTAATTGTTGTACATAAGTGCCTGCGCCAAATGCAATTAAAAATAAGCCTATAGCACCGATTATCGGCCAAGCACTCTGGTTTGGCACATAATAAGTTTGATACTTTGTGGTCATTTTGCTGCTCCTTGCTCTACGACGATCGTCTGTTTATCGGTGATGTCATAGAGGGTATAAGAGAGAGTCAATGTATTAATAGACGCGGGTAAATCCGGGTCCACGTAGAAAATCAATGGTAATTCTGCAGTTGCTGATGCGGCCAATGGTTGTTGGTTAAAGCAAAAACATTCCGTTTTATTGAAGTACGCCGCTCCTTGTCCAGGTGATACTGAAGGGATTGCTTGGCCTACTGTGTCGTGTGCAGACAGGTTTTTAACCAAAAATTGTGCGTGAGTGAGCTCACCAGGATGCACGCTTATTTGGTTCACTTTAGGGCTAAATTCCCATGGCATATCTGACTGAACTTGGGTCACAAATTCAATGGTAACGGTACGGCTTTTATCAACCACTACCGCTTCATAGCTACTGGCGCTATTTTGGGTTTTGCCATTAATACCCAATGTATCGCAGAGCACGTCATAAAGCGGTACCAATGCAAAACCAAACCCAAACATACCAATTGATCCAGCAATCAGCATGATTAATAACTTACGATTTGATTTTGTTGGCTGTGTCATCTCATTTTATCTCCGGCGGAGTGGTAAACGAGTGATATGGCGCTGGACTGGCAATGGTCCATTCTAAACCTTCTGCAGCTTCCCAAGGGTTATCGCCAGCCGGTTTGCCACCTTTGATACATTTGAGCACCACAGCGAGAAAAATAAACTGCGATAAACCAAATGCGAATCCACCAATCGAAACAATTTGATTCACATCGGCAAACTGTACTGCGTAATCTGGGATTCGACGAGGCATACCCGCCAAGCCTAAAAAGTGCATTGGGAAAAACAATACGTTGACAGAGATCACTGAGCACCAAAAATGCCACTTGCCTAAGGTTTCGTTGTACATATTACCGGTCCATTTTGGCAGCCAATAATATGCCGCCGCCATAATGGAAAATATCGCCCCAGTCACCAGTACATAATGAAAATGCGCCACTACAAAGTAAGTGTCGTGATACTGAAAGTCCGCAGGGGTGATTGCCAGCATCAAACCGGAAAAGCCACCAATGGTAAACAGAATGATAAACGCCACCGCAAATAGCATTGGTGTTTCAAATGTCATCGAACCGCGCCACATGGTAGCAACCCAATTAAACACCTTAACCCCAGTAGGAACCGCAATTAGCATGGTGCAATACATGAAAAACAACTCGGCGAATACTGGCATGCCTGTGGTAAACATATGATGTGCCCATACTAAGAACGACAGCACAGCAATACTGGCAGTAGCGTAAACCATAGAGGAATAGCCAAACAATTTCTTGCGGCTAAAGGTCGGTATAATGGCGGAGATAATGCCGAATGAGGGTAAAATCATGATGTAAACTTCTGGGTGACCGAAGAACCAGAAAATATGCTGGAACATCACTGGGTCACCGCCACCTGCAGCATCGAAAAAGCTGGTACCGAAAAACTTGTCGGTTAACACCATAGTCACTGCGCCTGCGAGCACTGGCATCACCGCAATTAATAAAAAGGCAGTAATTAACCAAGTCCACACAAACAAAGGCAGTTTCATCCATGTCATGCCAGGAGCGCGCAAGTTAACAATGGTTACGATAACGTTAATCGCGCCCATTATCGAGCTGATACCCATGATATGGATGGCGAATACAAATAGAGCGGTGCTATCAGGGCTATAAGTGGTTGATAGCGGTGCGTAGAATGTCCAACCAAAGTTAGGACCACCGCCTTCCATGAATAACGAACTGAGTAATATGGTAAACGCGAACGGTAAAATCCAAAAGCTCCAATTATTCATCCGCGGTAAAGCCATGTCTGGTGCACCGATCATCATCGGAATTAACCAGTTAGCTAATCCGGTAAAAGCTGGCATCACTGCGCCAAATACCATGATAAGACCATGAACCGTGGTCATTTGATTAAAAAAGTTAGGTTCTACTAGCTGTAATCCAGGCTGAAATAACTCTGCCCGAATGACCATTGCCATGGCGCCACCAGTGAGAAACATAATAAAACTAAACCATAAGTACAGCGAACCGATATCTTTATGATTAGTTGTGAGTAGCCAGCGCATGAGCCCTTTCGGCGCTCCGTGATGATGATCATCATGAGCGGTAGCTAGTGTATCGTGCGTTGTTGTGCTCATTGTCTTCCCCTACTGTCCATGGCTAGCGACATCGGCAGGTTGCACCGCCTCGCCAGAATTATTGCCCCACGCATTGCGCTCATAAGTAATCACCGCGGCCATCTTTTGTGGGCTAAGTTGACTACTAAATGCCTGCATCGCGGTGCCTGGTTTACCGTGCATAACGATATCGATATGTCCGCTAACCGGTCCGGTAACCACAGGGCTGCCAATAAGTGAAGGGAAAGCGCCTGGCAAACCAGCACCAGTGGCTTGATGACATGCGGCGCAAGTGGTGGCATAAACCTGCTCACCTTCTGTGATTAATTGCTCCAAGGTTAAGGTGGGCAGATCTTCAATGGCAACAACCTCTGGTGTTACAGCCTTAGCGACGGTTTCAAGAGCCTGAGTCGCTTTTTCTGTCGCAGTATTGGTGTTCTCAGTTGCTGTTGCGGCCATTGTGCTTTCAGTCTTATTTGCTTCAGTACTTGCTTCATTGCCGCCAGAGAAATTACTCACATCAGCAGCTTGAACAACATCACCGGTATTATTGCCCCAAGCATTACGCTCAAAGGTAATCACTGCGGCAATCTCTTGGGCGGTAAGTTGCTTGGCAAAGGCTTGCATTGCGGTTCCTGGTTTACCGTTTAAGACGATGTTGAGGTGACCTGCAATAGGGCCTTTTATGATAGGACTGCCAATTAGTGATGGGAATACACCTGGAAGGCCCGCACCATTAGGTTGGTGACAAGCGGCGCAACGAGCAAGATAGATCTGTTCGCCTTGGGTGGTTAACTCTTCAAGAGATAAGGTTTGTGACAGTGACGCTGCTGCCGCAGCAGCGGCATTACTGGCCAGTTGTTTTTGCTCTACTAACCAGTTATCAAAATCTGTCTCTGATAATGCTTGCACCACAATTGGCATAAATCCATGGTCTTTACCGCACAATTCGGCACATTGGCCACGATAAATTCCGGGCTTATCAATGCGGGTCCATGCTTCATTAATAAAGCCTGGATTGGCATCTTTTTTAACCGCAAAAGCTGGAACCCACCATGAGTGGATCACATCATCTGATGTCATTAAAAAACGCACTTTTTGGTTAATGGGCAGTACGAGTGGTTTATCGACTTCAAGAAGATAATGCTCTCCTTTAGCCTCTATGCCATCGATTTGATCTCTTGGGGTCGATAATGTGCTGTAAAATTCGATGTCTTTATCAAAATAGCTGTAATGCCATTTCCACTGCGACCCAGTAATTTTGATGGTGAGATCCGCATTGCTGGGGTCTTCCATGGCAATTAAGGTTTTAGTGGCTGGAATGGCCATGGCGATTAAGATGATGAAAGGAATGACGGTCCAAGCTATTTCCACTTTAGTACTTTCGTGAAAATTTGCCGCAACAGCGCCTTTTGATTTGCGATGGTAAATCATTGAATAAATCATGATCCCAAACACCACTAACCCAATGGCACAACAGATATAAAGTATCGTCATGTGGAGGCCATAAACCTTACCACTGATATCTGTCACGCCTTGAGTCATGTTGAGGGACATTTCTGATGCCCCAAGCGGAAGTGCTATAAACACCACCAGTAAACAATACCACCATTGCTTCACAAGACTGCTCCTCTGTTCATTGCAAATAGCAATTACAAAGAAAAGTCACACAGTAATTCTCTGCTCTATGCAAACTTTTCGGTTCCCGAAAAAAGTTTGATGACCTCAAAGTACCTTGGTGGCAGTAAACAGATTGTTTACGGTTTTATTATTAGCGGTGCACCACGCTTGTACCTACTACTGAACTTATCAATATTGAGTTGGCTCATTTGTCTGAAAGTAATCTTAATCACTGTCATTCACGTCCAATTAAAGATGAATAATATTTCATCCTTGGGAACAACATTAGCTGTAGATTAAACATTGATCAAGATCACTTTGTTGGCTAATTGACTGAAAAAAGATGAAAAAAAAGCCCTGAATTCAATACAGGGCTTGGTAAGTAAGGGTTAATGCTTAGTGAAATGAGCAAAAATTACTTGTTCCATTTATTAATGTAGGGCTAACAAGTTGATGTTTGTGAGGTAAGTGAGCATTCACATCCTCAATTACCACACCTAAAGCCCGTGCACTTTTAGCTACAATTTCTAATCGACGACTATCACGAGCGTCAAGTGAGCTTGTCCAAGTGACGACAGCACTTGATGTTCCACTGGTAAGCGCTTTTTCCATCGCCCATAAGGTTTCGACTTCGTCTTTAGTGTGCACCAGTAAAATACGGTCCATTCTCACGCCAGCATTTGCCAGCATATGTTTATAGCCAATGTGTGGTGGGCTAATTAACACAATCCATCGACCTTGTTGGCTCAATGTGGCGAGTTGACTACACAACTGGCTCAACTCAGCTTCACCTTGGGTGACTGTTTGTAATGTGCGAATGGTTTGGTTGCCATGCAATTCTGTTTCAGCTAAATCTACCCATAAGCCTGGGTGACGTGGCGCGATGCCCATTAGTTTGTTCATAACCAATCTCCATTACGGATAACGCCAACGGCAAGCCCTTCGATGGTTAGGCTTTGGCAACTTAAATCAACTTTAATCGGGGTGTAATCGTCATTTTCTGCGTGCAGATAAATCACATTACCTTTTTGTTCAAATCGTTTTACGGTGACGTCATCATCAACACGCGCCACCACAACTTGGCCATTACGTGCTTGTTGCATTTTATGAACCGCGAGTAAATCGCCTTCTAAAATACCGATGTTCTTCATGCTGTCACCACGAACGCGCAACAGAAAGTCTGCGGCAGGTTTAAACATGCTCGGATCGACTTGATAATACTGTTCAACGTGCTCTTGAGCCAAAATAGGCTCACCAGCTGCAACTTGTCCAATCAGAGGCAAACCGGTTTCAATCTGTTCTTCATGAGGTAAGCGAATACCTCGAGAGGTTCCAGGCATGATCTCGATAAAGCCTTTTTTGGCTAATGCTTTTAAATGCTCTTCGGCAGCATTAGCACTTTTAAAGCCAAGACGTTTCGCAATTTCAGCACGAGTGGGTGGCATACCTGTTTCGGCGATATTGTTTTTAATTAAGTCTAATATTTCTGCTTGGCGCGGCGTTAACGGTCTCATGATGATTCCTGTCTTTTTATACAGTGACTGTCATTATATACAGTGTTTGTGTTCGTGCAAGTATTAACCAACTATTTTTTGTGTTTTATTGGTTTTTTGTAACTTAAATTAATGTTTTTATTAGTTATTATATATTTTTTATCTTGCACTATGTCTTAAAGTGAGAGCTTACACGTAAAGATAAGTCGGCCAGATAGTGTAAGCAGGGTGGTTTCTGGTATCCTATACGACAATATTACAATGGCTTATGTTGCGAAAATAACCATGTCAAAACCAGATTCAATATTTTTACAAGCATTAAAATGGGTTCAGAAATGGATGGTACAGACCATTGTGGTGCCCCATGATCCGTTTGATGACCTCAATATAGATCCGACCAAGCCCTTGGTTTATTTGATGAAAACGGAATCTATTAGTGATATTGCCGCCTTGAGCGAAATCACTGAAGGATTTGGTATGCCAAGTCCTTATGAGCCGTTGCAGCTTGATGGTTTAAGAGTACCTCGAGTGGTGTGTTTAGAAGGGCGTAAACCTCTATTTGGTAAACGTGAAAGTGGTGAGAAGTTCCTTAATTATTTTACCCGTTTATTATCGCTTCATAGTGAGAATGCTGACCTTGATATTCAATTAGTGCCAGTTTGTCTTTATTGGGGACGTACTCCTGGTAAGGAAGAAGACAGCATGACAGCGGCTGTTTTTGAAAGAGAAAACCCAACTTGGTTACGTAAGTGGCTGATGATTTTATTTTTAGGGCGACATAATTTTGTGCAGTTTTCTAATGCGTTATCGCTGCGCCATATGGCTGATGAGCACGGTACAGATAAAAGAATTGCGCATAAATTAACCCGTGTCGCGCGAGTGCATTTCCGTCGCCAACGTAAAGTTATGACAGGGCCACAATTACCTAATCGTCAAATGCTATTTGCCTCTTTATTGAAGTCAGATTCAATTAAAAAGGCTATTGAAGAAGAAGCAGTCAACAAAAAAGTATCTCCTGAAAAAGCTCGTGAAACTGCGATTGAATACCTTGATGAAATTGCCGCAGACTATTCAGATAGTTTAGTGCGCATTGCCGAGCGTTTTCTCACTTGGTTATGGAATAAATTATATAGCGGTATCAATATCAAAGGTGCTGAACAGGTAAGACAGCTTCACCATGATGGCCATGAAATTGTCTACGTACCTTGTCATCGCAGCCATATGGATTACTTGTTGCTGTCATACATTTTGTATTATCAGGGTATGGTTCCGCCGCATATTGCGGCCGGTATTAACCTGAACTTTTGGCCAGCAGGGCCAATGTTCCGCCGTGGTGGAGCATTCTTCATCCGCCGCAGCTTTAATGGTAATAAACTGTATACCGCAGTATTTCGTGAGTATTTAGATCAGTTATTTGCTAAAGGTTATTCGGTTGAGTATTTCACCGAAGGTGGGCGTTCGCGTACAGGGCGTTTACTTGCGCCTAAAACCGGCATGTTGGCAATGACCATAAACAGTGTGCTTCGCGGCATAGAGCGCCCAGTGACGTTAGTACCAGTGTATTTAGGTTATGATCATGTGATGGAAGTGGCCACTTACCACAAAGAATTAAGCGGCAAGAAAAAGAAAAAAGAATCTGTTTGGCAGTTATTTGGTGCGCTGCGTAAACTCGGCAACTTTGGCCAAGGTTATGTTAATTTTGGTGAGCCGATTAACTTACAGCACTTCTTAAATCAACAAGCGCCAGAATGGCGTAGCGAACTGGCGAAAGAGCCTGATCAAAAACCATCGTGGTTTACTCCATCGGTTAATTTACTCGCTAACCGCGTGATGACCAATATTAACGGTGCTGCCGCCGCGAGCTCGGTAACATTAACCAGTTTAGTGTTATTAGCCTCAGAGCAAAATGCATTAGAAAGAAGTCAGTTAGAACGCCAACTTGATCTGTATTTAGCCTTATTGAAAACCGTACCTTATACCGATTACGCATCGGTCGCCGAGGGTGATGGTAAGTCGATTGTTGATCATTGTTTGTCGTTAAATAAGTTTGTTAGTACCAAAGATTCTATTGGTGAGATTATTTCTGTTGATGAAAAAATTGCCATCACCATGAGTTATTATCGTAATAATATTATTCATTTAATGGCGATACCTTCATTAATTGCCAGTTGTTTATTGCGCTATGATGACTGCGATCGCGCGCGCATTCATGCTATCGTGATGGATTTTTATCCATTGTTGAAAGCAGAGTTATTTATGGGCATTGATGATGTGCATAAATATGTTGATGGCGTTTTAGACTTTATGCTTGAGCAAGGTTTGTTGAGCGACAATGATAACTTTGTCATCACGCCTCGTCATATTACCCAAGTATTACTTCTGGCTGAAACGATCAGTGAGACCTTGCAGCGTTATGCCATTATCTTTAATTTACTGGCGATAAAGCCTGAGCTTGAACGTTCTGCTCTTGAAACCGACAGTCACTTGTTGGCCCAACGACTAGGCGCACTTCACGGGATTACCGCTCCAGAGTTTTATGACAAAAAACTGTATAACACCTTGAGTGTTAAGTTAAAAGAACTAGGTTACTTATGCAGTGTTGAACATCGTGACGAAGTGATCAGAATTCGAGATCATGCCAACAAGTTGCTGAGTTCGTCAGTAAAACAAACCATAGTAGACAGTGTGGATGCGGAGCACGGACAATAATGGCAAACCATATGAATGCGGCCAAGCATCGCACTAGTGGTAAGTCAGTATTGGGTGGGGCGATGATCATTGCTGGCACTACAGTGGGTGCGGGAATGTTTTCCTTGCCAGTTGTTGGTGCAGGGATGTGGTTTGGCTACTCAATAGCAATGTTGCTCGGCGTCTGGTTTTGCATGCTAATGTCGGGTTTGCTGTTATTAGAAGCTAACTTGCATTTTGAACCCGGTGACAGTTTCGATACCTTAACTCGAGTAACCCTTGGGCAGTTTTGGCGAGTCATTAACGGTGTATCTATAGCCTTTGTGTTGTACATTTTAACTTATGCTTATATCAGTGGTGGCGGATCGATTGTTAATCACAGTTTATCGGCATTGGGGGTCAGTCTACCTCAGAGTGTGGCAGGGTTAGTGTTTGCCGTGGTGCTGGCGCTAGTGGTATTTGTCAGTACTAAAGCGGTTGATCGCATTACCACCATCATGCTTGGTGGCATGGTCATTACCTTCTTCTTAGCCATTGGTAATTTATTGATCGATATCGATACCGTGAAACTGGTATCACCCGATGGTGAGTCGCGTTACTTACCTTATCTGCTCGCTGCGATTCCTTTTGGCTTAGCCAGTTTTGGTTATCACGGTAACGTACCCAGTTTAGTTAAATATTACGGTAAAGATGCTAAAACCATTGTTAAGGCAATCATTAGCGGAACCACAATCGCATTAGTGATTTATGTGTGTTGGTTAGTGGCAACTATGGGTAATATTCAGCGCAGCCAGTTTGCCGATGTTATTGCCCAAGGCGGTAATATTGGGGTGTTAGTTGCAGCGTTGTCGGGTGTTATTGCCAGCCAATGGCTTGATAGCATGTTGACACTGTTTGCCAATCTTGCCGTGGCATCATCATTTTTAGGTGTCACATTAGGTCTGTTTGACTACCTTGCTGATCTATTTGGTTTTGATGATTCGCGCACCGGACGGATTAAAACTGCAGCGGTTACGTTTATCCCGCCAACAATATTGGGCTTGCTGTTTCCGAATGGGTTTATCCTCGCCATTGGTTTTGCTGCACTTGCAGCCACCATATGGGCTGTGATTGTTCCAGCTTTGTTGGCTTATAAAGTGAGGCAGCAGTATCCCAATTATGTCGGCTTTAAGGTGCCAGGCGGAACGCCACTGATTGTGCTTGTGGTGTTGTTTGGGATAGTGACCGCAACATGTCACTTACTGGCAATGGCAGATATCTTACCGGTATTTAAATAACCGCAACTTGTTATAATCGAATTATAATTATTCAGAAAGCCTTCGTTTGAAGGCTTTTTTGTTTGTGACTATTCTGACTGATGTTTAACAACCAATGGTATGTTGGTCAATAAGCTATTTGCTGGCATGATAGCAATAACCATATCCTCAATTGGATGGTTTATGTTGCCGTTGATGACGCTGATACTTCAATTGCAAAGCGCTATTTTGGGCATCATCGTGGTATCTGTAATGGATACTCATTAAGTGTATTTAGGCAAGGATGAGCAAATGACACAGAATAACACCCAAGCTGAGTTGGCTAGAATTCATCGCAGTATGATGATAGTCGCCTTAATTGATTTCCCTGGAGCACTGTTGTTTGGTCTAGGAATTTACGGTTTAGTTGCCGGATTTGACCAAGATTTTTTACCTATACTCGCTAACCAAGCTGTCATTGTTAATATCATGTTGCTTTTTGGTGCTGTGATTATGGCGTGGGGCATGTTTCGCATGGTAATGCTTGCTCGTGAAAAGCAACTCATATTACAACAACGTAAGTGAGATATTGATTAACTTAACTTATTTGGTTCGGTTAAGTTTGATTGATCACATGATTTAATCGCTACTCACTACCTTCTGCAAGTGTGCTACAGGATAGCGAATGTCGCGATTACAAAGATGTCATAGAGCGGCTTAGTGTTGACTTACTTTTGTCCGTTTCTAAGTCAAGAAAACGAACTCGTTGTGCCTAAATTTTGTTGGCCTTCGAATGAAGGTTTGGCATTTTTTATGTTTGGTGAGTCGTGTTTAGCTGAGTGGGTGTTGGTTAAATGAGTTTGAAGCTTTTACCTTCATTGTAGTCAATCACCTGCAGTGGGCTTATGTGCAGATACTGCTTCGGGACGCTTTGCGCCATCCATGGCCGCTTAACGAAAACGTCCCTGTTTTCGATACCCTCAGTCGCATCTTCACTGGGTCATTCTATCTCTTCGATTTAGCTTCATTTGGTACGAATGTTAAGTTAACAGCTAACTTGGTTTTGCCCCCAAAGTTTTAGGCCTGCTAATAAAGGTTTGGCATTTTTTATGTTTGGTTTAGTGGTGTTGAGCTGAGTGGGTGTTGGTTAAATGGGTTTGAAGCTTGTACCTTCAATGTAGTCAATCACCTGCAGTGGGCTTATGTGCAGATACTGTTTCGGGACGCTTTGCGCCATCCATGGCCGCTTAACGAAAACGTCCCTGTTTTCGATACCCTCAGGCGCATCTACACTGGGTCATTCTATCTCTTCGATTTAGCTTCATTTGGTACGAATGTTAAGTTAAAAACTAACCTGGTTTTGCCCCATTCCTTGCTAGGGATGCCAATTCGCCAATTTCAACTTACTGAATAATTTTCAGTCTATTCGGGTAATAAAGGTTTGCTCGTCATCCACAAAAGCGACAAAGCCGCCGTGATAGATAAATACCCGACCACGCCCCTCAACTAAGCAGGCAAGCTGTGGGTCCAAATCTTCTTCGTTACCCTGTCTTTGATATGTGCCGATATCGGTGATTACGCCGCTGAGAGTAGGCAAATATCTATAAGTTCGCTTTGCTTGATCAACCAGGTTCAATTCGCTGGCGGTAGAGAAGCAAGAGGGTATCGTACCGGCTTCTTCGATAAACATAGTTTTCAGTTCTTCAAAAGCTGTGATCACTAGCCAGTCGATGCCGTTAACATGATGGATA
>NZ_JAACSD010000029.1:0-1192 GCF_009994065.1 Shewanella vesiculosa
AAACAGCCCTTTGTCCATAAAACCAGACTTTAACCATTGTTCCAACATTCGTTTATCTATGGCGATGTTATCAATTAGCCATTGATGCCCGATTTTGTCAAAGCAGGATTTGATGTCCCCCTCAAGAACCCATTGTGCTGATTTCTTTAGAGCCAAACATTTGAAGCACTGATCGACTGCGTCAGCAGTGCTACGATTTGGTCTAAATCCATAGCTGTTAGGGTCGGCAAGCGTCTCCGATATAGGCTCTAATGCAAGAAGGTGGAGCGCTTGTTGTGCTCTGTCTATCATGCATGGGATACCAAGAGGTCTGAGTTTGCCATTCTTTTTGGGGATATAGATACGCTTGAGTGGTTTGGCTTGATATGCCTTCCTGCTCAATTGATTTACTGCTTTCATGCGGCGGGTATCTGTATTCCAGATAACACCGTCTATTCCAGGCGTTTTACTGCCTTTATTTTGTGATACACGCTTAACAGCAAGAAGTTTTGCTGAACGCGAGTGAGTCAGTATCCACTGCAACGCTTTCGCTTTACCGTGTTTCCCTTCTCGTGTTGCCTTTGCAATACGCATCTGAAGCTTTAATACATGCGGTTCAACAGATTTCCAGTCTATGGACTGCCATTGTTCGCTGTCAGGAGAGGCACTAATCTCTGTTGAAATCATCATTTGCGTTTCTCCTTGAATAAAGTTCTTCACATTATCTTGCAACGGGAGACCAGTCGGAAGTGGGCTCACTTTCGTGACCAGACACAAGTCTGTATCTGCATCGTTACAATGCAGCCTTTGCTTTTTCCAACCTCCTATACCTACATCACTATCGGCCAAATCAGCTTTCCCAAAGGGAGCGATATAGGCTTACCGTGTTCCGTATGTCGCGCAATGTCAGGTTAGATGCCCGCTATAGTGCGGAGAGCGTATTGATCACGAAAGAGCATGGGGCAATCTCTTTCCAACTCTCATGCCTTTTGGCTACAGCGTATTAACCACTTCCGCTGTTTCATCACATAACGCACCTTGCGCGGATTCACTTATGTTCATCATACTGACTACCTAGCACTCACCCAATTTGTGGTTATCAGGAGGATCGTTCTCTCACGATTTAGATCCCAATTAGTCCATGACCAATCTTCGTTACATTGTCAGGCTCGCTACTTTATTCAGAGCCCTAGGTTCATCTGGTGATACAGAT
>NZ_JAACSD010000029.1:1400-1598 GCF_009994065.1 Shewanella vesiculosa
TTGCACCCATAGCCTAATAAATCAACTATGGACATTCATGAAGATATGCAATTCCCTACGTAACACGAAATTGCTCATGGCCTATGTGTAATGGCACTTCACTTCACGACCCATTACCATTTTAATACGTTTGCTTAAGCTCAGATCGTTTAAGAAAATTGTAATTGATAATCATCTAATTTGATGACTAAATATTTA
>NZ_JAACSD010000015.1:0-101549 GCF_009994065.1 Shewanella vesiculosa
GTTTGTATGAAGTAGTGGTAAGCATTACCTACTAGCGTTGTATTGGGCATGTAACTGTAAGCCCTACCCGCACGTCATCCCTGAGATCTGTTATCAGGGATCCAGGTGTTGCTGTTGATCTTACTTAAAAGCGTAAAAGCTAACACCTAGATTCCGGCTCAAAAGCGTTGCCGGAATGACGGAATAGAGGGAATTTAGCCTCGCCGCCGTCATCCTCGAATGCTTTTATCGGGGATCCAGCTGTTGTCTTGGCTTTACTTCAGTCGTCATCCTCGAGATCTGTTATCGGGGATCCATTCTTTGCCTTGTTGATGGTAAAAGCTGATTGATTTATATTTCGAGATCATCCCATTGTGGATTTTGCTTTTCAATCAATGCTATTTTCCATTCACGCTTCCAGTTTTTAAGCTGTTTCTCTCTTGTTATAGCATTATAAATGTCATCAAAAACTTCGTAGTAGACTAATAAATTAATTGAATATTTTTTAGTAAAGCCATCAGACAAGCCATTTTTATGCTCCCAATTTCGTCTGATTAAATCAGACGTCACTCCAATATAGAGTGTGCCATTAGGCCGATTAGCCATGATGTAAATATATGATTGCTTGTCCATAAGCGTGTACCTGACTAAATGATAAATAAAATATAGCATCTAGTTAGATGGGTGCCTGTAAAAGCTACAAACTGGATTCCGGCTTAAAAGCATTACCGGAATGACGGATAAACAAACATTATCAGAATCACGAATAGAGGAAATTTCGCCTCACCGCCGTCATCCTCGAATGCTTTTATCGGGAGATCCAGCTGTTGTCTTGGCTTTACTTCAACTCAGTCATCCTCAAATGCCAAGATTCCGGCTCAAAAGCATTACCGGAATGACGTAGTAGTGGGCGTTGTTTGTATGAAGTAGTGGTAAGCATCACCTACTAGCGTTGTATTGGCATGTAACTGTAAGCCACACCCTCACGTCATCCCTGAGTGCTTGTATCAGGGATCCAGGTGTTTCTGTTTACCTTGTAGCTAACACCTGGATTCCGGCTAAAAAGCATTGCCGGAACGACGAGGAAGTGGGCATTATTCGTATTAAGTAGTGGTAAGCATCACCTACTAGCTTTGTATTGGCATGTAACTGTAAGCCACACCCGCACGTCATCCCTGAGTGCTTGTATCAGGGATCTAGGTGTCTCATTCACTTACCGCTTGTATAATTTTATTACAGTAGTGCTTGTTCTATGTCTGCTATCAGGTCTTCTACATTCTCTAAACCAACCGAGATACGCAGTAAATTATCGGTAATACCGGCACTGAGTCTGGCCTCTGGAGTGTATGGTGAGTGGGTCATAGATGCTGGGTGTTGAATTAGGGACTCTGCATCACCTAAACTGACTGCTATGGTAAAGAGCTCTAGACGATTAACAAAGTTGATCGCGTCTTGCTTATTGCCTTTGAGTTCGAATGCAATCACCCCTCCGGCGCGTTTCATTTGCATACCGATAAAACCATGACCTTGATGATGACTTAGCCCTGGATAAAAAACTTGGCTAAATTTAGGATGTTTATCTAAATATTCAGCTAATACTTCAGCGTTGTCACAGTGGCGAGTTAATCGTACATCTAAGGTTTTTAAGCCGCGTAAAATAAGCCAAGCATCGTGTGGGGATATCACGCCACCAAAGTCTTTGAGTATTTCATATTTGAGTCGGTGCATGTGCTCGGCGTTACCACACACAATACCGGCAATAACATCACCATGGCCATTTAAGTACTTGGTAGCACTGTGGATCACCATGTCGATACCCATAGCTAAAGGTTGTTGCAATAAGGGCGTCATAAAGGTGTTATCGACTATTGATACCAATTTATGGGCTTTAGCAACTTTGGCGATTGCAGCAAGATCAAATACTTGTAAATGTGGGTTCACTGGGGTTTCACAAAATATCACTTTGGTATTGGGCATAATAGCCGCTTCAATTGCTGCAATATCAGTAAAATCAACCAAGGTGCTGGTAATGCCTAAACGGGTTAGCTGAGTGGTCATTAACGCAAAGGTACAACCATAAACGGCTTTGGAAGCAATCAAGTGATCGCCTGCATGTAAATGGGTTAGTAGTGCACTTGATACAGCAGCCATACCTGATGCGGTTGCGGCCGCATCTTCTGCGCCTTCAAGCAACGCCATTTTGCGCTCGAGTTCTGCAGTGGTTGGATTACCTAAACGCGTATAAATATAGCCTGTTTCTTCGCCAGCAAAGCGAGCACCACCCTGCTCTACGTTATCAAATACAAATGTGGCGGTTTGGTATAGCGGTGTAGTAAGTGAGCCAAAGGCTTCGCGTTGATGGCCGCCATGAATAGCTAAAGTTGCTAAATTCCATGTGTTGTTCTTGTTGTCTTGCATTGATTCTCCCTGCGCCACCTTGTTATGAGTTGTTACCCTCTTTAGGATAACTTTTGTATGGTGGTCAAGATTCAAGATACAGTGGAATAAAATATAACCAAGCGATTGCTAAAAAATAACCAAAACCATTAATGTAAAAACAATTTTACAAACCATTTGGTGTGGTGTTTTTAGTAAGGGGATTTTCTATAGTGCAGATTATCATGGGCAATAATTAAAGACATTTTGTGCTAACAGCCTAAACCGCCAACGCAGATGATTAACAGGCAATTAGTGCGACAGTGATAACTTAAGCTTTTGCATGCCCTTCTCAATACTCACCAGCGGCTGATAGCCTAAATCTTGTTTTGCCGCGCTGATATCAAAGTAATGACTGGTTGATAATTGTCTTGCGACAAAGCGAGTCATGATGGGCTCTTGCTGTTTGTTAAGTAAGCCGTAGACTGTTTCAAGAAGCACACCAGCAGCATAAGCAACAGATGCAGGAACTCGCTTGGTCACTGGCGGTAAATCAACGCAAGCTAGGATCTGGTTAAGCATTGCAGCCATTGTAATCGGTTGGTCGTTACTTAAAAAATAGGCTTTACCGGCACTATTGGCGGCGCCAACAAGGTCAACTGCCGCCAGAATATGTGCATAAGCGGCATTGTCGACATAAATCGTATCGACCAGTTTATCTTGCTGTCCTACCAGTTTTAAGCGCCCTGCTTTAGCCCGTTCGATCACTCGCGGAACCAGATGAGGATCATTTGGCCCCCAAATTAAATGCGGCCTTAAGGCGGTCGTTTTTAACATGGAATGATTGGCTTTTAATATCATGGCCTCAGCGATGGCTTTCGATTCACCATAGTAATTAAGGTATTCACTGGCATAAGGTGCAGATTCATTAATGCCATTTTCATCCACACCAGCAAACGTTACACTTGGGGTGCTGGTATAAATTAACCTTTGAATATTAACCGCTTTGCATGCGTTGATGATATTGGCTGCGCCATCGACATTGGGCGAGAAATAACTTTGTTTACTGCCCCACACGCCAGCTTTTGATGCCACATGAAAAACTAAATCGCAACCTTGCATTGCCTGTTTGACACTAGCAAAGTCGCTAATATCACCTTGACGCATATCAACCCCAAGTTTTATAAGCTTAGGGTAATGACCTCTGGCAAAACCGACAACCTCAATTCCAGCGGCTAATAAACGCTGACAAATGGCGAACCCAAGAAAGCCACCCGCACCGGTCACAAAAACTTTGCTGACCGATTGCGCTAACTGCTTCAATGCAGCTTGCTCCAGAGGATGTAAGTCTGCCAAATCCATCGTTATTCTTTCCATTGCTTTTGGGCCCATATGGCGAGTTTTTCTCTGAATATTTTCGCATTATGACGTACGTCGACAGGGAAATCTGGATGAATTAAAAAGCGCCCAATGCCTTCAGTATGTGGATACTGCTGAGCCAATGCCATTAGCTCTTGATAAAGAACTTTAGAGGTTGAGCAAACAACGCCTTTGCTTAATTCGACGCACAAAACCGGAACCATATCACCATTAACATTAACGCCTACAATGGCGGAACGCTTAACTTGAGGATGAGTATTAAACACTCGCTCACAGGGCAGCGTATAAAAGCGTTTAAGCCGCTGCTTACCTCGCGTAGCATCAACTATGTGACCTTTACGTCCACACATCCACAATAAGCCATTATCGTCGATATACCCTACGTCTCCCATACGATGTATAACGCGATCGCCATCGTTAATTTTAGCTAAGTCTGTCGCATGTTGACGTTGGTAATAGGCTTGACTGACCATGGGACCACTCACCACGATTTCGCCTATTTGATTGGCGCTAAGCTTATTAACCTTTACCCATTCAGGCTGCGCTGCATCAGTAACCGCAATAATATCCACACTGACAGACTGTATTGGCTTACCGACACAAATTCCTTTACCTTGATCGGTTAATTCGCTAGTAGCAAACAATGCATGACTGCCAATCATGCTGATAGGCAAAGATTCTGTCGCGCCGTAAGAATTCAGCACTTCAACCTGTGGGTTGAGCATCTGGCTAAAACGTTTAATCGAGCTAATTGTAGCTGGCGCACCAGCTGAAATAACCCGTTTAACACTGGTTAACTTATGCTGAGTTTGCTCGCCCGCTTGGCCTAAGCGTTCTAATAAGGCGGGATTAACGAACATGTTACTGCATTGATATTGATCGATTGCAGCAAACAAATTGGCAGGATTGGCGCTAATGGGTTTGCTGGCATCCATGTCGGGCACAATAGACGCCATGCCCAGTGCTGGGCCAAATAATGAAAATAGCGGGAATGTGGCTAAGTCTCGCTCGCCAGGAGTAATACCGTAATCGTGTTTAAGGGCGCTAATTTGTGCTTCAAACATCCCATGGCTATAAACCACGCCTTTTGGGGTTCCTGTGCTACCACTGGTAAATAAAATCGCCGCCATTTCATCGCGTTCAAGCAATGCTATCTTAAGTGGTTGCGCTTGATTACGGCCAATTTCAATTATGGTTTCTAGGCTAATCGCATTAGCTAACCAACGCTGTAAACCCGAGCCTCCGACATTAATAAGGTGTTTAACACTACCCTTACCCCAACCGAGCATACGCCTTGCAATATGGGCTTTAGGTATGCCAATAAACACATCCGGGCGTGACTCTTCAAAACACTGTTTAAGGTTGTTAATACCCATGCCAGGATCGACCAGAATAGGAATAATCCCCGCCTTGAATAAGGCGAAGGTAAGCGAAAAAAACTCAAGGCTGGGTGTCACCATTAACACGGCTTTCATGCCGCGTGTAATACCAAATTGCAATAAGCCTTTGGCAATCATATCGGATTGCTGATGCAGGCTGATAAAATCAATTTCTTGATAATCAAATCGCCCTTGCTTGGCATGTTGCACAGCAACGGCAAGCTCTGTTGGCATGGTTTGCGCAGCGGTGTTTAGATGCTGGCAGATATTGGCATTAGCGACAACGGTGGTTTGAGTCATGTTTATTCATTCTGACTAATGTGGATGATTCATCTGAGCAGGCTTGCTGTGATAACACAGGTAACCAAGCCAAACTTTTTAGACGCTTAAAATCACTAAAAGGCTCAAATGAGCCTTTTAGTCGGATTAGTTTTTTGCGATAAAATCTTTGATTAAGCCAATGACTTCGTCGCTGGCATCTTCAAGAATGTAATGACCGCAGTCAGCAAACTCGTGCACAGTGGCATGAGGCATTCGCTGTCGCCATTCTTGTAAAAAATGCTTATCAAATACAAAATCTTGTAAACCAAAGCAAATCAGTGTCGGGACATCAGCAAACTGACTTAAGCTGTCGCCAATACTGGTGACTAAATCATAATTACGATCGCCTGGCTTTAGGGGAATGTCTTGCACAAAGCGTAAGGTCGAAATACGATTTTTCCACGAATTAAAAGGCGCAACGTAGGCTTCTCGAACCTCTTTTGCCATTGGCTTTCGCTTAACGCCAACATAAGAAGCCGCTGACGAAAACGCATTCAAACCACGAACCAGCAAGGTGCCTAGCAAAGTTTCTCTACAAATCCATAGCGCCCATGGAAACGGCTTGGTTTTAGGCAAATGAAAGGCTGCAGTGTTTAAACACACGATACGCTTAATGCGATCAGGATGGCGCGCCGCAAAGCCCATACCAATCATACCGCCCCAGTCATGCACCACTAGAGTAATGTTTTGTGTAACATCAAGACTGTCCAGCAAAGCTTCTAAATCGTCAATGCGGCTTTTTAAAGTGTAATCATATTGAGGATCATCAGGCTTGTCTGATAAACCACAGCCAATATGATCTGGCACAATACATTGATGGGAATCACTCAAGGCACTGACTAAATTTCTGTAGTAGTAACTCCAACTAGGATTACCGTGCACCATCACAACAGGCTCGCCTTGGCCTTCGTTGATATAGTGCAGTTTATTGCCATTACGATCTAAAAAATGACGTTTAAATGGCAGCAAGTTGTCTAGCATGATGCATCCTGTTAACTATTTTTATAATGAAATGCAAAAACGTCAGTGCAGCCATAGGCTTACCACTTAATTCCTAACATCATGCAGTTTAAGCCACTGCCTATTCCTAAAAAGCTGACTTGATCGCCAACACGTAAAAAACCTTCATCAT
Source organism: Shewanella vesiculosa (assembly GCF_009994065.1). Classification (NCBI taxonomy): domain Bacteria; kingdom Pseudomonadati; phylum Pseudomonadota; class Gammaproteobacteria; order Alteromonadales; family Shewanellaceae; genus Shewanella; species Shewanella vesiculosa. The sequence goes on from NZ_JAACSD010000015.1 coordinate 6,568, forward strand.
GAGCAATTGCCGCCGTCACAGGGAGTGAGACCGTGCCCATATTGCCTAATGTTTGATAGGTGGGATATTCTTTTTCATGGGGTATATTTAATGCATTGAGCACTTGTCGGCGGTTGGAAGCCCCCACTTGATGACAAATCACTTTATCAACTTGTTCGACAACCCAATCACGCTGCTCTAAAAAATGCTCCCAAGTGTGCTTGGCAAGCTCGACACCTTCTTTCAATAAGGTGACCGCGTCTGTACGCATAAACTCACGGTACAACAAGTGCCCAGCTTCTTGCAGGCCCCATTGACACAATTGGTGATGTTCTGGTGCAGACAAATGACTCGCCCCTAACAACTGGTGTTGGCGAGTGGTTTTAAGGTCCAAAGTGCCATCGGTTAAAATTACCGCAACAGCGCCTGAGCCACCGGTTAATGTCGCCAGTGATTGAGCAAAATTTTGCATGGTAGGTTCAGCTAACATGTGGTCGATGGTCGCATCAACTATGTCTCGTGCAGATTCACACGACACCACCATACCGGCTTTGATTTGGCCTAACTCTATGCGGTTAGCAATATCTAAAATGCCCGACAACACACCTAAACACGCATTACTGATATCGTAGATTGCAGTGTCTTTAGACACCCCGAGTTCAGCAGCAATACGACAAGCGGTAGCGGGTTCATGTTGGTCACGACAGACACCGGTGTAAACCACAGCGCCTAAATCACTGACATTGATTCCGGTTTCATTCAAGGCCTTTCGTGCTGCAGCAATGGCACCATCTGATAAACGATGACCTTTAGGCCACCAGCGACGCTCGGTAATTCCGGTTAACGCGGCAAGTTGCCCCATTGGAATACGAAACTTTTGATACAGTGGCGCCAAGCGAGATTCTAAATCGCTACTCGACACTACTTGTGGTGCTAGCTCATAGGCCAGACTATTGATAAAGACGCGTGAATATTTCATTAAACCGTATAATTCGCTTCGCTCTAGCAAGCCCAAAAGCCACTAGAATAGTTGTTATTCGTTATTAACCCGCCATTTGAACAAGAATGGCCTAATTATTCAATCAAAAACAGTAAGCCAATACCGTGATTTGGATAATTATTTATGGTTAGATTTCATTGCTTGATTAACTAGTATGTTGATTTTCACAGTTTTAAGGTAAATAGACTAGTATAAACAATGGTTTAATTTACCGATTTGTGACAAATGCTGTTATTCGTCTGTTTTAATTGCTTGGATCAAGGCATTTCGTGGTGTCACACTGTTTGCACAAAATTCAGCCAAGGTAACTTGGTATCCCTGCTCCTGTAAAAAACAGACTTGGTCGAGCAACAGCCAGCGCTCCAATACACGACGAAATAAATGAGCCACTAAATCGATTCGCTTTGTCAGGCGTTGACGCGCAATACCGCGGTGCAAATAATGGCTTAAATTAATCTCACTGGATAGTGATAAATGCTTTTGATTTGCTGCCCATTGGCAAAAATCGCTAAAACTACCGCTAAGCTGGCTTTTTTTAATCGTCGGCACCGGCAAATAAGCCTCTACACCTCGAATATCTCGCTGCAAGCTATCAAACCCTAAGCGCCATGATACCTCTTGATTGCGTAATTGTTGTTTTTTACTGTTGGCAATAACGCTTTGTTGCAATGGTAGTTGTAAATCATGCTTTGACAGCTTCAGAGCGCTGCCTTTGGCTAAAGCCGATAACGGCTGATAATCTTCATGCTCAATCAAATGATAACAACAAGGTGAAATAGAAATCGCCCGAGTACCCGCTAAGGTTGCTAACTTGAGTAAACGTATGTGTAAGTCACCGCAGGCGTGCAATGCGATGGCATGTTGATCGATTAACAATAGCGGTTTACTTGAGTCTATTGGCGCAAACGCATCGGCACAAATAAAACGCTGCGGGATTTGCCATTGTTTGGCAAACATTTGCCCTTGGGCGCATAAACTCGCTTGCCACTCAAGACTGGTCACCTCAACCTGTTGCTGTTTGGCGACTAAACGGCCTAAATGGCCTTTACCAGCACACCATTCTAAAATGGGTAATCGAGGTAACAAAGGTTGATACTTTGGATCAACTTGATGTGAAAACGCCGTAATTTGCTGCCATTTTCGCCCTTTAATATGAGCGCTAAAATGCACTAAATCGTCATTTTCAGGCTGATTATTTTGTTGCTCTTGACTGGGAAAATCGACCGTATTCTCTGAATTAACAGATTGTGTAGCCGAAGTGATGACTAACCAGCTTAGTTGACTAATGAGTTCGTCAGCCTGTGGTAATAGACTTTGTTTAATATCGCTCATCAAACTGGGCAATAACGTCTCAACCAGCAACTGCTGATCCATATCGAGGCTATCTATTTCACCATCGTCAAGCTGCCACACTTTTTGAGCTAACTGCGGAAAGGTCTGTTGCCAAGGTAAGTGGTCACACTCAAAAGCAACCAGCTGCCATAAGGGTTTTAAAGCATCAAGAAGTGTATCGACCGCGTTAAAGGTAGAATGATAATCGATTACTGACATATGGCTGCTTATAGTTAACCTTAGCTGATTGAAATGATAGGATGCAGTCCATTGAATACCTAAACCGGAATTGTAAACTATGCACTCACCTTGTGTCGCCCGTTGTGGCTTAAATGCTGATGATTATTGTATGGGTTGTTTTCGTCACATCGATGAGATTGTCACTTGGTCACAAATGAATGATGAGCAACAACAGCTCATTTGGGACAGTTTAACGGCCAGAAAACAACAGTTTTTAGGTGAGAGTAATAATCAGACCTTGTCACGAGCCAAATGGTTAGAAGCTGAAAAACGGATTAAACGCTGATAGATTATAACGAGCGATTACGAGCCTAGATACTAGGGCGGACTGCGTCCTGCTAGTGCACTTGGCCTTCTATAACAAGGGTAAAGCATCAGGCATAGCTCAGAAGTATTGCCATGATGGAATCTAGCCCCCTAAGCTTCACCCTTTTGAATTTGATGTTATAGTATCTCGCCGTGAAACGTCATAGATCCTAGGCGGTTTCGCGCTTGTCATCGCCGGTTATCAATTTGTCATCGCTCTTAGCACTTTACCCGTCGCTGAACTACTTCTTCATCATGGCTTTTAAGTCAGCAAATGGGTTGAAGGTGGCAGCTTGTTGTTTGGCTTCTTTGGTACTGCCATAGCGAATTAATTCTTCAAAACGTGAGTGTTCGTTGTCGTGGCAGTACAAGCACAATAATTCCCAATTGGTGCCATCTGATGGGTTGTTATCGTGGTTATGATCGCGATGATGTACCGTGAGTTCAGATAAGTTTTTATGGGTGAATTCGCGAGTACAGCGACCACATACCCAAGGGTAGAGCTTAAGGGCTTGCTCACGATAGCCTTTCTCACGAGAGGCTTTATAGTCTCTGGCTTCAGCTAATACTTTATCTAATTTACTTTCGTTGGCTGACATTAATTTATCACTCATAAATAAAATGGCCTCAAGGATAAATCACTGTTATCACTTGGGGTAATTGTTTATAGCATCTTGTAGACCATTACGCTGCAATGGTCATATATGCAAAGTCAAAGCGATAACTAGAGATGACAAACGAACGAGCAGAACGGCAAATCCGTCCTAGTCTTTAGCCCTAAAACGCTTTATTTTTAGTACAGCGTTGGCAGCTATCGCTTTTATCAACTGTTATCGCTCCAAACAGATTTTAGCGGCTATGAAGCGTCTTTGCTATTCGATATTCCAGCGGTTAAATTAAAGCGCATTGCATCTTCAAAAGACCAATCAACACTGATTAAGTCTTCACGCTTTACTAAGCTTGTTACCCCAGCAATTTGATAACTCAATTGAAATAATACTGGCACCCAATCGCCTTCAGGCAAAGCATCAACTAAGGGCTGTGGCGCAAACTCACTCATGATAAAACCGACTACAAAGCTACCATTGGCTTGCTTTACTAACACGGTTTTTTGGGTTTTAGGTTGGCCGTCACGGTTCATTAAACTGGCAATATCCCGAATGCTGCCATAAACCGATTTAAACAATGGAAACTTCATCAGTTGATTTTCAATCCAGCCATAGACCCATACAATTGGGCTAACTGAAAATAATAATCCCGCAATAAAGACTAAGGCTGCGACCAAACAAAAACCTGCGCCGACAAAAACAGGTTCTATTCCAACAATATCAAGTAATAGCTTACCTAAACCATCAAGGGAGATGAACAATGACCAGAAAAGCCAGATCGATAGCACCATAGGTAATAAATTCGTTAAACCACGAGTAAGGGTATTTTTCATTGATCACACAAAAGAAGATAGAACAGGACAAAAATGTTACCACAGTTTGTTGATTAGTCACTTCAAAAATAGCAACTGACTCATTGGACTATTGCTGCGCTGTCAGACTGCCCTGATAAAAAAAGACACCATAAGCTCACAAATATTACCCTACAAGTGCACGATTACTGTTTCGAGTTAACAAGATTCAACCATTGGTGACGACCTAACTCTAGTACGACACCAACAGCCAAACCGGCTGCGGTGTTAATCAATAAACACGTCACCGCGGTTGATAAAATAACCAACATACAAAACGGCTTGCCATCAAATAAACGTTTAGACCATGCTAATTGTGTCCCTGCTATGGCAAGTAAACTGCCTAAAACGGCTAAAGGGATCAATGACAATGCACTGGCAATACCTTTACCCCAAAAGATGGCAATAACAATGCACGCACTACCAAAAATAGTCGGTGCTAGCCAGGTTCGTGCGCCAAAGTGATATTGCACCGCCAACCCACCAGCGCCGTGACACATTGCCGTTGCACCAAAAGGCGATAACAGCAAGTTAGCCCAACCAGAGCTTTTAGCAAATTGTTGTGGTTCAAATCTTTCACTTTCTTGAGGAAATTTATCTTTTGCCATCGCAGAAATCGCAATCACTGCATTGGTCAATGTGAGCGCTAACTGAGGTAGCACCAATAAAACAGCAGCAGAGCCCCACTCATCGATACTCGGCCAACTCAACGGCCAAACACTGGTATGGCTCAAGTTAACACTGGGCAGAGTCCCACTTGTTAACTGCCAAACAATGCCAAGAATAATCACTACCGGCATCACCAAATATTGCATTGGCATAAAACGACTGGCAAACAAAAAACTAAAAGCAAGTATGCCTACCCACCATGTTTCGCTCATCATGACGCCACCTAACCATATCAATTGGAGTCCTATTGCTAACTGGATCCCAATACTGATCGCCGGCGATAACAACTTAGCCATCCATTGAATAATGCCACTATAGGCTAAAACAAGTAGAATAAGGCCCATTAACATGGCGGATGCTTGTAACATTCCAGGAGACATTCCTTCTGCAATGACTAACGCACTGATCACCTTCATAGGTTGTATCGGAATGGGGCGTCGATAATAAAATGCCGTAAATAAGGCAAAAAAACCGAAGCCTAAAAATATCCCTTGAGGGGAGAATTGATTAAGGGAAATTAAGCCTAAAACGAGAGGAAGAAAGGTACCTAAATCAGCAAATGCGCCACTGAACTCACCTGAAATCTTATTTACGTTATCGAAACGATTGATCTCACATCTCATATATCTTGCCGTAAGGAATGGATACTGAGATAAAGCAATTACAGTGCCATATTAAAAATGCGACACACCTCTAAATTAACATGCCTAAATATAAATTTAACAACGTCATTGCGACAATATGAACCATAGTATGTCGCCAACAATGGTCATTATGTCCACATAATCGTTTGTTAAATCATTAGTATTTAGAAAAAATCACTTAAAAAAAGATCAGCTGAATCAATGAAAAAGTAGATTTGGTCATCAATATATTGATGATATTAATAATACATTTCTCTCAACAGACGTAAAAAAGCCCCAACATAAGTTGAGGCTTTTTTACAAGGTCGAAAAATGGCTTACTTAGGCACTCTAGATTTGAATATTACAATTTAGAGACTTAAACCTCTTTTTCCATTTCTTCGTAAGAAATATGACGAACGTCTTTACCTTTTACATAATAGATCACGTATTCACAGATGTTCTTACAACGATCGCCAACACGCTCAACAGCGCGCGCAGCCCATAATACGTCTAATACACCAGGAATTGAGCGTGGATCTTCCATCATATGAGTCATTAATTGACGGATGATACCTTCATACTCTTTGTCTATTTTGGCATCTTCTTTATGTAATTCAAATGCTTGGTCAGCATCCATACGAGCTAATGCATCTAAAGTTGAGTGCAGCATACGTGTGGCATGACGCCCCATGTTTTCAATACTCACCAATAAAGGTTGTTGGCTGTTAGCACGTTTTTCAACCGCGGCTTTAGCAATACGAACACACGCATCACCAATACGCTCAAGATCGGTAATGGTTTTTGAAATAGCCAAAATTAAGCGTAAGTCACTTGCTGCAGGCTGACGCTTGGCAATAATACGAGTGCATTCTTCGTCAATAGCCACTTCCATGCCATTCACTTTATGATCGCCTTCAATCACTTGTTGAGCCAGCTCTGAGTCAAGGCTTGCAAGAGCATCTAATGCTTGCTCAAGCTGACGTTCAACTAAACCGCCCATGGCCAATACGCGATTGCGAATATCATCAAGCTCAGCATTAAACTGGCCTGATATATGTTTACTTAAATTCATTTTATCCATGATACCCACCTAAATTCTGTATATTAATTAAAAGCGTTTTAGCCAGATTAACCGTAGCGACCGGTAATATAATCTTCTGTTTTACGCTTTTTAGGGGTAGTGAAAAGGGTGTTGGTATTAGCGTATTCAACCAGTTCACCCATGTACATAAATGCCGTTTGATCTGACACTCGCGCCGCTTGTTGCATATTATGCGTCACAATCACCACGGTATATTTTTGCTTTAATTCAGTGATCAATTCTTCAATGGTTAAGGTTGAGATGGGATCCAGTGCCGACGTTGGCTCATCGAGTAATAATACTTCTGGCTCAATGGCAATGGCACGAGCAATCACCAAACGTTGTTGCTGACCACCTGATAATCCAAATGCATTGTCGTGTAGGCGGTCTTTCACTTCATCCCAAATGGCTGCGCCACGCAGTGAACGTTCAGCCGCTTCATCTAAATCACGACGGTTGCTTAGCCCTTGCAAACGTAAACCATAAACCACGTTTTCATAAATTGACTTAGGAAACGGGTTAGGACGCTGAAACACCATACCTACGTTACGACGTAATGCTGCTACATCAACTTTCTTGTCATAAATATTTTGTCCATGAAGCAAGATTTCACCATCAATTTTACAAATATCAACTAAGTCATTCATGCGATTAATACAACGTAACAGCGTTGATTTACCGCAACCACTTGGGCCGATAAAAGCAGTAACTTGTTTTTTAGGGATCTTCATCGACACATCAAATAACGCTTGTTTATTCCCGTAACGTAAATCTAAGTTACGTATCTCAAGCGCGGTATCCTGTGCCGGTAAGTTAACTAAATCAACGGCTTCTTTTTTCATTGTTGAACTATCAATAGAAATCATTTTATCTTTCCTTCAGGATATCGCTAATTAGTGTTCTAGCGAACGGAATTTTTCACGTAAATGGTTGCGCACGCTGATAGCGGTTAAATTAAGGGCAACAATTACAGATACTAATAAGAACGAAGTTGCATACACCAATGGACGAGCAGCTTCTACGTTAGGGCTTTGGAAGCCGACATCGTAAATATGGAAACCTAAGTGCATAAACTTACGTTCTAAATGCACAAACGGGAAATTCATATCAATCGGTAATGTTGGCGCTAGCTTGACCACACCAACCAACATTAACGGTGCCACTTCACCTGCTGCACGGGCTACAGCCAAAATCAAACCGGTCATAATTGCCGGGCTTGCCATTGGTATTACAATGCGCCATAAAGTCTCGGCTTTGGTTGCACCTAAGGCCAAACTACCTTGACGTACTGCACTCGGAATACGGCTTAAACCTTCTTCCGTCGATACAATCACCACTGGTAACGTTAAAATTGCTAAGGTTAGTGCAGACCACAGCACCCCAGGTGAGCCAAATGTAGGAGATGGCAAGGCTTCGGGGAAGAACAATTGGTCAATTGAGCCGCCCATCATGTAAACAAAGAAGCCTAAACCAAACACACCATACACAATTGAAGGCACACCGGCTAAGTTAATCACCGCAATACGGATCAGCTTAGTAATCGGACCTTTCTTAGCGTATTCATGTAAGTAAATGGCTGCAATAACACCAAATGGGGTCACAATCACCGCCATCAACATCACCATAAATACCGTACCGAATATTGCTGGGAACACCCCGCCTTCAGTATTTGCTTCACGTGGGTCATCACTGACAAAGCGACCTATGCCAACAAACCAGTGAGTTATCTTTTGTAGCAAACTCATATGATTGACATAGCTTACGTCTAAAATAGAGTCTAGAGGCAAGGTAACCTCAACGCCGCGCATGTCTTTAATAATCACAGAGTCACGGGCAGCTTTGTCACGCAGAGCAAATAAGTCTTTTTCAAGCACTAAGTAGTCTTGCTGCAGTTGATCAAGTTGCGCCTTAATATCAGCCTTGCGTGCCTCAGTTAATTCACCATCCAGCTCATATCCACGTTCTTTTAAACGTAAACGCTCCATTTGATAATTAATCGAACCAATATCGCTTTTTTGCAACTCCAAGGCTTGATCAGATATCGCTACAGCGCGATCTATGTGGTCAAACAAAGAAGCTTCTATATCTGATTCACTGTTTAACGCTAAGCGTTTACCGTCTTCGATAACCGCAACAGGATAACCGTAAAAGTTACCATTTTGCGTACGCTCAAGCTTAGCGACATCAGCGGGAATTGAACGGCTGACGATATCTGTTGCAAGGATCCAACGAAAATCTAAGCCAACAAACTCACGGTTACCGGTTTTAACCAAATAACGCATCACAAACTCACCAGGATGCTTAGTAAACTTATGCCCTGCTGAAATTAAGCGCTCTGTTGGCACTTCTTCACGGTCATAAATTTCACCAATAAGGGTACTTTTAACCCCATTATTGTCTTCAAGCTGCCATTGATAAACATCAGCGGGCCAAAAGTAACTTAGACCACGCCAAGCGATTAACAGTAATAAGCCTAATACGGCAATTAAACTGATACTAACGGCACCACCGGTCATCCAAATCCACGGTGAACCTGATTTAAACCACTTACCCATTGCACAAACCTCTCAAGGCGATTGGCGAAATAATCATTAATTGAGTCATCATCTTTCCTTACAGTGAGCTATAACGTTCGCGTAAACGTTGGCGAACCACTTCAGCAATAGTGTTAAAGAAGAAGGTGAACACAAACAATACAAAGGCGGCTAAGAACAACACACGATAATGCGAGCTACCAATGGCCGATTCTGGCATTTCCACCGCAATGTTTGCCGCTAAGGTACGCATACCTTCGAAAACGCTCCACTCCATGATGGCAGTGTTACCGGTTGCCATTAATACAATCATGGTCTCCCCTACCGCGCGGCCTAAGCCCATCATGATGGCCGAGAAAATCCCCGGACTTGCTGTGAGTAACACCACTCGAGTTAAGGTTTGCCAGTTTGTAGCACCTAATGCCAAGCTGCCATTTGATAGATGACGTGGCACAGAGAAAATCGCATCTTCAGCAATTGAGAATATGGTTGGAATAACCGCAAATCCCATGGCGATACCCACAACCAGCGCATTTCGTTGGTCAAAGGTGATGCCTAAATCGTTGGTAATAAACTGACGCGTGTTGCCGTCAAAAAATGCCACTTCAATTATTGGGCTTATCTCAAATGCAAACCAACCAACAAATATAATCACTGGTAATAGCATCAGTTCTTGGTAGGTTTCAGGTAAACGTTGCTTCCATTTTTCTGGTAATTTACTCCACGCAAATGCGGTAGTAAGAATGGATGTGGGTAATAATATTAACAACACCACAATACCGGGCAAGTGTTCCTCAATCAGTGGCGCTAACCACAGACCGGCTAAAAACCCTAAAATAACCGTCGGTAATGCTTCCATAATTTCAATCGTTGGCTTAACCACGTTGCGCACTTTAGGCGTCATAAAGTAAGCGGTATAAATTGCCCCAGCAATCGCCAGTGGCGATGCAAATAACATGGCATAAAATGCCGCTTTCATGGTGCCAAATGCCAAGGGCATTAAACTCAATTTAGCTTCAAAGTCGTCAGTACCAGACGTTGATTGCCATACGTATTTAGGCTCTGGGTAGCCTTCGTACCATACTTTATCCCACAACGCGCTCCAGGATATTTCTGGATGGCTATTCTCTACAGAGAAAAGGTTAAGTTTGTTATCAGCTTCAATCACTAATCCATTTGAACGCGGACTAAACGCCATTTGACCAGGGTTGGTTAACTGAAATTTCTCATCAAATAGTTCACGTTGACTCGTGGTATAAAGCAGAGTTAATTCACCTTCTTTACTCAATACTGCAAAGCTTTTACGGTAAAACTCAGTCGCCATAACACTTACAGGTGCTATATCGTCAAACTCACGAATTTGCTGGTATAGACGACCTTTATCACTGTTTACTTGGAAATACTGACTGACAATACCACTGTCATAACTGACCAAAATCGAGCTAGCACCGGCAAGCAAATTGACTTGTCTCACTTGAGCACCGACTTTTTGAACATCGATAACTTGAAGTAATTCAATCGAGTCTGCGTCACGAGTGTTGTAGACAAACAGTTTATTGGTCGCACCTAAAATAAGCTGACGATGATCGGGTGTCATTATTGCCGAAATAACATGATTAGGTGCATCTTCAATAAACACTTCAACAGATGACCATTCAACCTCTTCAGTCATCATGTTTTCTTCGCCTTCTTGGCGATTTAACTTCCAAGCACCATTAGCATCTTGGTAAGCAAAACTCATGCGGCTGTCGCTGAAATCAAACACCAGATTATAAACAGCGCCCTCATTATTAATCGTTAATGGCTCTTCACCAATCGGATAACGTAATGATGGCGTAATAACGCGTTTGTTGTCTGGGTAGGTTAAGCCAAACTCGATCCCGATAACGATCACTTGGCCGTTACTCAAACCTAACGCGAAACGTTGCTCGCTTGGGCTCGATTTAGCACTACTAGTGACCGTGGTACCTTCAGGAATTTTAGCCTTAAAAGACGAGATTAATTCACCGCTAAGGGCTGAATAAAAATCGACATTACCCATTTCGGTTACCCGATAAAGGACTTCGTTTTGTTCATCGCTACCAACCATTAAGGTTTTAGCGTCAGTATTTTGGTAACTCACACTCGTAACAGGTTCTATATGTGCCCCATCAAAAATGGGCTTGATGACATACAGCAAATAGAAAAATATTAATAACAGGGTGACAAATACCAACGTGCCACCAACGGTTACCCCAATCTCTGCTGCCTTATCCTTAAATGCTCTGCGGGTTGCATGTCTATCAACAAGTAGACTTTTTTCAGCAGAACCAGGTTTATTGACCTGACTTTCCATTAAGAACCTCTAATAATTAATCGATGCCATAATTAGCGCTTTGAATGTGTAGTTTACTATGCTAACAATAAATATTTATGACCAAATACATTAACTTTCGTCACTTATTTAAGTCTCTAAATCACTTACATTAGCCTCTACATAACTCATATTAGTTTCTAATTAAGTGTTAGTAAGACAATAGTAAAACTGATGTAAGACAGCAAAAAAACCATAACACAATCTTAAGTGGCTGCGATTATATGACGTAAAGATGACAGTTGTGTTACAGACTTTGTTTATAGGAGAAATATCCAATGATGCGTTATCTTATTACTCTTCAAGCACCAGACCGAAAAGGCTTGGTAGAACAAATCGCCAATGTCGTTAGTCGACATAATGGCAACTGGTTAGACTCAGAAATGCGTCATATCGACGGTATTTTTGCAGCCATATTACAATTAGAAGTCCCTGCACTAAAATGGGATGAGTTAATTGATGCATTAGAATGTATTGACGGCTTAACGCTAACGTTTGCTAAAACCACCTTAGCCGCTAAACCGATTAAGCATTTATATTACAACTTAGTTGCCTACGATCGCCCCGGAATTGTGCTGCATATCTCAAATAAAATGAATGCGCTAGGCATTAATATTGAACAATTTAGCAGCCAGTATGAAACGGCGAGTCACACTGGTATCGCGTTATTTAAGGCGACCATGACATTAGGCTTAACCGATCCAAACCAAGAAGAACAAATTACTGCATCGCTTTATGAAATGGGTGATGACGTGGTGCTTGATAAGCTGAGTAAATCAGCTTAAATGAACAGCAGATCGGCATACAAGCTCAATTAAGCCTAAAATCCGTTTTCATCATCTGTTAAACTGCCACGAAATAATGATGATAAAAATGGATTAACCATGTTTGGAACGCTATCAAAATTGAAAACCCACCTTAATGATAACCATGAGGTGGAGTATCATTTACCGGTAGGTGACGAGCGTTTAGCGCTTAACCCGCTTATTGGTAAGTCATTGACCATGACTCACACAGGTAATATTTTTTGCAGCAACTGCGGTAAAAAGACCAAGAAAAGTTATTCTCAGGGTCATTGTTATGTTTGCATGTCAAAGCTAGCCAGTTGTGACCTGTGTATTATGAAACCTGAAACATGTCATTTTGATCAAGGCACTTGTCGCGAACCAGAATGGGGCATATCAAATTGCTTTGTGCCCCACTACGTGTATTTATCGAATACTTCAGGTATTAAGGTCGGCATTACTCGCCATACTCAAATCCCAACCCGTTGGATAGACCAAGGGGCGACTCAGGGCTTACCGATTTTTAAAGTGTCGACGCGTAAAATGTCGGGTTTAATCGAAATAGAATTAGCCAAATTCATTAACGACAAAACTCATTGGCAAGCGATGTTGAAAGGTCATAATGATGATATTGATCTTGTCGAACAAGCCGCGCAACTGATTCCTCTGATTGAAGATAGACTGCACGCTTTAGCGGCCGAATATCAAGACATTGTGATTGAACGCCTTGATGCCAACATTCAAGCCATTAGCTATCCTATAACGCAATTTCCGGTGAAAGTTAAATCACACAATTTTGATAAAATTGCTGAAGTCAGCGGTATTTTGCAAGGCATTAAAGGCCAATATCTTATTTTTGATACTGGGGTGATCAATATTCGTAAGTTTTCATCTTACGAAGTAGACGTCAGTTATTAATTCACCTAACGATTTCTTTTTCAAAACTTGCTAGCAATGCCTGTATTTTTAAGTCGTGAGATCTGAGATTCACTCAGGTCTCGTGACGTAAAAATAGCCTATGGTAATTACACTTGCTAACCATTAATTTATTTAAATGATATCAAAGCGTTAATCGCTATAATGATAATTTATTAAGATTAAAACGATAAATTTAACTCACTGCTAAAAAAATCATTATGGTGAATGACTAAATTCACCTAGAATTCTGCTTCTATAACACTTAAGCCGAGAAACCTGTTCATGGAGTTAGTATTCGCCATTGCTTTATTTGCTTTTTCTGCCGGTATTACTCCAGGCCCTAACAACATTATGTTGATGACCTCTGGGGTTAATTTTGGCATTAAACGCAGCATTCCTCACTTAATGGGCATTAGCTTGGGCTTTCCGACCATGATACTGGCGGTTGGACTTGGCTTAAGTGCGATATTTCAAGCGTATCCTTTCATCCATATTGTGATTAAAGTGATTGGTATCAGCTACCTACTTTATCTGTCATGGCTTATCGCTAATAGCAGCAGTAAAATGGAAGGTAAGCAGGTAAGCAAGCCATTTAGCTTTTTACAAGCCGCAGCATTTCAATGGGTCAATCCAAAAGGCTGGATCATGGCAGTGGGAGCTATTGCGACGTTTACTTCAGTGCAACAAGAGCTGAATAGCCAAGTGATCACGATTGCGAGTGTATTTTTATGTGTGGCATTCCCGTGCGCGATTGTGTGGCTGGGATTTGGCGTGGCACTAAAACGTCTGCTAAAAAATGAACGCCAACAGCGAATTTTTAATATCTCTATGGCTCTATTATTAGTGGCATCGATCATCCCAATGATGTTACCACCCGCAACACATTAATTTATTAAATAAGCTTAAAGGTTACATAATGGAACAACATGAATGTCTTGCTCATACCGAAAACTGGGTAAAAGATGTCATTATGAAATACAACATTTGCCCATTTGCGCGTCGAGAAGTTGAACGCGCTAGCATTCGTTATGTAGCCATTGAAGCAACAAAGATAAAGGCCGTACTAAAAGCATTAATTGACGAGTGCCAACACTTAGATGCTCATCCTGATACTGAAACGACACTATTTATTTTACCGCGGGGCTTTGAAGGTTTTTACCCTTACTTAGATTTAGTCGATTTTGCTACTGATGAATTAATGGCGCAAGGCTATGAAGGGGTTTATCAATTAGCGACATTTCATCCAGACTATTGCTTTGAAGGCGAACCTCAAGACAGTGCCGCGAATTTTACTAATCGTGCACCTTATCCTTGCCTGCATATTATCCGTGAAGCCAGTATGGAAATTGCGTTAGCCAACTACAGCGATCCGGAATCGATTCCTGAGCGTAATATTGCTTTTGCCGAGCGTAAAGGCAGTGAGTTTTTTATTAAGCTACTGCAGCACTGTACTAAATCGTAATCATGACAGATGCAGGTGTTTCTGTTGATTTTAAGTTTTAAGTTTTAGGTTTCGCCCTACCCGCCCGTCATCCCTGAGTGCTTGTATCAGGGATCCAGGTGTTTCTGTTGACCTTGTTTAAAAACGCAAAAACAAACACCAGGATTCCGGCTCAAAAGCATTACTGGAACGACCTGGTAGTGGGCTTTAGCAGGGTACGCATTAGCAAGTGACGGTGTAGTGAACGTTATTTGAATGCTTATTGAATATGTTTACTCGGCATTATGAGTAGCTTTGCATTGCTAGCTTTTGGCTTCACGCTCTACTCTTTTGATAAGGTAAACTTACTCACTTGCTGTGACATATTGCTCGCATCATTAAGTAAACTGTCGTTAAGCTCAGCGAGTTGTTGCGATATGTCTTGAGTATGGTGATAGATTTCAGTGATTTTCATCGCATTGCGATTCACTTCTTCGGCCACCGCAGACTGCTCATGCGTCGAGGCGGCAATTTGTTGGTTCATGCTGTCTATCACCTCAACGTGCTCAGCAATGAGCTTAAGCTCTCGACCAGCATGCTTTGATTCTGCAACGCTTAACTGCGCCTGTGCTTGGCCACGTTTCATGGCATTTACCGCCAGTGTTGCGCCGGACTTTAAGCGTTCGGTCATGTTTTTAATGTCTTCGGTTGAGCTTTGTGAACGCTGCGCTAGCGTGCGTACCTCATCAGCCACAACAGCAAAGCCTCGACCTTGGTCGCCCGCCCTAGCGGCTTCAATTGCAGCATTGAGTGCCAATAAGTTGGTTTGCTCTGCAATAGAGCTAATCACATCAAGAATGATCACAATACTTTGTACATCGGTATCTAAACGTCCAATAGCCTCTGCTGCATCGGCTATTTCATTGGCTAATATTTGAATTGCATCACCGGTTTTACTGACATCATTTTCACCGCTTTTGGCCTCTATGTTGGCTTTGGCTGACGCATCTGAAGCTTGGACAGCATTAGCGGCAATTTCATGCACTGTTGCACTCATTTGTGTCATGGCTGAAGCCACTTGCTCTGCTTCTGATGAACCTTGAAGCACATCGGTTTGCAATGAGCGTGTATAACCGTTCATTTGTTCAACAGCATTCACCAGATTCACGGCATTGACGCGCACCTGGGTAATGATGTCTTCAAACTCGGCCATCATTTGATTAAATGCTAGCGATATTTGGCCAAATTCGTCTTGCGATTGTTGAGGTAAACGAGTGGTTAAATCAAATTGGGTTCCGGCATGGTGCATTTGCTTGTGCAATACGCTTAAGCTGCGATGCAAATAACCCGACACACTCAGGCTCATTACAATGACAAACACTAATGCGAGCAGTAATAGTAATGCGATGTAGTACATCTGCTGCGTTGCATGGGCCAGTTTATCTTGGCTAAGCTGCGTTAAATCATCACCAAATTGTTTTTCTAGTTGAGTCAGTATCGCAATACGCGCTGTTGATATTTTAAACCATTCTTCAGGGTCTTGAGCCAACATGGCTGAAGCATCTTGAGCAAAAGCGAGTTCACGTAAGACTTGTACATCTGCCATGGCGCTGCTTTGCTGGGCTTGCTTATATGCGTTGATATTACTGACATTCGCAGCCGCAATAAACCGTTCTGCATAGGTTTGCTGCTCAGCCACTAAGGTGACAAACTTTTGAAATAAGCCTGGCGCAAACTCGCTGTTACCAAAAGTGGTACTTAATACGGCCCGTTCTATCCCTGCACGCTCTTTTAACTGTAAATAAGCCGCAAACGCTTTGAGGCGCATTGATAATTCACTGTCTAGGCTTTGGCTCGCCGCTTCATCGACCATCGACAGCAATAGCGTGTTCATTTTGGTGTAATAACCGACTTGCTCAGGCACAGAAACCGTGAGGCTGCTAACCTTATCACGCATCGTTGTTAGTTGAATTAATGATGAGGCGACTTGATCGTAAGTCGCTTGCAATTGAATGGGGAAGTCATCTTGCTGAGCAAATTGTTTAAAGCGGCTAATTTGGCTGTCGGTTTGACCACGCTGCCCGGGTAAATCGTCTTTAAATGATTGCCCTTGAGACCCAATGTAGCCTGCGCTCATGCCGCGCTCTTTTTGCAGTTCATGCACCAGCGCACTATTAATAATGGCAACATTCGAAAGTTCTATCACTAGCTTTAGTTGTTGCTGGGTGCGGTAATGATTACTCACATACATTCCACCAAATAAGATACTGGTGAGCAGCGGTGGCAATACGAGTAACGCAAGCTTACGTGATATTTTAAGGTTACTTATCCACTGCCAATTCATAAACATTCCTTTGCGATTAATAAAACATACGATTCAGTGATACTTTAGACGACATTCAGCATATTGTATTACTCTGTAAGTAAAACTCAGACTTAGCTCACAGCTAAATTAGTTTATGCCGTTCTAATTATTAATAATCTACTCACTATGGAGTAGTTGTACACTATTGCTGCAATGCTAAGCAAAAATCACTAATCAGTTCAGGCCAATCATCAACATCATCCATAGAGTTAGCGATATGCAGTTTGGCATTCGGTAACGCCTTTTCAAGTTCAATAGCTGTTTCAATGGGATGAGCATCATCATCTTGCCAAGCAAGAATTAGCGTTGGCACCCTAATGCTGGCAAGTTGCTGCTTACTTGGGAGGTCATTTTGAGCGGCCGCGGTAAATAACTGACTTAATGTCTGGCGTTTCATCGACTTTAGTCCATCTAACATCCCCAAAACACTGTGCTTGTGGGCATCGATTAACCAGCGAGGTAACATCTTGTCTAAATGCTTGGCATTCATTTGGGCTAAGCCTTTACCGCCAAGTATGCGTGCGGCTTTGGCTATTTTATAATAATAATTAACTTGATTGGCTCTAGCCTGCCACGCGATAGGCGGGGTCATTAAAATGAGTCCTTGAATGCTTTCTGGATTGGCCAATGCTGCATACAAACTGGTTGCACTGCCCATGGATTGACCACCTAAAATCATTGGTGTCGGAGCTTGATAATGCGCCGCGACCCTCAACATGTCTTTAGCAAGAGACGGCCAAAGGTAATCGTCAACAGACTCACCCGCAGTAGATAATCCATGACCGATTGCATCATAACGAATAAGTTGTAACTTTTTAGGAAACCGATGCCAAGCATACACGCCAATAGCATCTTCGCTTTGCATGCAGCCACACAGACCGTGGGCCCAAACCAAGGCTTGCCCCTTACCGCTAATGGAACAATTAAACTGATTGATATTAAATTGCTCTGTCATGGCCTGTGGTTCTCCTATCTGTCTATCCTTTTACAATTTCAATCAATCTATTAATAAATAATATGATTGCATCTGTCGTATCAAACCTAAATGCTAAACCGTAATGAATTTCACTTAAGCCTTTGTTACGGCGTGTTGGAAAACGAGTCATTTGAGCATTGTGGTAATAATCGTATTTGGCATGGACGCCATCAATAGTGGCCAGTTCAGTAGAAAAAACCTCAAATGCCGGACGAATGATCAGTAATGGGGTTTTACCTTCAACATGTAAATAAACCGGCTCTTTTAACTCAGGAAGCATGTATTCGGTGACATTCTTAATATTAAAATTAGTACGACATTTGAGTTCATTCAAGGTTGATGCAACTTGTTCAAGGGTGATGCTCATAAAGTGGATGCCTGTGCTGGGTAATGTCATTGATTTATATCACTAGAGTATATGGCTTAGCTGAATAAATAAAAACAAAAAGCCCCGAACAAATGTTCAGGGCTAATAGTGTTAGTGCGATATTAGTAACGATAAAGCAGAATTAAGCGTCAATACCTTTACTCGCCAAAAACTCGTCGTATGTGCCTTTGAAATCGTTAATCCCTGTCGGAGTCACTTCAAGAATACGAGTGGCTAACGATGATACGAATGCACGGTCATGAGATACGAACATTAATGTACCTTCGTACTTTTCAAGCGCGTTGTTTAATGACTCAATCGATTCCATATCCATGTGGTTGGTTGGCTCGTCGAGTAATAAGATGTTCGGCTTTTGCATGATAAGTTTACCGAAATACATACGGCCTTTCTCACCACCAGATAGTACTTTGACTGACTTTTTAATGTCATCGGCACCAAACAACATACGGCCTAGAATACCGCGTACCGATTGGTCATCGTCATTTTCTTTGCGCCATTGACTCATCCATTCGAACAAGGTCATGTCATTGGCAAAATCAGCTTCATGATCCTGGGCGTAGTAACCAATATTGGCATTTTCAGACCAATTAATGGTGCCTTCATCTTGTGGGATGTCGTGTACCAAAGTACGTAACAAAGTCGTTTTACCGACACCGTTTTGGCCCAAAATAGCAATCCGCTCGCCCACTTCAACCATAAGGTCGAATTGACTAAATAACGGGGTATCGTAACCTTTGGCTAAATTTTCAACAACTAAGGCATTACGGAACAATTTCTTTTCTTGTTCAAAACGAATAAACGGGTTCACACGGCTTGATGCTTTAATATCATCTAGCTTAATTTTATCAATTTGCTTGGCGCGTGATGTCGCTTGCTTAGCTTTAGATGCGTTAGCCGAGAAGCGCGCAACGAAGGTTTGTAACTCTGCAATTTGTGCTTTCTTCTTCGCGTTGTCACTCATTAAACGTTCACGAGATTGCTGTGCAGCCATCATGTATTCGTCGTAGTTACCAGGGAACACACGTAATTCGCCGTAATCTAAGTCAGCCATGTGAGTACAGACTGAGTTTAAGAAATAACGGTCATGCGAAATAATGATCATGGTGCTGTTACGTTGGTTCAACATATCTTGTAACCAGCGAATAGTATCGATGTCCAAGTTGTTGGTTGGTTCGTCAAGTAACAGTAAATCTGGGTCAGAGAATAATGCTTGCGCCAAAAGCACACGCAATTTAAAACCTGGAGCGATTTCGCTCATTAAGCCAAAGTGTTGTTCGGTACCAATACCGACACCTAAAAGTAAGTCACCGGCACGAGATTCAGAGGTATAACCATCCATCTCGGCAAATTCCATCTCAAGTTCAGATACTTTAATACCGTCTTCTTCGCTCATTTCAGGTAAAGAATAAATACGGTCGCGCTCTTGCTTTACTTTCCACAACTCACGGTGGCCCATGATCACAGTGTCTACGACAGAAAAGGCTTCGTATGCAAACTGGTCCTGGTTTAATTTACCCATACGTTCGTTAACATCTATTGAGACGTTACCACTTGATGGTTCTAAATCACCGGCAAGGATTTTCATAAAGGTGGATTTACCACAACCATTCGCGCCAATTAAACCGTAGCGATTTCCGCCACCAAATTTGACTGAGAGGTTTTCAAACAGTGGCTTAGCGCCAAACTGCATTGTGATGTTAGCTGTTGTAATCAAAATGAAATTCCAAATCGTGTTGTGTGTTGAAGCCGATATCAAATTATAGTGTATTCGCTCAAGTTGACATCTATATGACTCAAGCAAGCAAAAATGATATTGAAACTAGAATACGGCAAAGCCGAGGTAAATACGAAGCGCGATAGTGTAAGGATTTTTGGCCTATTTATCAACCTAGCAATCAACAATAGCGCAGACAAATACTGGCCACTTTTGAGATACAAGCAAGTATATGCTCACCATAATGCATATATCAGGGACGATAAATACACCAAGGTGGCTTAACACCGAAAACATCAATATGTTTTCGGTATCAATGATAACCGTGTGAAGTATTTAGTAAAAATATTGCCTCAGCTTAGGCGCTTGCTGGATCTGTTACATGGTCTGGGTGAATTTCTGCTTGGATAAAGCAGTTTTGTAGCACTTTTTTCGATGGGTACATACTTGCTGTGCTATCAATTATTTGCGCATCAAAATCGACAACAATAGGAATAAAATGGCTCGCTTTGGTGATTTTACGCTGTCTTAATTTTTTCAATGCGCTGATATCGGCATTTGAAGGCGAATGGTCAAAAGTAAAATACAAATAATGAATCGTATTTTGAGACTTCATTCCGAGCACTTTCTTTAACTCTACTAAGCGAGTCACTAATTGCTCATTCTGTGCTTGAACCTGCGCAATTGAGACTTTACTCATATCAAATACGGATATTGAAATAACACTATTGATATACTTTTGCGCCGCAATAAACTCAAGCCCTTCAAACTTAGCTGAACCGTCTGTCTCGAGTGTTGATGGCGCTAACTCTACAAAGCCGTTGCTATTGATTAAAATGTCTTTTAAACGCTCACGGGCTGTCGGCAATGCACTAAAATACGCCTCTTTCTTGCGAATATTGTGTCTCATGTAACCCGCTAGGGCACCACAAAGCACTAAAAAGACGATTTTGCCACCAATACGATGCCAAAAATCTAGGTATGGCGCATCCGGTAAAGTAATCCCGGCTTCCAAGGTTAGCGCTTCAACCTCTAGCGGCATCAGATCGATGTATAAATCATCTTCTGGCAGCATGCCAGCAAAACGGCCATCATAATTCCACAGTGGAATAAATAATACTTCAACCGATTTATAGATATAGCCAATATCGACGTTATCACCCTCTGGTGTTTGAAATCGCTCGTCATCGGGAAGTTCCACTAGGGTAATAATGTTTTCCCCACCAAAAGAAATTAATCCCGCTTTGGCATGCGAAATATTAGCGGTTATAAGCAAGCAGAATAGCAATAGTAAGAAAATATTTTTCATTTTAATCCTTTATGAATAAAAAATAGCTGATTAGTGATCAGACTAAGCAGTGAACAGCGGAACCACAAATTGTTATCGCAATGAGTCTTTTAGATTCCCTTCATACAAAGACTCATCGCTATTATACTAAAAAATGCTCAGACAACAACGCCATAGCGCTTATAGTTGCGCGACTAGCCTAGGAGCATTTTTATCGTTTTAAATACTCAATAATATAGTCTAATCCACCAGTGATAGCGGCGACTTGGGCATCGTTACATTCTTGCGCTGTGACCAGAGGACTATCAGGATACACTTCAGTCGTGGTGTTAAAGTGATTGTCAGTGATACCGGCGCATAAACTGAGTTTTTTTACCGGATAGTTAATCACCCCAAATTGCTCAATCGGCACTTCAATTAGTTGCCCATTATCGTCTGGTGCAATATGGGTCACTTTGGCAACGGAATCGATTATCGCTTTTTGAAATGCGGGAGTTGGATTATCACTGTCACCCACCAAATAAAAACCGTCAGGAATAATGCCTTTAGCATAATCAACGCCATCGCGAGCAGACAATACTGGTCTAAACTCTATCTCATCAGTATCGGTCGTTTCATGTAAATCAATATGTGCATATACCTCACCGAGTGTGGCCACAAATGCCATTAATGCCGCTGATTCTTCCGCTGGACTGTTAGGGTAAAAAGAGCGATTAGGATCGATGGCTTTTGGGTTCCAACGATTAATAGTTTCATAACCCCACGGGCTGATACATGGCGCAACCACCACATTAAAATACTGAGCGTAATCTTGCGCTTTAGTGGCTAAAAATTGAATGGCACCTTGTACACCACTGGTTTCATATCCATGTACGCCGCCGGTGATCAAAATGGTTTTTTTAGTACTGTCCCACTTGAGTGGTTTAAAACCAAATAAAGGATACTTGTCGACGTCATAAGATAACGCGCCATACTGTATTTGCTCAAATTGAGCCGCAAGCGGGGTTAACTTACTGACCACTTCATCTTGATATGACCGCTTGATAGTCACTTGTGCTAACCATTGGGCTTTGTGATCATCGGTCCATTTTTGTCCAGGAATGCCAATTGGATACGCTGTTGAATTGCTCATATAACCTCGTTAATCGTTTGTTTTATTGAGTTAATCTATTACGTTAGTTTATTTATTGTGACGGATTTAGGTTTAGCTAAAATAACTAAGCCTATGCCTAAAAAAATGATACTGGCGGAAATACTAAGATGAATACTGATCACTTCATCTAAAAATAGTACCCCGCCAAAGGCGGCGATGACAGGAACGGTCAGTTGTAATACTGCGGCATGTGTTGCTGTTAACCCACGTAAAGCTTGATACCATAATGCGTAGCCGACGCCAGATGCCAGCCCACCTGACAATACGGCCAATAAAATGCCTGCGGGCGACAAGATAAGGTGATTCATGGGTTCAACAACGCTAAACAATGGCACTAAACAGACTACACCTATCATTGCCGCAACTAACGGCAAGGTGCGAATAAAATTATAGCCGGTATCAAACAGTGGTTTGCGCGACTGTTTACCCAATAACGTGTAGCCACCCCAAGCACAGCCACTGAGGGCCATTAATATTAGGCCTATGATTGAAGGAGCGCTGACGCCCGGTAAAACTAAATATCCAAAACCTGCAAATGCCAATGAGGCGCCAATAACCTCGAGTAAGGTTAACCGCTGGCCTTGAATATAACTCATCAGCATCATACTCATTTGTACTGCAGCAAATAAAATTAATGCGCCAGTTGCGGTATCAAGAAGCACGTAAGCGTATGAAAAAGTGACCGCATAAATGAACAGTAATCCCGCAGCGAGAAAGCTGCCGTGACTCGCTGATATTGCTGCCTTGGTTTTATTGGCAGCACTTTTATTAACGTCACTTTTATTAACGTCACTTGTATTAACGTCACTTGTATTGGTGTGGAGGCGACGGGTTCGCAATGACATTAATAGCCACAACACCAACGCCCCTGCAGTTAAACGAATAGCGGTAAAACTGCTTGGATCAATTAATGGCGTGGTTTGCTGAACTGATAATGCCATACGGCACAATACCGAATTAGCTGCAAATGCGACCAGAGCCACTAGGGTATACAAGGCCACAGAAAGCGTCGATAAATATGCTAATAGAACAGACATAGACAGGCGACTATGCTTTTTTCTTAAAGGTAAACTTTTGCACAAACCATTGTATTACCCCGACTTGTTGAACGTGAGTTAAGCCAAAATAAACACAGATCCACGGAGAGATAAGTAAAAACCAAGGTAACGCAGCTGTCGAGCGACCTGAGAATTGTAAATATAAAAAGCCGCCGTAAATAATAATGACGCCGAAGATCCCCACTATTAACATGATTTTTTTAAGCAGGTATTCTAATTTGGCCACGTAATTAATCCTTAAAAAGTAAAAAAGTCACGCCGAGATAATACACATGGTATTCACTCGGCGTGACGGCATCATAACAAACTGATTAAGCGAAATACTACCGGCTTATAAACGAATACCGCCATCAATTTCAAATACTCGGCCGTTGACGTAATCATTTTCAATGATAAAACGCACTGTAGAAGCAATTTCTTCCGGTTGGCCTAAACGACCGACGGGTACCATTTGCTCAAGGCGTTCTAATGCTTCAGGCTTCATTGCTGCGGTCATTTCAGTGGCGATAACACCAGGCGCAACCGCGGCGCTGCGAATATTGTAGCGCGCTAACTCTTTGGCCCAGCCGACAGACATAGCTGCAACGCCAGCTTTAGAGGCCGAGTAATTAGACTGCCCCATGTTACCGGATTTAGCTAAGCTAGAAATATTAATGATAACCCCAGCTTGACCAGTCTCAATCATGGCTGCAGCGGCTTCACGACCACACAAAAAAGTACCTGTTAAATTGACGTTAATGACGGACTGAAATTGTTGATATGACATGCGATCAACGACTTTGCCGTCTTTCGCTTTAACCATTAAGCCGTCACGTAAAATACCTGCATTGTTGATTAACACATTCACTTGGCCAAAATCTTCAACAATAAATTTAAACCCAGAAACGACGTCTTCTTCATCAGTAATGTCTAAGGCGTAACCTTGCACTTCAGTGATTGAACCTAAATCA
The DNA here is from genome assembly GCF_009994065.1 of Shewanella vesiculosa. Classification (NCBI taxonomy): domain Bacteria; kingdom Pseudomonadati; phylum Pseudomonadota; class Gammaproteobacteria; order Alteromonadales; family Shewanellaceae; genus Shewanella; species Shewanella vesiculosa. The sequence goes on from NZ_JAACSD010000015.1 coordinate 31,162, forward strand.
GCACAAGCCTGTTCAAGTTTGCTTTGGTCGACATCGATAAGTGCCAATTTAGCCCCTTGTGCAGCCAAATTTTGCGCCATTGCCAGACCTAATCCACCTGCTCCGCCAGTAATGACGACAACCTTATCTTTTAATTCCATCAACTGAATCCTTTATTTTTTCTTTGAAAACTGTTCAAAAATACTTGAAAAATCGCGACGGCCATTGCCTTGACGAGCATGATTAACATATAAACTGCGAGCCAAAGATCCCATCGGTGTGCTTGAGTTAGACGCGACTGCCGCTTCTTGCGACAAGCCTAAATCTTTTACCATCAAATCGACCATAAAGCCGCCTTGATAATCTTTCGACGACGGTACATTTTCCATCACATCTGGGCATGGATTATACTTTTCGAGAGTCCAGTTACCGCCACTGCTGACTTTCATGATATCAGATAGCACTTTAGGATCTAAACCATTATCCAAACCTAATTGTAATGACTCGCTAGTACCGACCATCAACACAGATAACAGCATGTTGTTACAAATCTTGGCAATTTGCCCAGCACCCACAGCACCAGCGTGAAAAATATTGCCGCCCATAACGGTCAGTACGGTTTGCGCTTGTTGATAAGCTGAGTCACTACCACCACAAATAAAGGTCAAACTGCCGGCGGCTGCGCCTGCTGTGCCGCCAGAAACGGGCGCATCAATAAACTCTATGCCTTTTTCGCAAGCTTTAGCTCCCACTAGACGGGCACTATCAGCATCTATGGTAGAACAATCAATTAATAGTGCATGCTTTGACACAACATCAAGCAGGCCTTTATTGTCATCGTCACCTAAATATAAGCTGCGCACATGTTTGCCCGCGGGAAGCATGGTTATCACAAAATCGGCAGCGGCTGCTGCGCCACAGGCGGTTTTAGCGCTTAATGCACCTTGATCAGTTAACGCTGTGACTGCGGCCGGGTTTAAGTCAAACACTGTGACTGTCATACCCGCCTTAACTAAGTTGGCCGCCATTGGGCCACCCATATTGCCTAAACCAATAAATGCTACTGTTGCCATGTTGATTATCCTTTTATAAAAAGTCTGCTAATGGGTGCTTATCTGCGGCCCAGGGAGATGTGACAAGTTGGGCTATTTTACTCGGTTCAACCGCTTCAACATCGGTAAACAGCCATTGAGGGTTGCGATCTTTATCAATCAGTAACGCCCTTACACCTTCACAAAAATCTCCCATAGAGCAACAATTAACGCTAACACCCAGTTCCCACTTGAAGCATTCGGCTAAGCTCAGCGCTGAACCTAATGCCGCTTGAGAAAAGATCAGATGCCAGCTGATCGGACTCCCCGCCAATGCTGTTTTCTGCGCGCGTTTTAGCCAATCAAGCTCAGTATCTAGCGTCGATAATTGGTGATGAACATCCAGAATGTCACCTGCCATTAATAAATCGATTTGACTTTGAAATTGTTGTAAATGACTGGTTGTAAGCGACGCTAGATGCGGCTGTGTCATACCAGAAAGCAAGTTGCTCAATAGCTGATGATTTGTATCGTTATCTTGGCTCCACGTTACTTCGGCCATAGCATCAAACAGCGGCTGTCTTTCATCGCTGGTTAAGTAATAGTTACCCAAGTTAACGTACAAGGCGTCTGAGGCGTTCATGTTGTAAGCCGTTAAGCCTAGAAATAAGCCTGTTTTTCCTGGCATACGATTTAAAAAGTAACTGCCACCGACATCGGGATATAAACCAATGGTGACTTCTGGCATCGCAATACGACTGCGCTCAGTCACAATGCGATGACTACCACCAGCCATGAGTCCTAATCCGCCGCCCATGACAATGCCGTCGCCCCATACCAGCACAGGCTTACCAAATTGATGCAGTAAGTAATCCAATTGGTATTCTTGGGTAAAAAATTCACAGGCTTCATCGGTGATGTTATTGGGATTAGCGATAGATGCATGATAAATCGCACGAACATCACCGCCAGCGCAAAAAGCCTTGTCGCCAGCGCCTTTGATAACCACGCAAGCAATACTGTCATCGTTTTTCCAGCGCGTGAGCTGGTTTTGCATCGCTGCAACCATTTTAAGCGTTAATGCATTAAGCGCTTTTTCGATATTCAGGGTCACTACGCCAATAGATTGGCCAGATAGTGTGCCTAACGTTTGAAATATTACCTCTTGAGTCATTAGCTGTTCTTCCAATTTGCGGCGCGTTTTTGTAAAAAGGCGTTCACACCTTCAGCTTGATCTTCACTGCCAAACAGGTCAACAAACAATTCACGTTCAAGCGGTAATGCCTCAACTCTTGGCATTGTACGCCCAGCATTTATCAGCGTTTTACATGCACTGACACTGCCAGGAGACTGTTTAGCCACTTTAGCGGCTAATGCGACTGCAGCATCGAGGGCTTGGCCTTGTTCAACCACTTCTTCAATTAAACCAATTTTTTCAGCTGTGGCTGCATCAATCCGTTCACCGCATAAAATCATCCGTTTCGCCCAGCCCTCGCCCACTAGTGCGGTTAAGTTTTGGGTGCCACCGGCACAAGGTAATAAACCCACAGTGGCTTCTGGTAGCGCCATTTTCACTTGGGTTTCAGCAATACGTAAGTCACACGCTAATGCGACTTCTAAGCCGCCACCCATGGCATAGCCATTAATGGCCGCGATTGATACACCGCGAAACGCACTTAAAGTTTCAAAGGCTTCGCCAAAGTGTTTGGCCATGTTAGCGGCATTTTCTTTATCACCGTCGGCAAATAAATTTAAATCGGCACCAGCAGAAAAAAACCTATCACCTTGGCCAGTGATAACAAGCGCGTAAACATCCTTGCGTTGATTTAATGAAAGCACGATCTGTTTCAACGTTTGTAAACTGTCAGCTGTCCAGGTATTGGCTGGCGGGTTGTTCAACGTCAAAATAGCCGTGTGACCAATGATGTGTTCCAGTATATTGGTTTGAGCAGTCATAACCTTATGTCCTTATGTTAGTAATCATTTATGGATCATTCAGTTGTGGATCAGTCAGCAGTGAGCCACCCGTTACAGGATAGGATGTGCATCGCTGGCTAACAAACGACGAGCAATGATTAACCGCATGATCTCGTTAGTGCCCTCTAAAATTTGGTGCACACGTACATCGCGGAAATGACGCTCTAATGGATATTCACGAATGTATCCGTAACCACCATGAATTTGCAGCGCACTGTCGCACACTTGAAAGCCCACATCGGTGGCAAAGCGTTTTGCCATGGCACAATATGCGCTGGCTTCAGGGTCTTGAGTGTCGAGTTTAAATGCCGCTAAACGCACCATTTGACGTGCAGCGACTAACTCTGTTGCCATATCCGCTAATTTGAACTGTAGTGCTTGAAAAGCCGCTAATGGCTTACCAAACTGTTTACGCTCATTCATATATTCGGTCGCGCGCGTTAAGGCCGCTTGTGCAGTGCCAATTGAACAGGTGGCGATATTAATTCGTCCGCCATCTAAACCTTTCATGGCAAAGGTAAAACCTTGGCCTTCTTCGCCAAGTAAGTTAACCGCTGGGACGCGCACATTTTCGAAGCTGATCATTCTCGTCGGTTGGGCGTTCCAGCCCATTTTATCTTCCGCTTTTCCGTAAGTAACGCCTGCGGCATCGGCCGGTACTGCAATGGCAGAAACCCCTTTAGGGCCAGCTTCACCGGTACGGCACATCACCACTAAAAGCTCAGTTTCACCCGCTCCAGAAATAAAGACTTTCGAACCTGTGATCACGTAATCGTCACCATCACGCACGGCTTTAGTTTGCAATGAAGCAGCGTCGCTGCCTGCTCCTGGCTCAGTTAAGCAATATGATGCCAATAACTGCCCTGTGGTTAAGCCTTCTGACCACTGTTGGCGTAAGGTTTCAGTGCCCCAGGTAGTGACCATCCAAGTGGCCATATTATGGATGGTTAGCATTGCTGTGGTTGTTGTGCAGCCATGGGCTAATTCTTCAAAAATAATTGAAGAATCTAACCGAGACAGGCCCATACCTCCTTCTGATTCTGGCGAGTAAAGTGAACAAAAACCCAGCTCACCGGCTTTTTGAATCACGTCTTTAGGAAAATGATGTTCTTCGTCCCATTTGGCGGCAAATGGCGCCAGCTCTTCTGCTGCGAATTGACGGGCTAAATCAGCAAACTGACGCTGATCTTCATTTAAATTAAAATCCATACTGGAGTCCTTATATTATCTTGGATGACTCTCGGGTCATTTGATATTTTGCCCACCTGCAGCTTGAGCTACTTAGTCATTAAATGGTGATGTTTGGGCTTGCGACATCACCATCCGATGGTGCGAGTCAAAATGGTCTTGTTGTATTAGCAGATAAAAATAACCGCGATAGGTTTTATCATACCGCGGCCAATGAGCTTATTTGAGGTCAATACTCATGTTAGGACCGCTAACCGCTTCTGCATCAAACCAGCGTGTGGTAATGGTTTTGGTTTCAGTGCAAAAACGTACAGCTTGCTTACCATATGCGTGTTGATCGCCATAGAAACTGCCTTTCCAACCTGTAAACGAGAAGAAAGGTAGTGGCACAGGAATAGGAACGTTAATCCCTACTTGGCCAACTTCTATTTCATGTTGATATTTACGCGCTGCGCCGCCTGATGCGGTAAAGATTGAGGTACCGTTACCATAAGGGCTGTTGTTAACCAGTTCGATAGCATCGTCTAAGTTATCCGCTTCCATACAACACAGTACTGGACCAAAAATCTCTTCTTTGTAAATGCTCATGTCGGTGGTGACATTGGTGAACATGGTTGGGCCAACCCAGTTACCAGACTCATAACCTGCAACAGTGAAATCGGTTCCATCGAGTAAGCAATCAGCACCTTCTGCTTTGCCTTGAGCAATCAGTTTTAGGACACGCTCTTTTGCCGCAGGGCTGATAACAGGGCCGTAAGCAGCATCTTTGTCATCCCATAAACCAGGACGAACCTTAGCTAACGCTTCTTTTAATTCAGGGATCCACTCTTTGGCTTTACCGACAAAAATGGCTACTGAAATGGCCATACAACGCTGACCCGCAGCGCCAACCGAGGCTCCGACCATGTTATTGATCACTTGTTGCTTGTTCGCATCAGGCATGATCACACAATGGTTTTTTGCCCCTGCAAACGCTTGTACCCGTTTGAGGTTATCAGTGCCGGTTTTATAAATGTATTGGCCCACACCCACAGACCCCACAAACGAAATCGCTTTAATGGCTGGGTCTCGTAGTAAAATATCAACCGCAGTTTTGTCACCATGGATAAGTTGTAACACGCCTTTTGGTGCGCCCGCTTCAACAAATAACTCCACTAAACGTTGTGGCGTCATGGGATCTTGTTCAGACGGTTTTAAAATAAAGGTATTACCGCAAGCAATTGATAACGGGAACATCCATAATGGGATCATCGCAGGGAAGTTAAACGGAGTAATACCGGCACACACACCTAATGGTTGCGTGTAGCTATACGTATCGATATTACGAGCAACGTTTTCTACCGTTTCACCCATCATTAACGACGCAACACCACAAGCATGTTCAGCAACTTCAATCCCGCGCCATACATCACCTTTAGCATCTTCAAAGGTTTTACCGGTTTCTTGCGCTAAAATTGTCGCTAATTCGTCATGATGCTCTTTGAGCAAATGTTGGTAACGCAACATAACCCGAGCACGTTCAGACACGGGAACTTCTTTCCAAGTTTTAAACGCTTCTTTAGCACTGTGAATAGCCAGCTCGACTTCGGCGGTAGTCGCGCAGTTTATTTTTGCGATAACGCTGTTGTTAGCAGGGTTAGTCACATCAATATTGCGATCGCCGCTACCAAAGGTGAATTCGCCATCAATATAATGCTTAACTTGTGTAGTCATGTGGTTTTCCTCGATCCTTGAACATCTATGAGTGAGTAACATCACTCGTATTGAGTTATTGCACAGGTAATGCCGTTTATTATGTTTGTCAGTCTCACTCATTGAGTGGCTGGATGTACATTTACCTGCGCAGTGGTCTTATTGAACTTAGCGAGTGTGGCTTTATTCCACTTCTATCGCCATCGCGGTGGCTTCACCACCACCAATACATAGTGATGCCACGCCGCGCTTAAGACCACGGGCTTTTAAGGCATAAATCAATGTCACTAATAAACGAGCGCCAGAACAACCAATTGGATGACCTAATGCACAAGCACCGCCGTTAACATTGACTTTGCTGTTATCTAAACCAAGTTCAGACACAGCAAGCATGGTTACCATGGCAAATGCTTCGTTAATTTCATATAAATCAACGTCATCTTTACTCCACTGCACTTTTTCGAACAGTTTTTGCATCGCGCCAACGGGAGCTGTGGTAAACATTGATGGTTCTTGCGAGTGAGTCGTATGGCCTTTAATGGTCGCCATAACGGTTAGACCTAACTGAGTGGCTTTCTCACGGGTCATTAACATCAGTGCCGCAGCGCCATCTGATATTGAACTTGAATTAGCCGCAGTAATGGTGCCGTCTTTAGTAAAAGCAGGACGTAAGCTGGGGATTTTTTCAGGACGAGCGTTTCCAGGCTGTTCATCGATATCAACACTGATATCACCACCGCGAGCACTTACGGTGACAGATACCACTTCATCTTTAAACGCTCCCGACTGAATCGCTGCATTGGCTTTTTCCAGTGATGACAATGCGAAAGCATCCATTTGTTCACGGGTTAAACCAAAATCGTCGGCCGTTTTTTGTGCAAACGTGCCCATAGCGCCACCAGTGTAGGCATCTTCAAGGCCATCTAAAAACATATGGTCCATTACTTTACCGTGCCCCATACGCATTCCGCTTCGAGCTTTGTCGAGTAAATATGGCGCTCTGCTCATGTTTTCCATGCCGCCAGCTACGACCACTTGGCTGCTGCCGGCTTTAATTAAATCGTGAGCTAACATGACGGTTTTCATACCTGAACCACAGACTTTATTCACTGTTGTGGCACCAACACTTAGAGGTAAACCGGCACCTAATGTGGCTTGACGAGCTGGTGCTTGGCCAAGACCTGCAGGCAACACACAGCCCATTAGCACTTCATCTACGCTATCGGCACTGATCCCCGTTTGGGCTAAAAGGCCTTTAATCGCCGTGGCCGCTAACACTGGCGACGCGACCTCAGACAATGCACCTTGAAACCCACCCATTGGTGTACGCTTCGCGGCAACAATAACGATATCTTGACCTGTTTGCTCTGTACTCATAACCACTCCAATTCACTGCGCTTTAAAAATTATTGAAAATAATATCACACCACTTTGACGTTGACGCTAACGTAAAGCAAGTAAAAAATGGTCTAAAAGGTGATGTTAATCTCATGGCGTTGTCATCGAAGATTTACACTGGATAAAAAAACACTAAAAATGGTAGCTAACTAACTGTTTATAAATTAGTTATTATCAGGAGGTCTTACTGTGGAAAATTGGATTACACTTTAGTCTATGAAGTGGCCCCAGCATGAACAATTGTGCTATGAATGCTAATAATTGACGACAAATTTTAGTGATTAATCGCGTTTTAGCGGCTGATAGCAATACATCAGAATAGTGACATTCAGGAGAGTAGATAAACAAAAAAGGCTATTTCACGTTATCGCGTAATAGCCTTAATAAAAGTCACCTCAACGCAACAAAATAAACGCCTATAAAATTGAATAATAAGTGATTATTTTTTACTTTCCCATGGCGTTTTGGCGTTCATGTCGGACAGATCATAAGGCGTTAACTGATAGACATAATAATTAAGCCAATTGCTGATCAATAAACTGCCATGACTATGCCAACGCACGATAGGATCTTGGTTTGGATCGTCTTGACGATAATAATTTTGTGGAATATCAGGATTAAGATCTAGGCCTTTATCGCGCACATACTCGTCATTCAAGGTATCTTTTTGATACTCAGGATGACCCATAACAAACACATTTCGATTATCGCGACTGAGAACAATATAGGCTCCAGCGTCATCAGACTCTGCCAACACGTCTAAATCAGGATGTTGGCGAACTTGTTCAATATCCATTTCGGCGAAGCGAGAATGTGGCGCAAAAAATTCATCATCAAAACCCCTCAATAATGGATGTGGATCGCTGGTGCGACGATGATTAAACACCCCCGAACGTTTAGTGGCCAATAACTTACGTTCTAAATTGTAAAGATGATAGAAACCCGCATGAGCAGCCCAGCACAGAAATAATACTGATGTCACATGTTGCTGAGACCAATCAATGATCTCGCGAATATGGTCCCAATAGACCACATCTTTAAAGTCAATTTGGCCTAAAGGCGCGCCAGTAATAATCAAGCCATCGTAATTGTTGTGCTTGATCTCTTCAAAATCACGATAAAAAGTATTCATGTGATCCACAGAAGTGTGCTTTGACTCTTTATCATGGATGCGTAATAAATCAACCCCGACTTGTAATGGCGTATTACCCAATAAGCGCAATAGCTGGGTTTCAGTTTCAATTTTATTGGGCATTAAATTCAAGATTAATACCCGCATTGGACGAATGTCCTGATTAGCCGCACGGGTTTCAGACATCACAAAGATATTTTCTGACTCTAAAATACCTGCTGCTGGCAGGTTATCTGGAATTCTAACCGGCATACTGATTACCTTTTGTGTGAAGAAAATAAATTATCTTGTGTATTTAGCCATAATGATGAATTTGTCATATCGACCATATCGCACTATCACTGCCACAGATAGAGCATGCCGAGGTGATAAGCGTATTTAGCCGTGGGTGAGTCACCGCTTAAGATCACAAAATCACCATAAATATTCGCCTAAAATAACACCTAGATATTCTCAGGACTGTCAGCACATTATCATTGAAAATAATGTCTTACTTAGCGCTAAGGCGATGGATACGCTTTGACAGCCCATTATTGTCATCTAACTGACCACTCATTGTTAGTCGCTTTCATCATACACAAGGATGTCTAGAAGTCTACACGTCTTTAGTTGAAATATTTTCTCGCTTGTTATCAATAGCCGATATTCCTATTATAAGACACCACATTACGATGATGCTGACTATGTTAACAACCACGCCTACCGCAACGGCAATGATTATTGGGGCGACTTCGCAATTAAGCCAAGCGCTTGCACGACAGTTATCGGAACAAAATGTATCCCTAGTGCTTTTTGTGCCAGATCCTGATGTATTAACCGATTTTTGTCGAACCTTACCAGGGGAAGTGAGCGTTTACCCGTTAAGTATTTTTGAGCCTGAAACCTTAATTAAGCAACTCACTTCTGCATGGGAGCTGCACAATGGTGCTCATCTAGTGATCGTCAATACGGGTGTGAATCATTACGACGCGGCACTACCTTGGCCGATTGAACAAGATATTGTTGATATCAATGTCAGAGGATTTGCCGCCATCAGTAACTGTGTGTTTAAGTTGATGTGTCAACAAGGTTATGGACAACTGGCGGCAATTAACTCAATAGCGGGCCAACGTGGTGGTCCAAATGTGGCTTATCATGCCTCTAAAGCGTTTGCCGCTAATTATCTGCAAGGTTTGTGCATGCATGCACAACGATTAAAATTACCTATTACGATTAGTGATATCCAGCTTGGCTTATATGATAAAGCGATGTTTCTCAATACGCGCTTTTTATTGTCGCCGATAGACAAGGTCGCCAAACAAATATTAACCGCCCTTAAAAAAGGTAAACGCCGAGTGTATGTCACTAAACGCTGGCGCTTTGTGGCGTGGATTAATCGCTTATTACCTGAATATATTTACAACACCCGCCATTGGAAACCGCGTAAAAAATCTTAATAAACAACACCAACAAAAACAGGAACCCTTAGGTTCCTGTTTCGTTATCACTGCCATTATCGCAGAGGTATTCTAAGTAACTTGAACGACTTAAAACGTATAACCCACGCTGACCATGTAAACCCAAGGGTCAATATCGGTATCAACCACAACATGATCGGCACCCATATCAAAGCTCACATCAGTAGAAATTTGTGCATACCAAACTGACGCGTTAACTAACCATTTTTTGTCAATTTGATAATCAAGACCAACTTGAGCCGCAAGTCCCCAAGAATTCGATAAGCTTAAATTTTCTAAGCCAAGATCTTTCGCATCTTGAGTAAATTCATTGTCATAGAAATTAGTAAAGTTAACGCCTAAACCCACATATGGACGTAAAGCTGACTGTGAATCACCAAAGTAGTATTGTGCTACTAGTGTTGGCGGTAACTGCTTTGAGTCTGCAATTTTACCTAATGCGCCCAGTGAAACATCGTGGCTAAAAGGCGATGCCGCAAGTAATTCAATACCGACATTATCAGTTAACATATAACCAAAGTTTAGCCCTAGCTGAACATCATTATCAACACTAAATTCAGCAACATTTGCCACTACTGGGCTTGACTCATTTGGAGCAACCATCGCCACACCGGCACGGACAATAATATCTCCAGCTTGATGGGCCGCAGCACTAAATGACAGGCCGGCAGATAATAAAGACACGGCAACTAAACTTAGGGTAATTTTCTTATTCATTTTTAACACTCCTTGGCAATGACAACTAGATGCAGTTGAGTGCATCCTCAACATTTGCCAACAACCTACATAAGTAATCTATGAGTAACATTGACATAGATCAACAAAAGCATAATACCCCTTTAGAGATAACAACTTAATTGAGTTAGCTTGATTTAGATCACATATCAAACTGAGTAAATCAGACTGTTAAGCGCATATTGAGAAAATATGAGAGGTCACAAAGAGCATTATTTAGAGCTTAGAAATGGCTCAGTAATCATGGTTAATTTAGGGTACTGGAGTAGCCATTTCTTTTGAATGACTCTAGATTTAAACACACTGATGTCGCGTTTAGGATTAGCATGTAAACTCAGAGAAAAAAGACAGGCTAATCCAAAAACAGCGTCCACTTTAATCTCGTAGTCATGGGCCAATACTGTTGCAGAATTAGAGCCTGTAAAAGGCATTTTTTGATTAATATGGGCAGCGACAGCAGGACTGGTATTAACTAACTTAACCCCGACTGCTGTCTGTTTTTCAGGCCAATAAGACATGGCGTCAAGACATGATAAATAAGCAGGATCGTTATTTCTGAGATGCATTCTGGCTTGATTTTTCACTGACCATGGCAAATCGGCTTGCAGCCTTAGTTTGGCTTCAATCGAGCGATCACGCTCTACAGATACATCACTATCACACCAGTAAATCACGTCGATATCATTTAATGCTTGTGACCTAATATGATGTAATTTATCCCATACCAAATTACGTACAAAGCCGGCAGCAATATACCAATCGCCAATATTGAAGTGATTTAACACTTCACAGCATACTTGCAAGGCATTTAGACGCTGAGCATCTTGTTGCAACCATGTCGATAACTGCGCCTGTAACGCATCAGCCCCTAGTCGTTGCAACTCATTACTCACACAGGGTTCTTTAGCTGGCGTCATGCTGCTGCTCTGGTGCAGCGTCAGCAAATGCACTTAATTGCTGGCACTCATGCCAAATCCTGACAATATTGGGGTACGCGGCCAGCTCTAAGTTAAAGCGTTTGGCATTATACACTTGGGGGATCAAACAAATATCAGCCAGCGAAGGCGTATCCCCAAAACAGAAGCGTCCAGAATATTGGCCTAGTTGCACTTCCAGCGCAGCAAAACCAACATGGATCCAATGATGATACCAACGCATTTTATCGGCTTCAGACACGCCCATTTCGTTGACTAAATATTGTAATACTCGCAAATTGTCTAAAGGGTGAATTTCACACGCAATGGCCTGAGCCATACTACGTACAATGGCACGATCTTCAATATTGCTTGGCAGTAGACGATGATCTGGATACTTATCTTCAAGATACTCAATAATGGCCAGTGATTGCGACAATGTCAGCTCACCCTGCTCGCCGCTATCAACAAAGGCTGGCACTAAATGCTGTGGATTTAATTGATGAAAACTAGCACTGTGTTGCTCACCGCCATTATTAACTAAATGCACCGAAATATGTTCTGCGGATAACTGCTTTAAGTTTAATGCTATACGAACCCGATAAGCCGCACTTGAGCGCCAATAACCATAGAGCTTCATGTCAATTTCCTTATTTTTATTTTATTTTGCCTAACAAAAAGGCAATAACGACTGAACGCTATTGCCTTAATTATGTCGGTTTACATTACCCTAATAATCTTAGGCTTTGTACTCAACCACTTTTTGATCGATAGAACCAAAAATACTCACACCATTTTCATCAAACATTTCGATACGTACCGTATCGCCAAAGTGCATAAAAGGTGTTGAGGCTTTACCATCAGCGATAATTTCAAGCATGCGCTTTTCAGCCAAACAGCTTGAGCCAGCACTGCGGTCATAGTTTGAAATGGTGCCAGAACCAATAATCGCACCGCTGCCTAATGGGCGTGTTTTAGCCACATGTGATACTAACTGACTAAAGTTAAAAGTCATGTCCACACCCGCATTAGGACGCCCAAACAACTCACCATTTAAATGTGTTACTAGGGGTAAATGCACCTTGCTGTCTTGCCACTTATCACCTAATTCATCAGGGGTAATAGCAATGGGTGAAAACGCACTTGATGGCTTTGATTGGAAAAAGCCAAAGCCTTTGCCTAACTCGCCAGGGATTAAATTACGCAGTGATACATCGTTAACCAACATCAATAGTTTGATGTGCTTAGCGGCATCTTCGCTGCTAACACCCATGGCGACATCATCAGTGATAATGGCAATTTCAGATTCAAAATCAATACCAAATTCTTCACTGGCCATTTCGATATCAGCTTTAGGCGCAATAAAACTGTCTGAGCCACCTTGATACACCAGAGGGTCGGTCCAAAAAGATGCCGGCATTTCAGCGCCACGCGCTTTGCGAACCAATTCAACGTGATTGACATAAGCACTGCCATCGGCCCATTGATAAGCTCGTGGTAAAGGTGATAAGCAACGGCTTTCGTCAAAATCTGCCGCATTATCCATATGCCCAGCGTTTAACGCTTCATATAACTCATTCAATTGTGGGTAAAGCAGATCCCAAGCATCTAATAATTGCTGCATAGTATGTGCAATAGCAGGTACGGCGACGGTTTTGCTCAAATCTTTACTGACTAACATCAATTGGCCGTCGCGACGTCCGTTGTGATAACTTGCAAGTTTCATTATTGCTCCTAAATACTGGGTGAGCGCAGCGGATTATCCACACTACACGCTCAATTTGACGATACAAATAACCGATCACGGCAGAAAAACCTATAGCGTGAGCTCAATCACATTTTGTTGGTGCTCACGGCTATTTGTAAATTATTCGTTACATTAATAAAAACGCACCGCAAATACTGATTTACAGCGTTTATGTGACTAAAATGCCAGCAAAATACTGGCATTAAATCGTTACATCACTTTTTCTTACTAATATTATAATCGCGTAATTTATTAGCAATTGCGGTATGTGACACCCCAAGTTTCTTCGCCAACTGTCGTGTACTTGGGTACGCAGGATACAATCGACGCAATAAACCCGCTTCGTATTCTTTCATGGCTTCATCCAAGGTGCCTTCAAACTCTTCATCGAAGTAACCAAAACCTTCGGCATAGGATGGTAATTTGAGTTGTTCAACGGTCAGCTCTGTCGAACCATCCCACATGGATACCGCCCTAAAAATAGCATTTTTCAATTGACGCACATTACCTGGCCACGCATAGGTAAACAGATAGTCGCGGCAAGTTGCCGAGATCCGTCTTAATGGACTCGATAACTGCTGACTATAATGTTCTAAGAACATTTCGGTTAATGGCAGCACATCGACTCGGCGCTCACGCAGGGATGGCATGTGGTAACTTAATACATGAATACGGTAATATAAATCTTCTCTAAACTCACCCGCTTGGCAGAGCTCAGCTAAATGTTTTTGGGTTGAGCAAATAATACGCACATCTGCGCGAACTTCTTCATCACCACCAATGCGCCTAAAGGTACCATCTTGTAGTAAACGCAGTAATTTAACTTGCGCCGCTTTGGACATTTCGGCAATTTCATCCAGAAAAACTGTCCCGCCTTTGGCTTCTTCAAATAACCCGCGTTTTACAACTGTGCCATTGCTGACAAAACCAAATAATTCTTCTTCTGCGACGCTGTCTGGCAGTGCAGCACAATTAATCGCAATAAACGGATGCTCGCGGCGCATACTGGCATCATGACTAGCACGCGCCATGAGCTCTTTACCCGTCCCCGTTTCACCGGTTATCAGCAAAGGCGCATCGAGCTGTGCCATGCGCTTAGCTTGCTTGAGTATGTCTTTCATTTTATCGCTAACCGCTAATACGTTATCAAAACCTGTGGTTTGATTTTGCAGCGCGTTAAATTGTTTACCGACTCTAGCAGGTGATTTGAGCGAAATAACGGCACCCGCTAAAATGGTTTTGTCATCATCGTCAGGTAAATAAATGGGTAGCATTTCGGCCAAATACTCGTTCGAGTTAATTTGCACTCGAGTAGCTTGAGCCAATACAGGTATTTCACTCATCCAACGGGCAAAGTTAAACCCCTGAACCCAATGGTTAAGTGACTCCCCTACCACTTCATGTTCAGCCATACCGAGCGTCAACAAGGCCGATTCATTAGCGATGCGCACTCGCCCTTTAGCGTCAGTTGAAAACACTGAGTCGGGTAAGGTTTTAAGTAAGGTTTTAAGGGCATAATGCTCTTGTTCTGACGGCATAAAAGACACAGTACGGACGTCATGAACACTTTCAACCTTACGAATTTGCGGCATTAACTCTCGTAATGTTTCAAAACTGATCTCAGCAAATTGCAGGAATAAGAACCCCTTATTACTGGCATCAATTGCGATTAAGTTAATTCCATGTTTTTCGAGCACGACGAGGATGTCTTTCGCTAAACCCACGCGATCAATACAGCTGACTTCCAAACGCATAATGTAACGATTCCCTATTTATTGAAGTTTTATTGCGGAAATTTGGCATAACGTTAGAGGGATATTGCTTCGGTGGCAAGTGAAGTTTACAGTAGAATTGTAACAGAGCGATTATTTCAGCACATTACGTTAACGTAATGTGCTGAAATCGATGACGATAATTACGCGTCTAACAACTGGTCTGTCTTGGCAGCCATGATAAAATCGTTTTTGTGTAAACCTTTAATTGAGTGTGACCACCAAGTGACCGTGACCTTGCCCCATTCGGTTAATATTCCAGGATGATGACCTTCAGATTCGGCTAAATCAGCTAACTTATTGGTAAACACCATGGCCAGCTTAAAGTTTTTAAATTTATAAACCCGCTCAAGCTGCATAATACCGTCACGAACTTCAACGCCCCAATCGGGGATCATACCGACAAGTTCAGCCAACTCAGCATCACTCACTTTCGGGGCATCGGCTTGGCATGCTTCACACTTCATCTCGGTTAATGCGTTCATTTTTACTCCTAGGCTTAATTATAATAATGTCTAACTTGCATACTGATGAGAAAACAACCCTCTATTCAGTAGCAGTAAATCGATTAAATTGCTTTGGTTTTAGGGGCGAACTTAGGCTCAAACATGCCTAATTGGCGGGCCTTGGTTACCATACTCATAATGTCCATACGGGCAATTTCATCTAAATAATCAATATGGTTAATCACGTAATAGATAGGCTGCATAATATCGATACGATAAGGAGTACGCAGTACATCAAGTAAGTCAAAAGGTTTGCGTTCTGGCTCATCACTTAACGAATAAAGCGTTTCACCAGGAGAGCTCAAAATACCACCACCGTAAATGGCTAATGGCTCATTTTTCGCTTGTACCAAACCAAATTCAATAGTGAACCAATATAGCCGCGCAAGAAACACTCGCTCTTCTTTGGATGCCGCAAGTCCTAACTGGCCATACATATGCGAAAAATGTGCAAATGATGGATTAGTCAACAATGGACAATGACCAAATATTTCATGAAATATATCAGGCTCTTGCAGGTAATCAAACTCTTCTTTGCTACGTATAAACGTCGCTACTGGAAACTCTTTATTGGCCAGTAACTCAAAAAAACGCCCAAATGAAATTAATGCTGGTACCGCTGCGGTTTTCCAACCCGTAGCATCTAATAACACTTTATCGATTTCGGGTAACTGCGGAATACGGTCACTCGACATGCCTAAGGCATCGAGTCCTTGCAGATAAGCATTACAAGCTTTCCCCGGCATATTCGTCACTTGGCGCTGATACAATTGTTGCCATAATTGATTCTCATGCTCAGAATAATCAATGTAACCCTGGGCATCAGGTTGATGGGCAATATACTTTGTTGCTGTACTCATAAGTTCCACTTTACGTCAACTTCACTCCCTACATAGTGTGCTAACGTTGACGTTTTGTTAACTCCCTCACAGTTTATTTCATGCGGTTATGTTGCTTTAATCGTAAACAAATAAATACAAACGAGCTGTAAGCCCCATGAGTAGGCTCAGGTTTTATCACCATAAATGAACACATTACAGCAAGACTTAACCCAAGTTAATTTAGCGCGCCATCGATAATTTAACTGACGATAGAGCTGGGATAATTTACAATATCATTCACACATGATTCATTAATTCATAGGATGATTTATTTATGGCAATTTTAGTAACCGGTGGCGCCGGCTATATTGGTACCCACACAGTCGTTGAGCTATTAAATGCCGGACAGGAAGTGATCATTGTTGATAATTTATCAAATTCAAGTGTTGAAGCCCTAGCCCGTGTTCATACTATTACTGGTAAGGATGTCACTTTTTATCAAGGCGATATTTTAAATAAGGCTTTGCTACAAAAAGTATTTGTAGACCATAGCATTGAGTCTGTTATTCATTTTGCAGGCTTAAAAGCCGTCGGTGAGTCAGTCGCCGAACCATTAAAGTATTATGAAAACAACGTGACTGGCACGATTATTTTATGCCAAGTTATGGCCGAAAATAACGTTAAAAACTTAGTCTTTAGTTCATCCGCCACGGTTTATGGCGATCCAGCGAGTCTGCCCATTAAAGAAGATTTCCCAACGGGCGCGACCAATCCATATGGTCAGTCAAAATTGATGGTTGAATATATTTTAGCCGACTTGTACAACTCAGATAACAGCTGGAATATTGCTCGACTACGTTACTTCAATCCTGTTGGAGCTCACGAAAGTGGCTTAATTGGTGAAGATCCTAACGACATTCCGAATAACTTGATGCCGTTTATTGCCCAAGTTGCTGTCGGTAAACGCGAAAAATTAAGCGTGTTTGGCGATGATTACGACACACCAGATGGCACAGGTGTTCGCGATTATATTCACGTTGTTGATTTAGCTGTGGGTCACTTACAAGCGCTTAAAAAGCTGCAAACAAAACCTGGATTGGTGACTTATAATCTCGGCACGGGTATCGGTTACAGTGTGTTAGACATGGTCAAAGCATTTGAAACAGCTTGTGGTAAAACCATTGCTTATCAAATCAGTCCACGCCGTCCTGGTGACATTGCCGCTTGTTATGCCGATCCGAGTTTTGCAGCAACAGAACTTAACTGGCGTGCGACTCATACCGTTGAAGATATGGCCAATAGCAGTTGGAAATGGCAATCACATAACCCTGATGGTTATAAAATGCCTAGCGCTTAACAATTTTTAGCTGCAGCGAATGCTAATATCAGGGTGTGTTAATCTTTCAAAGTAAATTTTGCGGCTGTGTGGTGATGTTATACTAGGCGGAGCTAATTCATGTAGCGACTTAACATGAATTAGCGATAACCCAGTAGAAACAAGCCACAATCCGCCCAAAACTTGCGATTAAACGCCCTTGTTAGCACAGGTTTTAGCTCGAAGCAATTTTCAGCCTGATAGAGCGACAACCCCTAGCGCCAGCTAATGCGTTTACGTCCAATTAGGATAGCCATGAGCCAAAGTATTAATCAAAGTCGGCGTAATCTATTTAGTCGCAGAAAATCCAATGTCACCCGCCCGCCATGGAGCAAAACAGATCAAGAATTTACTGACAATTGCACCCGCTGTGACAAGTGTATTACCGCCTGCGAAACCCAAATAATTAAACGCGGTGAAGGTGGGTTTCCTGAAATAGATTTTAATCTTGGTGAATGTACTTTTTGCCATCTTTGCGTTGATGTGTGCCCAGAGCCGGTGTTCGATCTCGCCCAGTCCTTACCCTGGTCAATTCGCGCCAGCATAAAAGACAGCTGCTTAACCTATGAAGGTGTTTGGTGCCAGAGTTGTAAAGATGCCTGCGATCCACGCGCAATTAGCTTTATCATGGCAGTAGGACAAGTGCCTAAACCCTTGATAGATACTGATGCCTGTACGGGTTGTGGTGCTTGTGTATCTCCCTGCCCTTCTAATGCCATACAGATTGGCAAACCGAGCTAATTTATCAAATACGGTATGTTAATCAGTTAGCAATATAGCGAGCGATTTTGGTGTTATTTATTTGCCTTTAACGCTATATTATCAGCCAAAATATAGCCATAAGAGCACTGAGATGTTTGGTCAAAAACAAGCTGCAAATCCGCTGAGTTTTATCGCCCCAGAATGTCACTTAACCGGCAAACTTATTTTCAGCGGTGATGTACTCATTGCAGGGCATATCAACGGCGATATTAAAGCACAAGGCAATGTGACGATTGAACCCAATGGCACAGTTGATGGTGATATTTTGTGCCGAAACTTAATGATTGCAGGCCAACTAACAGGTAAGGCACACTGTAAAAAAATGACCCTGCATGAGCAAGGTATTTTTGAAGGGGATGCGTATTGTGAAAACATCGAAATTTTAGACGGTGGCCAGTTTTTAGGTTATCGCCACGTAGAACCATTGACTCTGATTTCATCAAAAAGCTAATTTGAGCTTTTTGTCAGCGTTTTTCCTGCCTTATAACGCGGACAATTGTCATCGATATTTAACCAGCTAACCTGCTCATCAGTGTGTATATGGTAAGTTGGCTGCACTTTTTGTGGTAGATCAAGCGATGCAATCGATAATGTTATGTACTACGGATAATCCAGATGTCGGTAAGTCAGTGAGCAACCACAGTGTTGACAAAAAACCCGACGAATATCCTTTGATGAAGCAAACTCTGTGACTTGCCCTTGTAGCCATTCAACTTGTTCATAACAAAAATCCATCCAGCTCATCATCACCGCACCGGCACTTTTTCGACATTGACTGCAGTGGCAGTGATCGGCATCAAATGGCAAACCATTAACTTGATAACGGATGGCGCCACATAAACACCCTCCTTGTAATAGCTCAAGCTGTGCCATGTTAGCTCCTAGAAGATCACCACATCCTTTAATAATGGCTTATTCATCACTATTGATTAGTGCTTGTCGCTGCCATTGACGCAACAAAGCGACAAACTCTTTGGGCTCTCGATCTAAACTGTCAATGGATAGGTACACATGATAACCAAGCTGCTCATTCAAGGTTTGGCAACGATGACCGAACATCGCCAGAACACCACGATAACGTTCACCGTTAACCACTAGCGGGGTAAATTCTGCACCTAAGTAACCTTCTAAACTTTGTAAGTCCTCATCTTGTGTGGCTGCGGTCATCAAAAGTGGCCGCTGTTCGGTTAGTAATCCGGTAGCCAAACGCGGTGAAATACAATCTAATATGGGATTAATCTTTTTAAGTTTGACGCCAATATAAGGCAGTTCAATCATCTCCATATTTTGATTTACCCGCACGCTATCAAGCCGCTGAATATTATGCCATTCAATAAATACCTGACCACGACGATGAAAAAATACCACTCCTGTAGGCATTAGTTTGAAGCTGACCGCTGGCTGATACACTTTAGCGACACCTAACACCAGTGCGACTGAGCCTAAGGCAAAACACAACATACCAGGCACAAAAAAGCCTTTAAGCCCAATAAAAATAATCAAGCTAGTCACTAAACTTAACGCGCCAACAACTGTAAGCGTGATGCCATTTCGCTTAGCATAAGGACTAATTAACATGTGCTCATCACTCACAATAGTGTCCTTGGAATTGATTGATAAATTATTCAAAATACTGCTACCCAACTATTTAGTAAACAACGCTAGTGATTATTCACTAATAGATCTTTAACCCACAACCATAATATACCGACATACTCATGAATGGCTCGCTGTGAATCTAACAAATTATCCGCATTTAAACGCCACCAATCGCTACTATTAGCAATAAAGTCAGTTGGCGCCGCTTGGGGTTGCATCCCTAAAGCGTTAAATATGCGCATAGACCTTGGCATATGTGTTGCCGACGTCACCAATCTAAAAGGCTGAGTGCCCAAAAATTGCTTAAGTGTATTGGCTTCTTCAATGGTGTCTTTAGGTTGATTGAAGACCGTAATACTCTTTTTGGGGATGCCTAATTCTTGGGCCGCTTGAGCCATAATAGTGGCATGAGCAGTTGGCTGATTACCGCCGCTCCAACCACTGACCACTAAGGTGCAATGTTGGCCAAGGCTAAACTGACGCACACCTTCAGTTAATCGAGCCAGTGCTGTAGATGATAATTGCTGCACTGCGGTATGACCTTGCTGCTCACGGTTACCCGATCCCAATACCATCACAACACAAGCCCCTGTTATTGGCTGATGGTTAACGTGATACTGCGACTCTAACGAATCCGCTAAATAATAGCTTACTTGCGCTTGGCTGGTTAATACCAGTAGCGCTATCGCAGCCACCAAGGCAATACGCCCAAATTGCAGCAACCGTGTTCTTTTTGTGCGCCATAACACGGCTGCTATAACTAATAGCATAATGCTAAGCGGAATGGGCATGACTAATTGCGATAAGATTTTTTTAAGCCAAAACATCGGTATATCACTTGAACAATGAAAACTGTCGCTAGTTTATCGTTATAAAGTCTGAATACAAACCCTATCAAGCAAACAAAAACGGCACTATTAAAGTGCCGTTTGATGAATTAACCATATTGCCAGATGAACGCTCAGCCAAGTGAATCGAAATGACCTTTGGCTTTATTTTCACAAATATCTATCCTGAACAAGGCTCTACTATACAAGTTAAGCCTACTTTTCGTCTTTGCCCCAAAGCCAGGCCGCACCGCGAACGCCAGAAGATGCACCAAACTTGTTTTTAACCACTTGAGTGCCGCATTCGCGACCGACAACGTATTTGGGTAACACTTTTGGTAATTCAGTGTAGATAGCATCAATATTTGATACACCGCCACCTAATACAATCATGTCTGGATCCATCATATTGATCACATGCGCAAGTGAGCGCGCTAATCGATCGATATAACGCTCAAATGCTGCGGTAGCCAACGGATCGCCTTGTTGCATCATCTCAGAAATTTGGATACCACTGATTGCATCGCCGCCTGCTTCACGAAAATCACGTACAAAGCCAGTACCCGATATAAAGGTCTCGATACAGTCACGATTACCACAAAAACAGCTAGTGGAATTAAACTCATCAGCCGTCATCCACGGAAGAGGATTATGGCCCCATTCACCGCCAATCCCATTACCACCGCCATGCACACGACCATTAATAGCGATACCAGCACCACAACCTGTACCAATGATACCGCCAAAAACAACACCTTTTCCGGCAGCGGCACCATCGACGGCTTCAGATACGGCAAAACAATTGGCATCATTGGCTACACGCACTTCACGGTGCAACACTTCGCTTAAATCTTTATCAAGCGGATGGCCGTTAATCCAGGTTGAATTAGAGTTTTTAACCAAACCAGTAAACGGTGACACAACACCAGGAATACCAACACCCACAGAACCCGTTTGGCCTGTTGCGGTTTCAGCATCGGCGACTAAGCCCACAATCGCCGCTAATGTCGCTGGATAGTCTCTTGGAGTAGGAATGCGCTTTCTAAATATCTCAGCGCCATCATCGGCCAACGCCACTAATTCTATTTTGGTACCACCGAGATCGACGCCCATACGCATCATAACTTATTACTCCATTTACTTATTATTAATTAGATTCAATGTTCGATTAACGCAAATTGCTTTAAAGCACAATTATTTACGTTCAAACCACGCCAAGGACGCGGCAATAAAATACGGATTTAAAATATTTTCTTTCTGGTTATATTGCAGCGCTGTGAGTGCTGGATACTCAACCACTTTACCACCAGCACTTTCCAATACAGCTTGCGCTGCTGCAGTATCCCATTCACTGGTGAGGCCTAATCTTGGGTACACATCGGCTTGACCTTCGGCCACCATACAAAACTTTAATGAGCTACCAACGCTAAGCATTTGATGTTCGCCAATGGTCTGTAAATAGGCGGCGACATCAGGGCTAATATGAGAACGACTGCCAACGACAACAGGAGGTGTCTGTAATGGCCGCTGACGAATATCTAATATTGATGTCGCTCCGTTGTGCTCTAGCCATGCACCTTGGCCAACAATACCGCTATAACATTTGTCTAATACGGGCGCATACACCACGCCTGCGATAGCTTGTCCCTGATGGATCAGCGCAATATTAACCGTAAATTCACCATTACGTTTAATAAATTCTTTAGTACCATCGAGTGGATCGATCAACCAATAGGTTTGCCAAGTCTGGCGTTCAGCCCAACTAATATCAGCGTCTTCTTCGCTCATGACAGCAATATCAGCAAAATGCTGCTTAAGCCCAGCGATAATCACATTGTGACTGGCAATATCGGCTGCAGTAACTGGACTATCATCTTGTTTCACTTCAATCTGTAAATCAGTTTGCGCATAAACTTGCATAATTGCTTCGCCGGCTTGCTTGGCGAGGAGCACTATCTGTTGTAAGTCTGCTTTAGAAAATACAATATTAGACAAATCAATTCCTTATCAAATTCATATCGCTTTAGCGATCAATACACTATCGATACGTTATTATGCCATTGTTAACATCATAGATTGATAACTTTTTGATTGCACTTGATTCAAAATCGACTCAAAAAACTGACCGAAAAAAACCACCGCGAGGACACAAGATAGCTGCAATACCTCAAAGGCTGCTCGATACTAAGCTAAGCGCCGCTTTGCTCAAAGCAAACAGTGCGTTTTTGCATTCGTATTCAGCAGTCTATGAGACCGTTCAAATCTGACGTGATTACAGTCAAACGGCCGACGATTATCGACTGACGCCCTGCACAAAATCAAACTAAATCCAGCTCGACCGAAATGAGGTCGAGCTGGATTAGGGTTCTAGTGACATTGGATAGTATTGTCGTTTGCAGTCGCTTTAATGACGACATCACTAAAACTAATATCGACTTTAGCGTCAGTACTAAGATAAAACGGCATGGCAATTTTACCAAAGTCCATCGGCTCTCCAGCAAAACAAGCCAGGGAAATGCTTACGTTTTGCCATTCAGCTAATCTAGTATTCACCAGCTTGGCGATATCCACTTGTTGGCGACAATCACCTTGACATGCGAGACCTAGCCACAGAGGTTTTGACACCGATTGCTCAACTTTGATACTAAGAGACAATGCTGAATCACTATTACTGTAAGCTCTTAAGTCACGTGGAAAACTACTTATTAAGCCGACGGAACCTTGCTCGGTGCCATTAAACGACACCAAGCGGGCATCTTCTTGCACGGCGCGATCCATGGTGCGGATATTAAGCGCACGGTTGCTCGCCACGCTGCTGGATAAGGCTTGCTGTTCATTATCTGTTGCTATGTACATTGACCAAGGAGATTTCACTGCACGTTCAAATAGGGCTAAGTCTTCGAGTGTTTGACTGGCGGCTAAATTATCTTCTGATAACGCATCTAAGCTTATCGCATCGGTTGCAACAGACTGATAGGTTAATCCATATCCGTAAGGGATCAGTGGTTGATAGTCAGCTTGTGCTTGCGCACGTTTATCTTGCGCTAATGGCACATTGACCTGAGTTTGTTGGGGTGTAGCTGGCCATGAGAATGACAATTTACCCACAAAATCATATGCAACCGTTCCATCTGGCTTAGTAAATAATACATCTGCAATGCCCTGGCCTTCTGTGCCTGGAAGCCAAGCTGCAACAAACGCATCTGACTGGTTAAATTCAGCATTAACCCACATAGGGCGGCCGCTGATAAATACTGATACAACTGGGATACCTTGCGCTTTAAGTTTTTTCAATAATGCTAAATCACGCTTATCGCCACGCTGATATTCAAGATTATCAATATCACCATTGCCCTCGGCATAAGGTTCTTCGCCAAACACAACAATAGCAACATCAGGTTGTTGTTCAGGGTTAAAGTCACCGTTTACGCTTAAGGTTGTCTTGCCGCCACCTTGGGTGACGACCTGCTCGATACCTGAGTAAATGGAGGTTGCACCAGGAAAATCGCTATTTTTATTGTCAGTACCTTGCCAAGTAATTGACCAACCACCTGATTGTTTACCAATATTATCTGCTGCATCGCCGGCAACAAGCACCTTCATATTAGGCTTAAGCGGCAATATCGATTGATTATTTTTAAGCAACACTAATGACTCACGCACCGCTTCGCGAGCAACCTCGCGATGACTCGCTTGGCCGATTAACTCAGTTTTACCCGATAACGGACGATTGGCTGGGCTAGGTTTATCAAACAAGCCGGCACGAAATTTCACTCGTAAAATACGGCTAACCGCATCGTCTATACGCGCTTGGCTGATCTCACCACTTTTAACTTGGGCAATAGTATTTTCATACAATGGTTTCCATGCATCAGTCGGTACCATAAAAATATCTAATCCAGCATTAACTGACTTAGCACAAGACTCATTAGTACAACCAGCGACTTGTCCGTGACCATTCCAATCGCCAACCACAAAGCCATCAAAGCCTAATCTATCTTTAAGTACATCGGTTAATAGGTATTGATTGCCATGATTTTTTTCCCCATGCCAACTATTAAATGAGGCCATAACACTTTGTGCCCCAGCATTAAGTCCGCCGACATAACCTTGAGCATGAATGTCATATAAATCTTGTTCGCTAGCAAGGTTTTCGCCCTGATCGATTCCGTTTTCAGTTCCACCATCACCGATAAAGTGTTTTACCGTTGAAATAACATGTTGGTCTGATAAAAAGTCACCACTGACAGAACCTTGCAAGCCTTCAACAATGGCATAAGCATACTCTTTTACTATGCGTGGATCTTCAGAATACCCTTCATAGGTTCTGCCCCAACGGTCATCTCGCACCACGGCAACGGTAGGAGCAAATACCCAATCAATCCCAGTCACCATAACTTCTTGAGCCGTAATGGCGGCTATTTTTTCAATCAATTTTGGGTTGTTGGCAGCGCCTAAACCAATGTTATGCGGAAATAAGGTTGCGCCAATAACATTGTTATGACCGTGTACCGCATCTGTGCCCCACATGGTAGGAATATTAATCCCATCGATACTGTCATCGACAGATGCTTGATAAAATGATTCCGCTAAGGCAACCCAATCTGCAGGCGTGGCATGCTTGTCGTTGTTAGGATAAGCACCACCGCCATTGAGATAAGAACCAAAACCGTATTTACGCATATCTTCAACCGTAATATCGCGAATTTCTGGCTGGATCATTTGGGCAATTTTTTGCTCTAGCGTCATCTTGGCAACTAAGGCATCTATCTTGGCCTCTAATGCTTCATCTTTAGCGATAGCTGGGGGTAATGCAGGCCATATTGTTGATGCCGTTTGCTCCGAAGTTACAGCGGCTTCTGTCGTTTGTTGCTGAGCACTTTGATTATCACCACAGCCGCTAACGCCAAGAAAAAGCCCCAAAGTGATTACAGTGGTTTTCATCGGCATTTTTAATCTCGTTGTACGCTGTATTTGAGTCAGTTTCATTGTATTTCCCTTACGCATTTTCTGTTGATACAGGACGTTTTGCATTGCAGCCAATTAAACCGTAGTACCCGATAAAACAGTAACATAGCAAGGGGACAATAAAGGCTAATTGAATCCCCATGATGTCAGCCAGCATGCCCTGAAATAAGGGCAAAATCGCACCGCCAACAATGGCTAAACACAAAATGCCTGAGCCTTGGCTAGTGTGTTGTTTTAAATCTTGTAGTGCCAAACTGAAAATCGTTGGGAACATAATTGAGTTACACAGACCGACCAACAACAAGGCCCACATGGCTACCGTGCCAACACTCATCATGGCTGCAGCCACTAAAATACACGCGCACAGTGCGTTAAACGCTAACACCTTACCTGCATTAATTTTCTGCATCACAGCGGCGCCAATAAAACGGCCGACCATAGCGCCACCAAAGTAATAAGCAATATAATGGGCTGCCTGCGATTCAGACACACCACCAATATGATCTTGAGTTAAAAAGCTAATCAGAAAACTGCCAATACCAACCTCTGCACCGACGTATACAAAAATCCCTACCGCGCCCATCACCAAATGCGGATACTGCCAAGCACTTCCCGTTGCAGAGGTGGTCGATGCAGCATCTTTTTTGCCCAATAGCGGTAGTTTTAACATCATAAAAATCAATGCCAATGCAAACAATGACAAGGCTAAAATTAAGTAAGGGGTTTGAACGGCACTGGCTTGTTGCTCTACTGATAATCGGCCAATAACTTCACCTACCTCAGTGATGCTCTCATCATGCTCAACCGTTGATAAAATTAACCAACTGCCAAAAAATGGCGCAACTGTTGTACCTAATGAATTAAATGCTTGGGTTAAGGTTAAACGAGACGATGCGGTTTCAGCAGGGCCTAAAACACTGACATAAGGGTTGGCAGATACTTGTAAAATAGTAATGCCTGATGCCAATACAAAAAAGGCAAACAAAAACATATTATAAGAAGCATAACTTGCTGACGGATAAAATAATAAACATCCAATACAGGCAATAACCAGTCCGGTAATAATGCCTTTTTGATAACCAATTTTACCGACTAGCGCACCGGCAGGGATCGACACAACAAAATACGCACCAAAAAAGCAAAATTGCACCAGCATCGCTTGAGTGTAATTAAGGTCGAACATGTTTTTTAGATAAGGGATTAAAATATCATTTAAACAGGTTAAAAAACCCCACATAAAAAATAATGATGTTAACGCCACTAACGCAAAGCGAAAGTTTCCTTGCTGATGAATTGAATTAACCGGAGTCGATTCGAGTTGAAGCTGCGAAGTCGTCATGACATTCCCTTATTGTTGTTAATAGTTATCTTGGGTTGCAGTACATAACGCCAGTGAACTGGATGCTCTTTGTCATTACCTAAGAGTTAACTCCCCGTAAACGCTAGGCATTTTCCATATCGCTATTCCCACACTTGTGCAAGCAGATGAGGATTCAATATTTAACCAAATCAATTATTGACCTTTGGATAATTAATCACTAATCTCAATGTAAGCGCTTTCATTTTTAACATATCGATAACTGATGTCAACGGTTTTTAAACGCGAGAGCATAATATTTACGGTTAGGACAATGCGACACTAGGCCTTTTATCAGTGTGTTTTAAGCTAATAAGTTAGTAATAAAAAAAGACAAAATTAATCAATACTAAGTGAATTAAAATATGAAAATTATGTTACCAGCCGATTCAAAAATGCATTCAAAAGCGTTCACCTTTGGTGTGGCGACAGCTTCATTTCAAATTGAAGGTGCTGTGGCAACTCGCCTGCCCTGTATTTGGGACACATTTTGTGCGACGCCTGGCAAAATTCGTGATGGGTCTGATGGCTCGCAAGCATGCGAACACGTTAAGTTATGGCGTGAAGATGTCGATCTAATAGAATCGCTAGGTGTCGACGCCTACCGTTTATCGATCTCATGGCCTCGCGTTATGCACAAAGATGGCAGCCTGAATCCACAAGGTGTGCAGTTTTATACCGACTTACTCGATGAACTAAACCGTCGTGGCATTAAAACCTTTGTGACCTTGTACCATTGGGATTTACCACAACATATTGAAGATAATGGTGGTTGGTTAAATCGCGAAACAGCCTATTTATTTGCTGACTATGCCGACAAAATAACCCAAGCATTCGGTGACAGAGTTTACTCATACGCCACATTCAACGAACCTTTTTGCAGTTCATACTTAGGTTATGAAATTGGCATTCATGCTCCTGGATTAGCGAAAAAAGCTTATGGCCGTCAATCTGCACACCACTTATTATTGGCTCATGGTTTAGCCATGAAAGTGCTGCAAAAAAACAGCCCTAACAGCCAAAATGGTATCGTGCTTAACTTTACGCCTTGCTATAGCGCCACTGATTCTGCCGCAGATATTGACGCCGCAAGTAATGCCGACCAATATTTCAATCAGTGGTACATAAAACCCTTGTTTGACCGCTGCTACCCAGACATTATCAATGACTTTGCCGCAGAAGATGTGCCGGTTATTGAAGCTGGCGACTTTGATATTATTGCTCAACCTATCGACTTTCTAGGCATCAACTTTTATACCCGTGCAGTCTATAAAGCCGACCCAGTTAATGGCTTTAGCCAAGTAGACATGGTCGGCAAACCTAAAACAGATATGGGATGGGAAATTTACCCACAAGCCTTTAGTGATTTATTAACCTCTTTAGATGCACTTTATCCTTTACCACCGATCTACATTACCGAAAACGGTGCGGCAATGGATGATAAATTGTTAAACGGTAAAGTGGATGACCAAGACAGACTCGAATACTATAACGCTCACTTAAATGCGGTAAATAGTGCCATTGAACAAGGTGTTAATGTTGTGGGTTATTTTGCTTGGAGTTTGATGGATAACTTTGAGTGGGCAGAAGGTTATTTAAAACGCTTCGGTATTGTCTATGTTGATTATGCAAGCCAAGAACGTACCTTAAAAGCCAGTGCATACGCGTATAGAGACTTTATTAACGCAAGAACATAATATGTTAACCAGAATAAAGCCGTTATATAAACGGCTTTATTCTATTCAAATAGTTGCATCATTTTAAGCAATAACAACAATAATTGAGGCATGTATGATTAGCACTAGAGAAAAAATAGCTTACGGACTTGGGGACACCGCCAGTAATATTGTGTTTCAAACCGTGATGCTATTTCTAACTTTTTTCTATACCGACATTTTCGGTATTTCGCCTGCATTTGTGGGCACAATGTTTTTAGCTGTTCGCTTAATTGATGCGATAACCGACCCACTAATGGGCGCGCTAGCAGACAGAACCAACACTCGTTGGGGTAAGTTTAGACCTTATCTATTATGGTTTGCCCTTCCCTTTGGCTTTATCAGCGTATTAGCCTTTACTACGCCAGATTTGTCTGAAGACGGTAAAATGATTTATGCCTTCGTCACCTATACCGCATTGATGATGGTGTATACCGCGATTAATATTCCTTATTGTGCATTAGGCGGGGTATTAACGGCGGATCCTAAAGAACGCGTGTCAGTGCAATCATACCGTTTTGTGTTTGCGATGCTGGGCGGATTATTGGTGTCAGGCCTAACCTTACCTTTGGTGGAGTTTTTAGGTAAAGGCGATCAGGCTAAAGGCTATCAACTGACGATTGCTGCGATGAGCATTTTGGGTGTTGCGATGTTTTTAGCCTGCTTTTGGGGCACCAAAGAGCGTCTACATCCACCTATAGACCAACAAACAAGCTTTAAAAAAGACTTCACCGACATGTTAAAAAATGATCAGTGGCGAGTATTGGCCATTGCAGCAGTGTGTCTATTATCAGGCATGGTATTGCGTACCAGCTTAGCGATTTACTATGTAAAATATTTCTTAAACATGCCTGATTCTATTACCCTTTTCATCACTCTTGGCATGGTTGGTAATATATTCGGTTGTATTTTAGCTCAACCTTTAGCAAAACGTTTTTGTAAAGTAAAAGCCTATATTACCTTGCAACTGCTGGCGGCGGCCATGTGTGTCGTAAGCTACTTTGTGCCAAGCGATCAAGTGATACTGGCCTTTGGGATGTTTATCATATGGGGTTTTACTTTCAATATGGCTACACCACTGCTTTGGGCAAAAATGGCTGATGTGGTCGACTATGGTCAACATAAAAACGGTGTACGCATTACCGGAATGATTTACTCATCGGTCATATTCTTTATCAAACTTGGGGTTGCTATTGGTGGTGCGGCAGCTGGTTGGTTACTAGCTGGTTATGGTTATCAGCCAGATATCATCCAAACTGAACAGACTCAACAAGGAATATTACTTTCATTCACTGTATACCCTGCTATCGGTTCATTGGTAGTGGCCTTTGTTATGCGTTGGTACACCTTGGACAATGAAAAAGTGGACCAAATACACTTAGAATTAAATAGAGAAGTAAAATAAAAGCATGATAGTCTTGGAGCCATGTGCTCCAAGACGGCTTTTAAAAACTAATTATATGGCAACAATTTACGATGTATCCGTAATGGCTGGTGTGTCTCTAGCAACCGTGTCTAGAGTGATGAATAACAACACCAAAGTCAGCGATAAAACCAAACAAAAGGTTCTCGATGCGATGGCCTCTTTAGGCTATCGCCCTAATACTATTGCCCAATCATTAGCCTCAAATTGCTCCAACAGTGTTGGGGTTTTAGTGTCTCAGCTTGACGGTCCTTTTTATGGTCCCATGATGACAGAAATCGAAACTGCCCTTCGAACAGCTAACAAGCACGTGATTATTGCTGCTGGTCATAGCGACGAGAAGCAAGAAAAAGAAGGGGTTGAGTTTTTGATGAGTCGCGGTTGTGATGCTCTTATTTTGGACATTGAGGCGGTATCAGACGATTACTTGATTGAATTGAGTAAAGGCCCAACACCAGTGGTATTTATTAACCGCTATATCGACGCCATCAAAGAACGCTGTGTTTATCTTGAAAATGAACAAGGTGGTTTCATGGCTACCGAGCACATATTATCACTTGGTCATAAAGACATCGCTTACATTTCAGGGCCACTGTTTAAGCTCGACGTACGAGATCGTCTAAAAGGACATAAGCGAGCATTGCAACAATACAATATCGATTTTGATGACACCCTTTGCATTGAAAGTGACTTTAAAGAAGCTGGCGGCTGTGAAGCGATGGAGCATTTACTGTCGATGAATAAAACCATTACAGCAGTCGTATGTGCGAATGATCAAATGGCCTCTGGGGCAATTGCGGTGTGTTTAGAACACGGAATCCGCGTACCCGATGATATTTCATTTATTGGTTACGATAATATTCCATTTCCACAGTACATCTCACCGAAATTATCGACCGTTAACAACCCTATTCACGAAATGGGTAAAATGGCAGCCCTCTGGGTATTACAGCAAGTGTATAACGACAAAGCCGTCTTAGTTGAAAGCTCGTTTACACCAGAGCTATTTGTGCGTGAATCAGCTAGAGCAATCAATCAGTAAGAGTCAACCGAACCATTTAGCGGTTAACCTATCCTGCTGCAATGTCGATAAAAGACATCCAAAAAAGCCAGATGGTAAGTCCCTCTTCCCATAAGTGGCTCCCCAAGTCAGTAATCGGTCACGAGTGAGTCAACGCTACCTTATGCAGAGGTGATAGTATCTCGTAGCGATTAAAAAGTACTGATACTGACCATCTCACTGTGACTTGCCATCAACAATCTGCTCGCAAACAAATAATGCAATATGCGCTATAGACTAACAACTTAACTACGCATAAACGCACCTTATGAGTAATGAGAGAACAAGCATGGCCATAAAATACCGCAACAGTGAGATTTCAATCAACCTATGCAAGCTATCAACCGCGCAATGATAATCAGTTAACCTTTAGATAATATGTTGTCTCAAGTCCTGTGGGTCATTCACATGCATCTTAATGACTCATACTTTGATTATCGATAACACTGAAATAAGCCCTAACACCATAAGCAACAACCACATCAATTCACTGTCGCAACATGCAACAAAATATTAACGCGCTAGAAAGTTAGTCTAGAATAACCTTACTTGTTCTCAATAACGGATAAAACCCAACCTAAGCGGTAACAATTCAACCAACAAAAGAAAGCGCTTACATTTTTATTTGAAATGTTCATAAAAAATAAAAATCTTACTAAACAATAACTAATAAAACAAACCTTGAATAGCTTCTTATTGTGGTTAATGAAATGTAATATTTAAAACTTGTTTTTGTTGACGGCGGTCACAATTTACACTAGTTTTATGTAAGCGCTTACATTAGCTGTTTTATAACATAACCATTATAAATAATGACTACAGCGTTGATGGAGAATTAAAAAAACGATTTGCGCCTAACCCGCAATATTGAGAGAAGCAAAATCTAGTCAATGGGGATTTCCTAGATGAAAACAACAAAATTTACAAAAACCAAGCTAGCGACCAGTTTATCGCTAGTGCTTGGTGTAAGCAGTATGTTACCTGCCTACGCAGCTGATGAAGCTGGTGATGAGAATATTGAAGTACTACAAGTTACAGGTATTCGTGGCAGTTTAATTAAATCAATGGACGTTAAACGTTCATCAAGTGGTGTCGTAGACTCTATTTCTGCTGAAGACATTGGTAAGTTTCCAGATACCAACCTAGCAGAATCATTACAACGTATTACTGGTGTATCAATTGACCGTTCTAACGGTGAAGGCAGTAAAGTGTCCGTGCGTGGTTTTGGCCCAGACTACAACTTGATCACCCTCAATGGTCGTCAAATGCCAGTAACGACTGGCTCGCGCTCATTTGATTTTGCCAATATCGCATCTGAAAGTATTAGCGGTGTTGAAGTATATAAAACGAGCTCAGCGTCAAACTCCACTGGTGGTATCGGTTCTACTATCAATATTTTGACTCACAAACCATTTAGCTCTCCTGGATTGAAAGCCACATTTGGGGTAAAAGCTGTTGATGATAAATCAACAGATAAAGGCTCAATGACACCAGAATTGTCCGGTTTATATTCAAATACTTTTGCTGACGACAAATTTGGTATTTCGCTATCGGCCAGTTATCAAGAACGCGAAAGCGGTAACCAACAAGCGCAAGTTGGTACAGGCTGGCGTAGTTTTGCTGGTACAGATGACAACAATAGTCAATGGGGCGGTGTCGCTAAAGACGACACTCAAGTAAACCGTCCTGGTGATGATGATATTTACTCAGTGCCGCAGACAACCGTTTATCGTTTTGAAGAGCAACAACGTACTCGTACCAATGGCCAGTTAGTTTTACAGTACAGCCCAGTAGATAGCATAGTCACCAGCCTAGACTATACCTACATGCGTAACGATATCGACACTCAATCTCATGATGTATCAGCTTGGTTTAACTTTGTACCATCTGAAAACGTGTGGAGTGACGGCCCAGTCGCATCACCGCTCATTTATTCTGAAACTTACGGCTCACCTGTAGACTTATCGATGGCAGCTGGCGATTTTGGCGTTCGTAACGAGAGTGGCTCATTAGGCTTTAACATTGAATGGCAAGCGACAGATAATTTAAAACTGACTTTCGATGCACATAACTCAACGGCCGAATTTAAACCCAATAACATTTATGGTTCTAGCAACAATTTAAGTACCGCTGCATTTATACGTACCAGCGCGGCTACTGACTTTAGCGGTGATTTACCAGTGCTTGCGGTTGGTGGTGGTAATGCTGTAACTCCTGCAGACATGTTACTTACTGGTTCCAACTTCTCTAATGCACGCAACAAATCTGAAATTGATCAATATCAGTTTGATGGCGAGTACTTGTTTGAAGACGCAGGTAGTATCGACTTTGGTGTTGAGCTTACTAATGTCAACAATCACTCTCAGCAAGTTGACGTACAACGTAACGATTGGGGTGGTGTAGGTTCTGCTGGTGATTTCGACGAATCATGGTTCCCAGCCGATACGATTACTGACAAATTTGATGCCAATGGTGGTGACTTCTCACTCGCTGATGGCAACTTTGACATTTTAAATACCATCTTCATGTGGGACTTTGCTGCTGTTCGTGACTTCTCAGCAGCTAATTACACCTCTTCTGTTAGTGGTGATTGTGGTAATGGTTTCTGTCCTTCTACTAATTATGCGGCTCAAACAGACCGTTATACAGAAGAAGAGTCACAAGCTGTTTACGTCCAGTACAACTACGACAACGAAATTGCCGGCATGCCATATGATGTTCACTTTGGTTTGCGTTATGAAAAAACTGACGTGACATCAACAGCTGCTGTAGCGGGCTATGATGGCGCAGTTTGGATTGCAGAAACTGAAATAGCACTTGCTGCCACCGGTGAACAAGTATTTGAAACTAAAACGGGTGATTACGACTACTTACTTCCTAGTTTCAACTTCAACATTGAAGTGGTTGAAGATGTGATCTTACGTGCAGCTTATAGCGAAACCATTGGGCGCCCTAACTACACAGATATCCAAGGCGGTACGGTATTAGCAACTCTCGCAAACCGAACTAATGGTGGTGGATCTGCAGGTAACCCGACACTATTGCCATTAGAATCGGAAAATATCGACTTCTCGGCAGAGTGGTACTACGCACCGTCAAGCTATGTGTCTGTAGGTTATTTCCGCAAGGATACTGCAAACTTCATTAGCAATGGTATTGTTAAAACGACTAACGGTATTTATAACCCAGCATCAGGTGATTTATATAAAGCTGCTGTGGCAGCAACGGGTACAACCGAAGCTGGGGCTGTTCGTGATTATATTTTCGCAAACTATGCTGACAATGCTGCGGTAGATGTTGCTAATCAAACTATCGCCGGTAGTGCTGCAAATAATGATGATCTATTGACCTTCAATATCGATACCCCATCAAACAGCCCACGTAAGTCGGTGATCGATGGTTGGGAATTTGCTGCGCAACATTTCTTCGGTGAAACGGGTTTTGGTGTCATAGCCAACTATACCTTGGTTAATAGTGATGAAGCCTACAACAACTACTCATTAGCAGACCAATCAGCACTTATCGGCATTAGTGATACCGCTAACGCAGTCTTAGTTTATGAAAACTATGGTTTCCAAGCTCGTGTTGCTTATAACTGGCGTGATGAGTTCTTAAACTCACGTGGTCAAGATACTGGGGCAAACCCTAAGTATACTGAAGCCTACTCACAAATCGATTTGTCTGTTAGTTATGATATCGAATCAGTTGAAGGCTTAACCGTGTTTTTCGAAGGACTTAACATTACAGAAGAGTACGTCCGTGTTCACGGCCGTGCTGAAGAGCAAGTGTTAAACCTGACTGAAACCGGCGCACGTTATAGCTTAGGTGCTCGTTACACCTTCTAAGTGAATAACGTTAGCAATATTGAGCTAAGCACCACTTAGCTCAATGATTTAACCTTATATTATGGTGCCTAACACGCTCAGTGTTAGGTGTTATCCATATAAGTTTCCCTTTTAGGTCGTTGAGGTGCACGTAATTTGTCACCTCTTTTTATTGCAACATATTGAGTAACAAGGACGTTACTATTTTTATGCTGCTTATAAGAGCTAAAAACATTGCTAAGAGAAGATGAATAACCAATACGTATTAAGTGGTTACATTTTTCTAAATTCTACTTATGATGAGACTTCAACATAATAAAATCTGCAATAAAAATATTGATAACAACTTAATAATAACAATAGTGCCAAAGGCGTAGGTAGAGATAATGCATAAACCAATCACCCAAATAGTCATTGTTGGTGGCGGTACAGCCGGTTGGATAACCGCTGGATTACTGGCTGCAGAGCATAATGTCGACAAAGGTGTCCTGGCCCACTCTCCTAAGCTCAACATTACCCTTATTGAATCACCAGATGTTGCCACCATTGGCGTAGGAGAAGGCACTTGGCCTTCGATGCGTTCAACTTTGAGCAAAATCGGCATTGATGAAAACCAGTTTATTCGCTGCTGTGACGCAAGCTTTAAGCAAGGTTCAAGATTTATTGATTGGCGCAATGACCCAAGCAAAGATGCCGACAGCAAAACGCCGACTCAGTCAAACAGCTATTTACACCCTTTTAGCCTACCTCACGGTAACCAAGAACTCGACTTATGCCCATTTTGGTTGCCCCATGCAGATCAAGTCAGCTTTGCTGAGGCGGTCAGTAGTCAAGCAGTGTTGACTCAACTTGGATTAGCGCCCAAAACCATTGCATCAGCGCAATATCATTTTCAAAATAATTACGGCTACCACCTTAATGCTGGCAAATTTAGCCAGATGTTAAGCGAACATTGCACCCAAAAGCTTGGCGTTACTCATATTCGTGATCATGTCAGTCATATTATTAATCATGATAATGGTGATATAGCCAAAGTGATCACTGCAGCACATGGTGAAATCCACGGACAATTATTTATCGACTGTACTGGCACTAAATCACTGTTATTAGGTGAGCATTTACAAGTACCATTTTTATCTCAAAAGTCAGTGTTATTTAATGATAGCGCCCTTGCTGTACAGGTACCCTATGAGCAAGCAGACAGCCCTATCGCATCTTGTACTCATTCAACGGCTAAGCAAAATGGCTGGATTTGGGACATAGGCTTGCCGACACGCAAGGGCGTGGGGTATGTGTATTCATCAAGCCATACTAATGACGCTGACGCCGAGCAAAGCCTATTAACTTATTTAGGGCTTGATAGCGCCACGGCCGACAAACTAACGCCACGAAAATTATCGTTCAATCCAGGCTATAGAGCCAAATGCTGGCAAAATAACTGTATTGCCATTGGCATGGCTGCAGGATTTATCGAACCGCTAGAAGCCTCAGCATTAGCGTTAATTGAATGGACAGCAGCTACCCTAGCCCAACAACTCCCCTCCAATCGCCAAGTGATGGATACGATTGCGGCAAGGGTTAATCAGCGCTATCAACTGCACTGGCAACAAATTATCGACTTTTTAAAGCTGCACTATGTAATAAGTCAACGTGAAGTTGACCGCTATTGGCGCGATCATCGCGATAAGCAATCAATACCCGATAGTCTGCAAGCGCAACTTGAATTATGGCGCTATCAAGTGCCAAACCAACACGATATTAGCTATAAAGAAGCCTTATTTCCGGCTGCCAGTTTTCAATATGTGCTCTATGGCATGGGTTTTAATACTCAATTACCCAGCCATGTAAAACCATCAATGCAACAACAGGCACAGCAACTGTTTAATGATAATCAGCAGCGCACTCAAGTATTAAGTAAAAGCTTACTGAGCAATCGCGATTTGCTAGCCAAAGTCGTGCAGTATGGATTTGCTAAGCTGTAATCTAGATTAACTCAGATGGGTTGCTCGGATGGCAGACAGCTAATATCAAACGACTAACTAAGATCACCTACAATAATCATAACTACATAACGTATTTGAACGAACAAGATAGGACATCAAAATGAGCCAACATGTATTACTAAATAGCATCGATCATAAAGACCTTAAGGTTATCACTACCCGTTCTAGTGCGTTAGGCGATAACCTTTGGTTCGGCTTAACCTTTCCGCAAGAATTTCGTAGCATTCAAGCTCATTACCCTATTTTCTTTCATAAAGATGCTACCACTGGCCAGTTTTATGCGGTGGCATTATTTGGTTTTAAGCAAAATGAGAATCTGTTTTTATCTGACGCTGGTTGGAATGCATCTTATATTCCTCTAAGTGTGCGTCGCCAGCCGTTTTTGATAGGACAACAAACCGTTCAAGAAGATGGCATTGAGCGTCAGCAACGGGTTATTCACATCGATTTAGACCACCCAAGAGTAAGCCATAATGACGGTGAAGCGCTGTTTTTTCCTTATGGTGGTAACACGCCTTTATTAGATGAAGTCGGTGAAATGCTTGAAGCGATTCATCATGGGCTCAGTGACAGTAATCGTTTTATCGATGTATTAATTGAGCATGAGTTACTGGAATCGTTTACCTTAGACCTCGAACTAGACAATGGCCAAAAACATCAAATGATTGGTTTTTATACCATTAATGAAAACACCCTAGCCGCGTTATCTGCAGAAGTGTTAGGCACTTTGCATCAGCAAGGTTATTTACAAGCCATTTATATGGCTCTGGCATCGCAAAGCAAAGTTCGCGAGCTACTTAACCTTAAAAATGCTCAAGGTTAATCGATAATGGTGAGCCACAATACAAATCCAAACCTATCTGAGCCGATACAAGCTCACTCGACACAAGCTGTCGACAGCGTAAGCGGT
Source organism: Shewanella vesiculosa (assembly GCF_009994065.1). NCBI lineage: Bacteria > Pseudomonadati > Pseudomonadota > Gammaproteobacteria > Alteromonadales > Shewanellaceae > Shewanella > Shewanella vesiculosa. The sequence goes on from NZ_JAACSD010000015.1 coordinate 69,334, forward strand.
TGGACCTTAGAGCAAGTGCTCGCTCATATTGAGCATGCAGATAAGCCCATGGTATTTAAAGGCCTATGCCATCACTGGCCTTTAGTCCAAGCGGGTCTTGAGTCAGCAGATAAGGCAATGGATTATCTGTGTCAATTTTATCAAGGCTCGGCGGTGACCGCATATTATCTCCCCCACGAGCAACATGGACGGGTATTTTACAATCAAGAGGTTAATGGTTTTAATTACCAAGCAGGTCGCCTGGATTTCAACCAATTATTAAGCCGCTTAAAACAAGAAAATGCCAGCCAAGCACCTGCGGGGATCTACATGGGCTCAACAGACATACACCAATGTCTGCCGGGGCTGGGTGAACAAAACAGTTTAGATTTATCGCCAACGCAACCATTGACGAGTATTTGGCTTGGTAACCAAACCAAGGTAGCAGCGCATTTTGACTTTCCGCTCAACCTCGCGTGTAACGCTGTGGGGAAACGCACTTTCACCTTATTTCCGCCTGAGCAAATCAGCAATTTATATGTCGGCCCAATGGAATTCGCTCCAGGTGGACAAGACATCAGCATGGTAGATTTTGCAGAACCGGACTTCGAGCGTTTTCCTAAGTTTAAGCAGGCACTTGCGGCATCATTGACCGCACAACTGAATCCGGGTGATGTGTTGTTTATTCCCAGCATGTGGTGGCATCACGTGCGCGGAGTTGACGACTTTAACGTACTCATTACCCATTGGTGGCGTGACACACCAGGCTATTTAGGCAGACCCAACAATGCCCTGCTTCACAGCATGCTAAGCCTTCGATCATTACCTAAAGCACAACGCCAAGCGTGGAAAGCACTTTTTGAACATTACATTTTTAACCACGACGATATTGATGACAGCCATATACCAGACCAAGCTAAAGGCATGTTAACCAAGCCATTAGATGAACTCAACGCCCGTAAGTTACGCGCAGATTTAATCAACAAATTAAAACGATAATGCTGCGAACAGCAAGACATCAAACAGGACGCTCAAGATGAATAAAACAATCAAAAAAGTAGTGATTGCCGGTGGTGGTACCGCTGGCTGGATGGCCGCTGCCGCCTTCAGCAAACTATTGGGCAAAAATCTTGATATTGTCTTAGTCGAATCAGATGAAATCGGCACTATTGGTGTCGGTGAAGCTACCATCCCTACCCTGCATATCTTTCATCGTTTACTGGGATTAAAAGAGCAAGATGTGATGGCTGCTACCAATGCCACCTTTAAACTCGGCATCCAATTTGAAAACTGGCATGATGTTAATAAAGACTACTTGCATTCATTTGGCTTTTTAGGCAAAGACTGCTGGGCCTGTGGTTTTCAGCACTTTTGGCTTAAAGGCCAACAAAAAAACATGGTCAGCGAAATTGGTGATTACTGCACCGAACATTTAGCCGCTCGCCAAGGCCGTTTTGCTGTGCTGCCAAATCAAGATTACAACCATGCTTACCACATGGACTCCAGTCTTTACGCCAAGTTTCTGCGAAAATTTGCTGAGCAACATGGAATGAGGCGCATTGAAGGCAAGATAGCCGATGTTTTGCAACATGAAGACACGGGCAATATTCGCGCATTACAACTTGAAAATGGTGAGTTCATCGAAGGTGATTTATTTATCGACTGTACTGGTTTTAAAGCCTTACTCATTGAGCAAACCTTAAACTCTGGTTTTGAAGACTGGAGTCATTGGTTACCGTGCGACAGTGCTATTGCCGTACAAACCGAAGCAGTGCAAAACCCCATACCTTACACACGTTCAATTGCCCGTGAATCTGGCTGGCAATGGCGCATTCCGTTGCAAACTCGTACTGGTAATGGCTTAGTATTTTGCAGCAAGTACCTCTCTGATGCCGATGCCACCGAACTGTTACTCAACAATATTGAAGGCCAACCAATCAATAAGCCTAGAGTCATTAAGTTCAAAACCGGTACGCGTCGTCAACATTGGAATAAAAACTGTATCGCCATTGGCTTATCAGCGGGATTTTTAGAGCCGTTAGAGTCAACCAGCATTCATATGATCCAACGAAGCATTGTCCGCTTACTGCAACTGTTTCCATCTCAAGGGATAATTCAAGCCGACATTGATGAATTTAATCAACAAACCAAGATTGAATTAGACAACATTCGCGACTTTATTATTTTGCATTACAAAGTCACTGACCGTGAAGACAGCCGCTTTTGGCGTTATTGCAAAAACATGCCGATCCCAACGTCATTACAACATCGTATCGACATGTTTAGCCAATCAGGCAAAGTCTACAAATACGGCAGTGAACTGTTTGGTGAAAGCTCATGGATCCAAGTTATGATGGGCCAAGGTCTACAACCTAAAGAGTACCATCCAATTGTCGACATGATGGACGATGCTGAATTACAGAGCTTTTTAAACAGCATTAAAGCCACCGTAAAACGCAAAGTTGATACCTTGCCTGTACACCATGATTTTGTGCAGCATTATTGTAAATCAACGGCGATGCAGGGCTAATCCTGATGTCTGTATCAGCAACAACCAAGCCCATTATCAAGGTCAATCATATTGCACCGCAGGTGCAATTGATTGGCCAACAACAAACACCTGTGATTGTGATTGATAATTTTGCTGAAGATATCGCTCAGTTGATCGCTATTGCGGTCAATGACAGCACATTCCGTCAAGATAAAGGCTCATACTACCCAGGATGTCGTACATCATTGCCCAAGCAATATGTTATCGAGGTTCTCAATGCGCTGTACAAACTGATCTACGACGTTTATCGCATTCCAGCATCATTACGATTAAAGCCGCAGCAATATGTCTATTCATTAATCGACAAACAGCCAGAAACCTTGGCTCCACTGCAATGTTTGCCTCACTTCGATGCGACAAACCCGCATTACTTTGCCATTTTGCATTATCTTAACGATGGTCCACATGGCAACACAGGCTTTTTTAGGCATAACCTCACCGATCTGGAGCGGATAACGGCGGAAAATATCGAAGACTATTTTACCAAAGCGCAGCCGTTTCTCGACAGCAAAACCCAAACACCAGCCAGTTACTTTGTTGCCAGCGACGAGCATTACAGCTTGTATCATCAAATCGAATATCGTCCAAATCGCCTAGTGATTTACCCCGGTAACTTATTACATTCAACCATAGTAAACCCACAAACTGACATTGATGCAAATCCTAGTTCAGGTCGGCTCACCACTAATATTTTTATAAATTTTCAATAACATAAGGAACACGTTATGGTTAATCCTCTTGGGATAATAATGCCTATTCGCCATAAAAATAAGCCACAAAACAGTGCGTCTAGCACCACCTTAAGCCCTCTTTATAGCGCCCTGTTGATGTGCAGTTTTGTCACCATCAGTCCAGCAGCGCTTGCCGAACACCCTAATATTACGCCTGAAACCCTGCATGCATTAACAGTATTATCCGATAGCGAGAAGTTGCGTATTGGCGATCGTATCAGCCAAGTCGAAGACGAGGTTAACCGCTTATTACCACAGCTGACATTGGCTGAAAAAGTGTCATTAGTGCATGCTGCGGGCAAGTTTCACATCCCAGCCATTGAACGCTTAGGAATACATGAAATGTGGATGTCTGACGGCCCACACGGCGTGCGTTATGAAATTGACCGAAATTCATGGGCACCTGCTGGCTGGACTAACGATTATTCCACTTATTTACCCCCATTAACCGCAGTAGCCGCCAGCTGGGACCCAAACATGGCCAGCCTGCACGGCAATATTTTAGGTGCAGAGGCGCGTCATCGTAATAAAGACCTTATTCTCGGTCCTGGTGTTAACCTAGCAAGATTGCCATTGTATGGGCGTAACTTTGAATACATGGGAGAAGACCCATTTTTAGTTGCGAGTCTAGTGGTACCTGAAGTGCTTGCGATTCAAGCTAATGATGTCGGTGCAACCGTAAAACATTATGCGTTAAATACTCAAGAGCTCAACCGCACTGGCGTGAATGCCAAACCTGATGAACGCACACTTCGTGAAGTGTATTTACCTGCATTTGAAGCGGCAGTAAAACAAGCCAATGTCCATTCTATTATGGGCTCATATAACGAGTTTCGCGGCACGAATGCCAACCAAAGCGCACATTTAGTTAATACGATATTAAAAGGCGAATGGGGTTTTCAAGGGGTGTTATTAACTGACTGGAATGTCGACATAAACACTTATGATGCTGCAATGAACGGTCTTGATATTGAGATGGGCACCGATGTCGCTAATTTTGACGACTACTTTTTTGCCAAGCCATTACTGGAAATGATTAATGCAGGCAAAATCCCAGTAGCGGTGTTAGATGACAAAGTTCGTCGTATTTTACGATTAGAACTCAGTATCGGCATGATGGATAAGCAGCGCCTATCAGGCGAGCGTAATACTCAGGCACATCGTGATGATGCTCGCACTATTGCAGCCAATGGCATAGTGCTACTCAAAAATGACAGCAATATCCTGCCATTGAACGCCAACAAACTTAAACGAGTATTAGTCTTAGGCCCCAATGCCGACAAGCGTCATGGCTTTGGTGGAGGTTCATCCGAGGTTAAAACCTTATATGAAATTAGCCCGCTAGAGGGGTTAAAAGCCAAGTTAGGTGACAAGGTTGATATTACCCTAATGCGAGCTGCCAGCAGCAAGTTTATGCCTATTCCTAATGACTATCTCACTACTCGTCATTGGACTGGCACCCCGTCTTGGCAAATTAACTATTATACTGATAAAGCAATGACCAAGCTTGCCAGTGAATCTTGGATTGCCGATCCGCAGTTTGATGCAAAAGGCCAACGTCAATTTGTGGAGATAAAAGCCAACCTTAAACCAATCGAAAGCGGCAGCCATAGCTTTAATATCAAAGCAGACGGAAACATTGCTCTATTTATCAATGATAAACCTTTATTAACCTCAACCATGGCACAGTCAGATAGCATCATCACTAAAGCAATAAAGCTAACAGCAGGCGAAACCTATGCTGTTAGCTTACGCTATCAGGGCGACCAACAAGCCACCTTGGGCTGGGAAACACCCAACAGCTTGTACAATAGCGAAAAAGAATATTTAGCCGCGGCGAAGAAGGCTGATGCAGTATTTTATTTTGCAGGCTTAAGCCATGCCGATGATCGAGAATCAATTGATCGTCCAGACATGATCTTACCCGGTCAGCAAGATGAGGTTATTGCCAAACTGCTGAAAGCAAATCCCAACACAATCGTGTTTATGATTGGCGGATCGGCGGTTGAAATGCCATGGGCCGATAGCGCAAGTACGCTTGTTTGGGGCTGGTATGGTGGCATGGAAGCTGGCAACGCCTATGCCGACATGTTATTTGGTGATACTAATCCTAGCGGTAAAATGCCGATAACCTTGCCTAAAAAACTCATCGATACCGCACCTATTGCGTTAAATGATTACAATGCATCTGAGTCGTTATATTCCGAAGGTGTGTTTATTGGTTATCGCTGGTTTGAGCAACAAAAAATTAAGCCTTTGTTTGCTTTTGGTCATGGTTTGTCTTATAGCAAATTTAGTTACCAAAACATTAGCCTATCAAGTGCGAGTATTGCAGGCGACGACACCATCACAGTCAAAGTCGATATTACTAACACCAGTAAAGTCGATGGTGCAGAAGTGGCTCAACTGTATTTACACGATGTCAAAGCCAGCGTCCCACGCCCCATTAAAGAGCTAAAAGGTTTTGATAAACTGTGGTTAAAAGCCGGCGAAACTAAAACAGCTAGCTTTACCTTAACTCAACGTGATTTATCATTTTGGGACGTTAACACCAATGATTGGCTAGCAGAATCTGGCACATTTGAAGTGATGATTGGCGCATCGGTTGCAGACATACGCTTACATAAAACCTTTGAGTATCAGCAAGTAAAATAAATCATTATATTCAAAAGATCTAACGAAAAATGGCTTAATGTAATCAACATTAAGCCATTTTTATAACGTTACACTCTCAATTCAATCTCGTGTTAAACAACCTTAAATCGAGCCACTTCTGAGCGTAATGATTGACACACTGAAGCTGTTTTTAGCGCAATTTGTTGGTTTTCAGCAATCACATCATTGCAATGACGGGTTTTATCAGATAACTCAGTTAGATTACGATTAATCTCCTCGGTTACATGGGTTTGTTGTTCAGTGGCCGCAGCGGTATGTGTCGACATATCGGTCACTTTGGCTGTGGCTTGCAAAATTAAATCAAGGGAAATTCGTGTTTGTGAAGATAACTCGACCGTAGTCGCGGTTAAACTCGCCCCCGCTTCAATGGTATGAACGGCATCGTTAACACCACGTTGCAGCTGCTCAATCATATTCTGAATATCTTGAATTGACCGTTCTGTTCGGCTGGCCAAGGTTCGTACCTCATCAGCAACCACCGCAAATCCACGGCCTTGCTCACCAGCGCGAGCCGCTTCAATTGCCGCATTTAACGCCAGCAAGTTAGTTTGCTCTGCAATACCGCGGATCACATCAAGAACCGACGCAATTTGTGACGAATTAGTCGACAAGGCTTGAATAACCACAACAGCATTTTGAACAGACGTCGACAGTTGTTGAATATTATCGATAGACAACGACAGAATGCGTTTACCTTCAACCGTCTGATCATTCACATTATTAATTTCAGATGCGGTATCCAATGCATTTTTAGCCACTTCACGAACCGCTGAGCTCATTTGATTGACGGCGGTGACAATACTATCCACTGAATAATGCTGTTCTTGGCTAATTTGGCTGGCAGTCGCAGCATTGCCCGCTAGCTGTCCAATACTGGTATTAACCTCATTAGACTGTTTATCGATAGCAATAATCATTTGCTGTAAATGATCAATAAAATGATTAAATGTTGTGGCCAGCTCGCCAATTTCATCATGTTGCCTAATGATTAATCGACGGGTTAAATCACCATCACCTCGACTAATATCAGTGATACGATCGTTCACATCATTAATTCTATCCACCACCACTTTAGGGCCGTAATAAGCCAAGAAGATGGTCAAAATAATCAGAATGCCAGACACTGTAAATAATATTGTTAGCTGATTTTTTGCTGTTTGAGTATTATTTTGGTCGATTAATTTAACTTGCTCATCTGCACGCTCGCCGGCCGTATTATAAATATCACGCAATCTTGAAAACTCAGATAAAGACACGTCCTTATAACGTTGTTTTGCAGTGGAATAGTCTCCCGCTTTAACTGCACTGATTACCGACGACGAGGCCGTAAACCATTTGTCATATTGAGTATCAAAGCCGTTGAGCCCACTTACCACATCTGGGTAAAGTGTTAACAGACGGCTAAATTCGGCAACTCGCTGCTTAGCTTGATCGGCATTCTCTTGCCAATTACTGATTTGATCATCTCTTTGCTGCGCACTTAGTTCACTACTAAGCAAAAGAACTTCACTTAAATGAGCTTGATATAAATCGCGATCACCATTGATAATGCTTGAAATAGCAGGATTAAATTGACGACTGAGCTCATGGATCTTCTCTAGTTGATTTTGACTCTGAGTGGCATTAGTAATGGCCATAATGGCTACAGCTACTGCAAATATAATGAATATCAATGAGAATTTAGCGCGAATAGTGCTAAACATAGCAACCTCCGATGAATGTTGTAATTTAGGTATTTTTATTATTTGTGATTAAACAACAAATTTATCAATCTATAATGGCTAACGCTTATTCCCCATTCAAACACCGGCCTTAGTGTCAATAAATGTCATCAATAACTCACTTAACTGCTGTGCTTCGATTATGTTTTCTGACTCGGTCAATAAATGTATAACACATTCTGCCGTACATAATCCTCCTTCTATTTGGTTTCGCCTCAGTGGGTATATCGATTTGGGCGAATTGATTAATAACACTTTAGGTAGTGCTTTGAGATATGGACTTTGATTAAACATCTTGCGAGCTTCTTGCCAAGTTGCATCGATAAGCACTAAATATAATAGTCTTTGAGATATCTCGCATACTTTTTGTGAAATATTTTTATCATCACTGGGGAAAACCAACCCCACCTTACCAGCTGCAATCAAACGTAATAATTCAGCATCAGGCTGTTTACGGTGCCACTCCACCACACGAGCGCGCTCGCCTAACACCTGAGACACTAACTTGCCCGTATTATTGGCTCGTAACATTTCGCGAGGATGAGTTAACAAAATAATATTCACAACAATACTCAACTGAACAAATGATTAATTTAATTTCGCAATGTAACACAGATGCAAAAACGATAGAATAAACCCAAGTGATATAAAAAATTCAATAAATTTAGATGGATACTTTAGCGTTAACCTGTTCATTACCAGCATCACTTTACGCTATAATCGCAAAAATATTTTGCTAAGTTATCCTGTCCCTTAATATGAGTTGAACTGAGATAATGCTATTACAACAAGTTATCGCGCTGTTTTTCACTATGCTCATTTTAGCCATAGTGCCAGGTCCGGCTGTATTTGCGGTGGTATCGCAATCATTTTCGAATGGATTTAATCATGGTACTGCCATTACCTTTGGTGTATTGCTGGGGGATTTTATTTATATCCTATTAGCACTGTTTGGGTTATCGGCAATAGCTAACGCCATGGGGCCAACATTTGAGCTAATAAAATACGCTAGTGCGCTGTATTTATGCTGGCTTGGCATCAGTATGCTGCGAAACACAGCAAAGGGTGTTCAGTTAGCCACCACGCCCAAGGTCAGTCAGCTTAAGAATATCATCACCGGCACAGCAATTGCGCTAGGCAATCCTAAAGCCTTAATATTTTACGTCAGTTTCTTCCCTGCCTTTGTGCCGATGAACCAAGTAGATGTGACCGATGTTATTATCATACTGGCTACTGCAACCCTGGCTTTTGGTTCTGTTAATCTGACTTATGCTTATTTAGCCTCTAGTGCAAAGCATGTATTTACCTCACCCAATGCGGTCACCATAATCAATCGAACCGCAGGCAGTATTATGTTGATTGCTGGCATATTGATTGTGTTAAATATTTAGGATGTTGCAATGAGCGCAGTACGCTTTACCCCCCTAACATTAGTCAATGGATTAACCTTAAAAAACCGTGTTGTAGTGCCGCCTATGGCATCCCAAACGGCAGACAATAATGGTTTAGCCACCGAGAAAACCTTTAGCCATTATCAAGGCTTAGCCCAATCTGGTGCGGGCTTAGTGATGGTAGAGTATAGCCATGTCAATCTAGCTGGTCGCAGCGAAGCAAATCAGCTTGGCGCCCATGATGACGCCTGTTTACCTGGACTGAGTCAAATTGCCAAGCTATTACACCAAATGGATGTTAAAACAGGCTTACAGATTACCCATTGCGGCGGCAAAGACAGTGCTGCTATTAGCACCGATATTATGGGTCCTTCTGGCATTGTAGTGCCAGCATACGATCGCGTATTACCCACACCGCGCGCCATGACACAGGATGATATCGCAAGATGGCAGCAAGACTTCGTCAATAGCGCTATTCGTGCCGACAAAGCTGGATTTGATTTAGTCGAAATCCATTGTGCTCATGGTTATGGTATCAATCAGTGGTTATCGCCGCTAACCAATCAACGTACAGACCAATACGGTGGCAGTGTTAAAAATCGCGCCAGAATCTTGCTAGAAATGGTCAGTCAGATAAAACAAGCCGCGCCAAGGTTAGCCATAATGACCCGTATTCCCGGTCAAGATGGTTACCCAGGAGGCCTATCCCACAGCGATATGGGCCAAGTTAGCCAGTGGTTAGTTGATGTGGGCGTTGAAATACTTAATGTGTCGTCAGGCATTGGCGGTTGGAACAGACCTAAAGATATCCGCGGCGAAGGCTTTTTAGTTGCCGATGCTGCGCCATTAACAGGTAAAACTGCTGCTGCGGTTATTGGTGTTGGCGGCATTGAAACCCTTGATTACATTGAGACCATTTTAACGAACAAGCAAGTAGATCTGGTGGCAGTTGGCCGCGCCATTTTGGCAGGGCCAACTGATTTTGCAACACGTGTGATGGTTAACAATTAATCATGATGTAAAGTCCATCATGGCTCAACGTCATAATAGCCGATATGAAATCATCATCTAGAGTCTAAGCTTGAGAATTTAAAAGGCCCGAATAACGCGTTATTCGGGCCTTTTTAATTCTATGACAGACATTACTTGCCGATTGTTTGCAGCTTTTGTAGATAATCCGCTTTGCTGAGTAAGGCTATGACTTCTGCCGGTTCTAACCATGATTCCAGTTGCGATAAGCTTTCAGCATGCTCCAATTTCCACTCGGCAATGATCCTCGGAGCATAAAACAACGGTTTTTGCTCATCTAAGTCAGGTAACTGAGCAAGGTGCCATGTAAATAACTGTGGATTATTCACCAGTCGACTGAACGGATGCATGTGTTGTAGATGTGGCATTTTAGCCAGGTTGGCTTTCAATTCAACCAGAATGTGAACTGGTTTCTTTTCTTCTGGCGCTCGCAGTAACCCAATGGTTTTAATCCATTTCGTGCGCCGCGCGCCGCCGCTCAACCATGAAAGTGGGATCGATAACATTAACCCTATGGTGATCGGTAATAACCAGTAAAACAATTCCTTACTTAGCAACATTGCAGTCAAAGCAAGTACAACACCAAACACAGTATGACCAAGATGTGCACGCATCACTGGTATCCAGCTCAATGCGCCGTCATCTCTTGATTGGGGCATCCAGCCACTGTCTTTACCTCGAAATATAGATAACACCACGCCAAACTGCGACACCATCAAAATTGGCGCATACAGAGCAGACATTACCATTTCGAATAAGGTACTCAAGGTTAACAAGATGGGACCACCAAATCTTAAGCACCGAGGAATATTAATCATCGCAGCAAACCAGCCGAAGGCTTTGGGGGCCAATACAATTGCCATTGAAACCACAAACAGACTTAACGCGCGCTCAGAGTCAAATACTGGCCAGGTTGGAAACAGCGATGGATTAGCAAAATACTCAGGGCGAATAAAAGCCGCCTGAACGGCAATCGCCAGCCCCACCATAATTAACGCTAACCAAAAAATGGCACTTAGGTAGGACATGACCCCAGACAAAAGATGCAAACGGGTTGGCAAGGAAAAACCTCGGGCGAACATAAAAGCCGAATGCTGTAAATTGCCCTGACACCAGCGTCGATCGCGGATCATCACATCAAGTAACGAAGGTGGGGCTTCTTCAAATGAAGCCTCAATATCGGTATCAAAACGTACCCCCCACCCCGCACGGCGCAGCAGCGCCGCTTCAATAAAATCATGACTTAATACATGGCCGCCAAAAGGTGCTTTACCGGGCAGAATAGGCAAATGACAGGATTCAGCAAAGGCTCTAGTGCGAATGATGGCATTGTGTCCCCAAAAATTTGAAGACAAACCATGCCAAGCCGACAAGCCCGCAGCATAGATGGGACCAAAACATTGATTAGCAAACTGTTGTAGCCTGCTGTACAGGGTATTGGCGAAAACAAGTGTCGGCAAGGTTTGAATAAGGCCGACACCTGGCGCAGCGGCCAAACGACGTGACAGTGTCACCATCGACTTTGCGCTCATAATGCTGTCAGCATCAAGCACTATCATGGCTTCATAATCACCGCCCCAACGTTGCACCCAGTCACCGATGTTACCGGCTTTACGTTCACTGTTTTGGTGACGACGACGATAATACACTGGACACTCTGGTTGATATTTATTGATAAGAGCTAAAAAGGTAGCCTCTTCAGCAATCCAAGCATTAGCTCGATTAGTATCACTGAGAATAAAGAAAGCATACTTGCCTGGCGCTGTAGCAATGAGATCTGCACTCATGGCTTCAATTGTGGCCCTAATGCGCAGCGGATCTTCATTATAAATCGGCAGTAAAATAGCCGTTTTAAAGCTGGGGTCTATTTCGCTCTCTTTTACTAACCGCGGCTTGAGATGCAATAGAAAACCCAATAAGGCCTGCGAGAAAGCAAAAGCAACCCAAAGAAAGTTAATACTAAACAACACTAAAAAGACTATCTGTAAATTGGTAATGTTATTGGTGTTTAACACCAAATACATTTCCCTTATACCGTAAGTAGATAAGCCCGCAGTGACCATAAACACAAATAATTGGGCAACAAACGTGCGAAGTCTAAACAACATAGTCTGTTGACTGGAATTCAATCGATGACCAGCCTCAGAAACTTCATGACGATTCATAACCAATGGCGATTCGTCAGGCAAGGCTCGTTTACGATGATTTTTTTCGGTCATTGCCGCCGACAAAGCATTATCTTGTTGTATCATAAAGGCCAGTCCTCCGACGTAAATCGATACAACCACGTCATGCCAAGCGGTTTATCGTTATTCCTCAGCTGTACACGCAATTCAGCTACATCGGCATCTTCAGGATCAAAAGTAACAAACACTCTTGCACCATCAACATTGGGATTGGGCTCAATACGGGCCTCTAAAATCGCGCCACTACTGATACTCGCATCAACGCTAATGTTGCTAACATCATTTGCACTAAGATGGCTATAATCGATAACGATCTCGTTTTTATCGGTAAATAACTTACGACCACCAGCCGTTCGAACGACTTTAACTTTGCCCTCAGTTTTGGGAATATTATCTACCCAAGTGAGTTGGTATGAATATGCAAATGGCTGATCTTTTTTCAATCCATTTTCTGGTTTCCAATAAGCAACAATATTGTCATTGGCCTCCGAATCCGATGGGATCTCAACCAGTTCTACTCTGCCTTTGCCCCAATCACCTGTTGGTTCAACCCAGGCGGATGGACGTTGATGATATTTGGCTTCAAGATCTTGATAGTAATCAACTTGTCGATGTGGCTGCATCAGACCAAAGCCCTTAGGATTTTCGTCCATAAAAGAACTCACCTGCAATCCCCGTGGATTATTCAGTGGTCGCCAAATTTTCTCACGATTACCTTTCTCCATCAGCAAGCCTTCAGAGTCATGCACCGCTGGACGGTAATCTGCTGTATCAGCACGGTCTATACCGCCATGCATAAACATTGATGTTAACGGCGCCAGACCCACATTTTGCACATCTCGCCTTGGGAAAAGCATTACATCGACCCCCATTCGAGTTGGATCGCCAGGGTAAATAGCAAAACGATAGGCGCCGGTTACGCTAACACTGTCAAGCAACGCATGAACCACTATCGCCTTTTGGTGGCTTGATGGACGTTCGATCCAGAATTTTTTAAACAGCGGATATTCTTCGCCTTTAGGATCGGCAACATTAATGGCTAGTCCACGGGTCGACAAACCATAAGCTTGCCCTTTAGATACTCCCCGAAAATAACTGGCCCCCTGAAACACTAAGAACTCATCTTTATAATCATCGCGATTAATGGGGTAATGCAGACGAAAGCCGGCATATTTACCGACTTGTTGCAGTAACTGACCAATTGACTCGTCTGGCACTCTAAATGATGATTCAGACACGGCAACCGGAAATGATTTACCGTTTTCGACCACATCAATGTCGACTAACTGTTTATAGATATAGCCAGGCGCAAATAGTTGTATAGAAAAAGGTGTGGGTGCATTGCCCCAAATAGCGGCATCTTGCTGGAAATTAATTTGGCGATAGGTGGAATAATCTATTTTAGTCAGCGCTTCAGGGGCTTGTTTAGGTTCAATAAAAGGTTTCTGCGACAATTTACGTGCAATCTCGACGACTGTGTCATGGGAGAAGGCCTTACCATCCGATTTGGGTATTGTTGTCTGAGCGTTAACAAGGTTTGTCCATGAGACGAGTAACACAAATACGACAAGGTTAAGAAAACCTTTAACAGACAATTGGTCATAAATCCTTTGTTTAACCGGTGAATCGCAAAACAGATTCAAAGTCCTTAACATATAAAACTCCTTAATTGAGCATTCACAAAATAACATCACAATATCGCACTAGTAACTGAACTGACCCTCTGCTATTAATCGGAAATAATGTTGATCGAGGTAGGCGTTAATCGAAGATCATTGATATCGGCTTAACCTCAGATTGGGTTAAGCAATGGGATAAACGAGCCAAATTTGAATATGGGTTTTACTCATCACAATGTCAGGACAAAGGACGGCTTGATATCCGATATTATCCCGATTTAAGGTTCCTTGTTTGTACTGGGTTTATCACGACAACATGGGCTCAGCTTTGCAAGAGAGTGAAACCAAGTCGTTTGAACATAAACTTCTATTTATTAATAGTAGAGCTTCTAGTTATTAATAGCAGAAAAACTTAATCGTTTTATGTATTTCCCCTACAATATGAATCATCTTTAATACTCCAACGGTATTTGGCTTAACGATAAAGCCCGTCTTTCCACCAGCAATCGCGATTATCTGTAATATGCCATCAGGTAAATGCAATCGACTATGCTGCAAGTGTTCCAGGTAAATAAATTGACCTAATAAAATGAGTAAGCTGAGAGGAACAGAGTTGAAGTGATGGTTTTGGGATCATGGCTCAATGAAGCCAAAAGGAGTAATAAAATAAGCGGTCATTGGATCACAGCGTGCTGATCAGGGCGTTAATCTAAGGCTACTTTTAAGCATGAGTTAACGCCCATATCGATTGGAGCAAACATGATATGGGCATAGGCAAAATGCACTTAAATCAGGTCTGACGATATTGAGATAATACCTTTAAAAATAAGCGGATAACGCCTTACCCTCTGACCAATATCATCACTCATCACTTGTCGATACAAACGTTCAATGTCGTCATCATCTTCAAACACTAACAACAATCTGTCGATTGCCGTATGCAGACCTTTCTTCAAGTATGGCTGAGCCTGAAACTCAGCAATATTGTGTCTCACAATCGCTATTTTTTCAGGATGAAGCCGAAGCTCGGCAAACACTTGCTCAAAATACGCCATATGTTGAACAGGTGTGGGCCGATTTGAGCGCCGTTGTCTTGGCTGCGACGAACCTCGTTTAAAGTACACTGCTGGCAATCACGTTACCTCATTAACCATATGTTATTCAATTAACTTCACCGTGAGTTAACTTAATAGAGCCAATAAATCATTGGCACTGCCCTGCCATGGACCTTGAGTACCATCCGATAAAATACTGTCCGCTAAACCTTGCTTATGCTGCTGCATTTCTTGAATTTTCTCTTCAACAGTCCCTTGGGCAATCAGCTTATATACAAAGACCGGATTTAACTGACCAATACGATGGGCACGATCAGTTGCTTGCCTTTCTGCGGCTGGGTTCCACCAAGGATCAAAGTGAATAACGGTATCCGCAGTGGTTAAATTAAGCCCGGTGCCGCCAGCTTTTAAACTGATCAAAAACACTGAGTTGCCGCCTTCTTGAAACGCATCAATCTGGGTTTGACGGTCGCGTGTTTGCCCTGTCAGCTTACTGTAAGTAATCGCCAAGCGTTTTAACTCATCTTCAATCAGCGCTAACATGCCAGTAAATTGGCTAAAGATAAGAATTTTACGGCCATCTTCAATCATGTCAGGCAGGTTTTGGATAAGCCAAGTCATTTTAGCGTTATCTTTTACTTGCTGAGCTTGTTCAAGCTTAACTAAACGAGGGTCACAACAGGCTTGGCGAAGCTTGAGTAACGCATCTAAAAACTCAATATGGCTGCTCGATACGCCTTTTTTAGCAAACAACTCACGCAATTTTTTCTCCATCACTAAGCGGATAGATTCATATAAATTACGTTGGTCTTTTTCAAGCTCCAAGGTTTGGATAATCACCGTTTTTTCAGGTAACTCTGATACCACTTCCTGTTTAGTGCGTCGCAGCATAAAGGGCGCAATACGCTGGCTCAGTAACAAGGATTTTTCGACATCAGCCTGCTTTTCAATCGGACCACGAAACTGTTTATTAAAGTAAGTATGCTGACCTAATAGACCTGGTAAGCAAAAATCCATCAACGATTTTAATTCACCTAAATGATTTTCAAGTGGCGTACCAGATAAGCACAAGCGGAACTTACCTTTGAGGGTTTTAATGACTTGAGTAACTTTGGCTTGGGCATTTTTAATCTGTTGTGCTTCATCCAAAATAATGTGTTCAAACACATATTCACAGTAAATAGCTTCATCACGCAACATTAAAGGATAAGTGGTCACTACCACATCAAACTGGTTAATTTGGTCTAATAATGGTTGGCGTTTATTACCGTGGATCACCACTACATTGAGCGATGGTGCAAACTTGTTGGCTTCTTTTAACCAGTTACCAACTAAACTGGTCGGGCAGACAATTAAACTGGTGCGATGTTCAGTCGCTTCTTGTTTAGCTTTGAGTAGAAATGCCAAAGCTTGAACTGTTTTACCAAGGCCCATGTCATCGGCTAAAATGCCGCCCAGTTGATATTCCTTAAGGAAACACAACCAATCAAAACCCTGTTTTTGGTAATCACGTAATGTCGCATGTAAACCATTGGGTAATTCAACCGGAACAACTCCTTTAAACTCAGCCAGTTTCGTGGCTAAGTTGCGCACTCGCTCGCCATTAAGCAAACGCACATCGCTAGCAGACAAATCATTTAAAATATGCGCACGGTTACGAGGTATTGCAATTACATCACCAGAATGGCGGTTAAATAACTCTTGGATAATGCTGATCAGTGGCTTAATGGTTTTGGCTTTAATTTTAATAAAGCCGCCATTAGGACCAGGTAACAGCAATTCATCGTCATCTGCTGGTTCACCATTTTGTTGTAACCAACGAGCCACTAAAGCCAATAACGGTACACTCTGTCCATCAATGTCGGCACTGAGTGATAACGAAAACCAACCCGACTCATCATCGTCAACCAAGTCGACATCAAGTTGTGCATCAGTAATTTGTAGGTCAAAATCATCATCAAAGTGAATGTCCATGCCCAATGCACTTAACGCATCAAGACCATCACTGGTCAACTCAGACCATTCAAAAATAGACTCAGGTAATAGACCGACACTGACATAATAGGGTTTATGTGAACTGACTAAGACAGGATCGGGCTCAAGTGTCACTAAGCCAATATCGGTTAATGATTGCAGCGCGGCTAATTCATGATCTACCTGTCGATGCACTTGATATTGCACCTGATCCTTTTTAACTAAGCTAATCCGTTCTGGCTTAGTCGAAGCATTAAAAGTAATTTCACCATAACAATGATCGACTCGAATAACCGGTTGCATGATCTGACTGCTGCTGAAAAACTCACGCGTAAAGGTTAAACGTGTAACCAGTTCCGCGGTTATCTCGCAAAAATCAATCTCGCTTGGAACAGGTACGGTTTTAGGTGAAAAATGTTGCAGCATTTTATGGCTAATCGCATCAACTTGAGCCAATGGCACCGGCGGCATATGCTGTAACAAACTGAGTTTTTTCACGGGTAAATCTGTGTCTATTCGGCCTAAATGCAAATAGTCTAGTTCCACATACAAAGGGGGCTCGGTGGCAATAAACTCCCAATTTTCAAGCCCAGGCATGCGCATTTGCATTTGAGTATGTTTTTTATCTATCTCACACCAGATAAACTCTGGGGTAATGGCTTTGGCCCAGGTCAATGGAGTGCGATTTTCTTCCCAAAAACACACTTCGGCGGCAAGCATTTTTGTCAGGGCTAAAAATGAAATTTCACCATCGATATAAATTTTTGAGCCTTGATTGTTAGATGATAATAGCAAGCTAATAATTTGTTTATCTTCAGGATCTATCCACCAAGGCATGCTATAACGAATATCGGCTAATGCCAGCTTACTGCCTTTATTATATTGATCTTTTTTATTTAATTTACTGCGTTTGAATTCGACAAAAATGCCGTGAGGATCATTAGATAACACATAGATAATGCGGTCTTTCTCTTCCTCTTCATCTTCAAATTCTGCTACCGTTTTTTGTTCATCAAGTTGGCGTAACCATTGATGAATACGCTGTTCTTCAACCGGTTTTTTATCCACCAGTGCCAGCATAGCTGCAGCAACGTGTTTACAATTGGTTCTGACCGGACAAGTACAATGAGATCGCATCACAATTTTGTGATTAACGTTGACTAGGGTGATTTCTTGACGATAAGGCTCAGCAGCAGATCCCTCTACATAGGCCTCAATATCATGGTTGTTACTGCTGGCAGTAACTTCGAGTACCCGGCCTTGGATCAAATAGTTTTGCGCTTTTTGAATTTGCGTGGCCGAAAACAGTTTCGCAATCATCTCTAATGAAAGCTTAATGGGAAGATTAAACAGTTTCGCCGACATCAATATACCTAATAAAACCGCAGCAAAATAAACACTGGCTGCTGATAAAAAAGTTAACTTGCCATTCTATGGAAGAAAGCGGGCAATATCTAGGCTTAGCTGGTGTTTCGGACAAAAAACTCGTTCAAACACACTATATTATTGAGATTACGCACTCAGCGTTGCTATCAATACACAGATACAGCAGCAAACCGAACCATCATACGAATTAACCCGTAAAAAAGTTTTACTTATGTTTGCGACAAATTAGCAAAACCAGTGGCAAACTGGTTTTATGCAACCATTGTTATAATACTGTGCCATTAAACGGCAATTGAGACGGGCAATAACCTAGAGGTTTTTAACGGGTAACGTATCGCCAATCAATATGAACCATCAGTATTGGTTATCAGGTTGTGGCGATGAGAAGATGGCCATAGAGTGTGCCTATTGTTGCTAAGGGATAGTACTGAGAAATAGTACTTAGAGATATCCTGAAAGATAGTACTGAGAGATATTACTGAGAGATAGTACTTAGAGATATGGCTGAAAGACATTGGGCTTAGTCCAATGCTACTGGGTTAACACTGTGCTTAAAGGGGTAGGTCAAAGGCTAGTGACCAGACAGTCATGTTGGCGCATTTCTGTATAACCAATACCAGTAAGCGCTAACGCCACGCAGTTTAATCCATTGCCGAGAGTGTAATCTTAATAACAAGTCGCCACAGATAAGCGCTGGCGACTTGTTTATTAAATCAATATTAGAAACGCTCTACCGACCACTGAATCGCCATCAAGCCAATCGCGATAGAT
The DNA here is from genome assembly GCF_009994065.1 of Shewanella vesiculosa. Taxonomy (NCBI): domain Bacteria; kingdom Pseudomonadati; phylum Pseudomonadota; class Gammaproteobacteria; order Alteromonadales; family Shewanellaceae; genus Shewanella; species Shewanella vesiculosa. The sequence goes on from NZ_JAACSD010000015.1 coordinate 88,403, forward strand.
CCAAGCTGCATGCCCCAGTTTCGATACCAGTTTGTGTGGCGTAAAAAGATTAACAACGGCAGCACTAGAGCTAGAATCGCCAGTTGGCCAATTTCAACGCCGACATTAAAAGCTAAAATCGCTAATAGTTTTTGATTTTCTGGCAGTCCAAGTTCACCTAATACTCCCGCGAACCCCATACCGTGCAATAAACCAAATGCAAAGGTAATCCAGCCTAATCGCAACACAATCGGCCAAACATTATTTAGTGCGGCAAACAATACCGATAATGCAATACCCAGCTCAACCCAATGGCTACTAAAATTGAGTATCCCTAATGCTGTGGCCGTTAATGTCACAGAATGCGCAAGTGTAAACGCGGTAATAATCCATGCTGTGTCTTTAAATATTTGCTTAGGATTGTCTATCGGATTCCATTTTCTCTGCTCACGCACTAATACGCAGGTTAATAATAACGCCAGCAAAAATAGAACATGGTCAGTGCCCTTCCAAATATGAATAATCCCTTGATACACATATTCAGTAAATGTGTCACTCACCTGACTTTCACCTAAGTTAATCAATATTATGCGGTTATCATTGCTGATCACACGAGCATATTGATGATCGGACGTGATAATTGTCGTGATAGCTTTATGATCGGAGTCGATATTAAAAAAAGCATTATAATTTATCGATAACGGGCCAGAACTATCGCAGGCAGCGTTAAATGAACTAACCAAATACCCTTCACTAAAATGCTGATCAATTTGCTGGATTGGATTAAAACTGAGCGGACAATCTTGTTGCCTACTGATCATTAATGATGCGCGTAAATAATCCATCACCGCCACTTGATGAGCTTGTAACTCTGCCCAAGTAAGTTGGCCATCTTGATTGTCATCAATAGAAACGATTTGGTTGATATCGAAAAGGCGCACTTGCCAAGTCCCGTCAACTTGCCCTTGCTTATCCAAGTTAACAGCCAAATAACTGGTGCTCATTTGATGACCAAAACTGACATGACTGAACAGCAACAGTAGCAATAATAAACCGCCTTTTATCATCGAAGAAAATCCTGTTAATGCTTTCACTGATTTATCCTTAGCCTGCTAAATTTTCGACAGTAAGATTGCCACTAGCTTGTACTGACTTTTTATCATTTTTAGCCTGACTGAACAATGCCTTAGCTTGCTCTAATAGCATTCTGTCATTAGTTTGACGTGCTACCTGCCAGTTTATTTTAGCCCAGTAAAGTGCTTTTTTGGGCTGTACATCAACCTTTAAGTAATATTGTGCTAAATCGGATGCATGCAAGCTGTCATGTCTTTGCTCGCGCAGTGTCACGCGTTGGGCAAAAGCCCATTGCCATTTTACAGTATTGCCAAGGTGTTTTTCCGCTATGGCAAGGCGCAACAGTAATGCATCATCCTGCACGGGATGTTGCTCAATGACGTTAGACAGTTTGTCGTACACAACTTGATGCTGATTAAGTGACAACTGCACATCTGACCATAAGGCTAATAAACTGACTGGCGCATTATCCATGTTCGCCTGATCTAAATAGCCTAATGCTGCTTCTGCTAAATCTTGCTTTAATGCCATATCTGCAAGAATTTGCACAAGCCAAGTCTTTTCTGGTTCATTCGCCGGCTGATACAAGCGATACAAACGAGCCAATTCTTGATAGCTTTCGGCCAGTTTGCCATTTTGGCTAGCGACCTCTAGAGCACAGGTAGAAATCAATAAAATATCGGCTTTACCGATTAACGTTAAACACGCTTGTCTTGCTGCGACAATATCCCCCTGTACCAGATGAATATTGGCTTTTAATAACCAACTGTTAACCGCGGTTGGCTTTAATTCAATGGCGCGATCTAACGCTTTTAATGCCCGATCGAATTGATGCTGATGTTGTAATACCCGAGCATATAAGTAATAGGTTTGCGCATTGGGACTGGCATGAGCCATCTTGGTTTGTAACCAAGCTTTTGCGCGGCCATAACGGTAATCCGCCTCACCAGGATATTGTCCTTGTTCAATAAAATCACTGATGTCATCTAAACTCATCTGTTGATCGGTATCATTAAACACCTTCCAAGTTGCAATAACTTCGTTGTTATCCTTAGGTGTATAGGGCGCCGCAAGGCTATTACCGATTAACAATAAGCATAGGCTGACAAACATGCTCATATTAACCATAGAGTGCCGGTACTTTATCATTTGTGTTAACCGCCCTGTTGTCACTTGCATAACGCCTCCAAAATGCCATCCTTGGTCATTTATACCCTGTAATGCACCACTAACACCCTATTAATAAGATGATTAATCGCTGCAATAGCAGGGTATATTGTCCTATTTATATTGTTACCTGAGCTAATAGCAAACGCACTCTTAGTCGAGTAATAAGTCATCGTAAAAATCAGTCGTTGATACATCGTTGTCAACCACACGGCCATTAACACGCAAAGGTGCTGCTTGGCTTGGTTGTGAAAATGCCTGACGACTTAAACTTGAAAACATCACTTGCTCAGCATCAATAGTAATGCTTACCAGCGCAGTAACAGGATCATTTACGCCATCGCTCACAGCCAAGGTAAAACTGTCCATGCCAGTGACTTCATTTGCCGGAGTATAGGTAAACTCACCATTTGCCATTAAGCTCAGCGATCCCAACGTGGGCTCATTCACTAGCGTAAACGTCAGGGTATCGCCGTCCTTGTCGGTGGCAGCTACTTGATCGGTTACCGCAGTTTCAGTCACAGTAGACAGCATCAAACCACTTACCATAGGCGCACTGTTTTTAACCATTGCCATTGGATCATCATCTGAGTTACACCCAGCTAATAATCCTGCGCTGATCACACTGACTAATACCACTGGCTTAGCCATAGCGTTAATAAGCTGGCGAGTCGCATATTGAATAGAAGTATTCATCTTGTGTTCCTTATTTTGAGCCAGAAAGTGGCGTCGCTAAATAGGGGAAGTGATCCATCATCATAGTCGCATCAACCGGTGCGCCATCTGTAAATGGCACAGTACCAACACTGGCATCATCACTAGTACAAAGGCCTAAATCAGTATCTGTTCCATTAACTGGGATCGGGTAACATAAACGTCCCATGACCACGCGCAGGGCAATATCAACGACATCATCACCAGGACGACGACCATTAGGGAAACCAGCTAAATCATCGCCTGCAACACCAAAAGCGGACTGCATATCGCGAGGTTTTGCTGGAATACCGGTATTAAGACGCAACATTTCTGATGGCGTCACCGTTTCAAGTTGGTTAACACCGGCAAAGCCTGTTAGAAATGCAGTAACGAGATCATTACGAGGGAAATTGGTTGGTGCTAATGTCTCAATATTTGTGCCTAAAGTTTGATTAACTGCGTCTTTAAACAAAATATTGAGCAATTCAGGTAAGCTTGGGTGGGTAACATAATCAGCAAACTGAGTATCATCTTTAGGCTGTGAAGTCGAAAAGGTGTCTTTGTCTTTTAGGCCAATCACTAACTCGTTCACCAGCGGATTACCTAGACGAGAGACTTGAGTTAATGCCCCACCGTTAACTTCAGTTTTACCTACTTTTGCATTTGGATTTAAAATACGCGCTTGCGGTAAACTGGCGGTAGTCCATGCACCGATAGTGCCGTTCCCTTGAGTGGTTAAACATGTCTTTGGTACTTCAATTGAAATGGCTGTAACATTTTTATCCATTAAGTCATCATTATCGGCTGATTGGGTAATACCACCCGGAAAACCGCCTTGATCACCAGCACCCGGAGCACTATCACCTTCCACTGGTACATAGTTTACTAAGTCAAAAGTTTTGCCTAAGTTAACCACGAAAGGGTCTTTACGTTGACCGACAAACACCTTACCAGGACTGGCACAACCGTCGAGGTTAAATTCGTAAATAAATTGTCCAGCATAGCTTGCATAAGCGCTGCTATCTCCGAAACTTTTATTACCAATATAATCCAGAGGTTTATGGAACATCCCGCCAGCAGTATTGCTCAACACTGTTGCACTACCGCTATTTTGTGGTCCTTTAACAAGTGTTAACTGATACGACTCGCTAAAGTTTGCCGCACTTTGATCTGCTGCTGTAATGCCACCAATATTTTTAAGCGGGACTGACACACTGCGTTGATTTCCAGCTGGACCAACCGTTAACGCAATACCTTGATTATTATTGGCAAGCTCATTGGTAAAGTTAAATTGAAAGGTTAAATCTTCTACTGCATCACCGTCGTTATCGATATGAATGCTGTATACCGCAGCAGGATCCATCGCATAATAGTTAGGTCCGCCGTAGGCGTCTTGCAATGGAATATAGTTAGCGATAAGAGTGACGTAGTCTTCACGTCCTGCTTCATAACTGTTAAATGCATAAAAATCGGTAGAATCTAATGTCGGAAAACGCGTGATATTCGGTGCTTCTCGATGACTTGAGGCAAATGCATTAGCGCCTAACAAAGTGCTGCATACCATACTGGCGATTAGGGATATTTTTAGTACTTTCATGACCATTTCCTTATTGTGTAGTAGAGTCATGTAAGTAAACGGCTCAGGTTCCATTTTGGATGCAGAATTTAGCCATTATTGTTGCATTAATTTTAAAACAAAAAATAAATCAACACTAAGATACTGAATTGTAAAGATTATAAACCTTTGCTTAATTTGAATTATTTTTGATGATTTTTGAATATTTGTTGATAATCATCTGAAACCTTATCGATTTTGCATCAATACTAAAGCTTGATACTCAGTAAACCTGAGTACATTCACCCCGTCACGGTTCGTAATGATCAATTCCTGCTAGAGTGATAATTTAGTGATAATTTCGCGATAATAAAATCTTTCCCCATAAAAAAACGGCCAAGGATATCTCCTTTGGCCGTCTCGATTTATGCTTCAGCTTATTGTTGCGTGAATAAGCATTTACACATCATTGTTATCCCGTATTCACAGACCCATTAATGGATTATAAAATTGCCAGCTCTGCGGTATACAACACTTCAGTAGGCATGCCATTCGGTGAACCGTTTAAAGGCTCTAAACTGACCGCCAAAGCAACAATATCGACATCATCAAACTGACTATTTTTCGCTAAACTCAGCTTGCCCGATTTAGGTAACAAGCCCAATGAGATGGGGTTTTCAACACCTTTCGCCACCATCCACAACTCATAATCTTTGTTCGGTAAAGGTTTTAGGTTACTGGTAGAGCGAACTTCAATAGTATTAGCCGTGACTTCAATAAGCCATAATGCTTTAGCTTGCGCACTTTGCACAACGGCAACTTGTTGCGGCGCCGCGACGGGCACAGGTTGGTTACTCACCAGGATGACCGCCATAATAATGGCTGCGGCTGTTGCCATGGAGGCCAGGCCTTTCCAGACGCGATGGCGAGTTGTTAAAGGCACGACATTGGATGCCTCCGGCGCTGGAGTGTGGCTCAAATTGTCAACAAAACCCAGCGTATGACGAATATTTTGCCACACATGATCATCAGGCTTTACCGGAGGTAATAACTGGTTCATACCATGTAAATGTTGCTCCCATAACCAAGTGCTTTCGCGCAGGCTAGGTATTTGCATCATTAATTTTTGAAACCGACGTCTAGCTTGGCCACGCAATGTGCCCAGCACATATTCTGCAGCCAAGGCATCTTTCAATTGAGGATCATGATAATTCATAACGATAAACACCTCTGTAATTGCTGTAAACCACGGCGGATCCAACTCTTAATCGTGCCCAAAGGTAAGTCTAGGTGCCCAACCACTTCATGATGCGATAAACCATTGTAGTACGCTAAATGAATCGCTTGTTTTTGCTGCGGTTCAAGCTCGCTCATACATTGATCGAGTTGATTTTTATGCACTTGCGGACCGTCGTCATTGCTGGGCTCATCAAAAATCGCTTCTTGGCCCTCTTCAAGCGGATCTTCTTTTCTGACTTTTTGATAACGCAGCATGTCTAATGCTCGGTAACGCACTATGCTGATCATCCAAGTGAGTACCGACCCCTTGCCATGTTGATACTCGGTCGCGTTATGCCAAATTTTTACGTAGGCTTCTTGCAGCACCTCTTCAGCCAGCTCCCGTCGACCGAGCATTTTCAAACTAACCGCAAATAATTGACTGCTAGTCGACTGGTATAAATCAGCAAAAGCTTGTTTATCTCCATCCGCACTGGCACTCAATAAGTTAAGTAATGTGTCTTGATCCATAATATGCCACGCTTCCCGGTAATGATTCGATTTCGTTAATACGGGCTGTTACTGCATATATAGAATAAAAAAAGCCCTTCAGAGTGTATACGTTACAGCCTGCTAATTGGATGCAAGTTTAATAAAAAACGAGCAGCGCCCTTTAATATACTGATCCTATGATTGGGAAAATTGATGAAATAGAAGAGTTATACTCCAGAAAAGTGATGCAAACAGGGAACCACTATCCCTGCAGCAAGTACTCTTCAGCTTTTTCGATACTGCGCGGTTTACCCACCAGCATTAAAATATCATTACGCCTTAACACCCACTCTGGTGGCGGAGGATTAATCTCCTCCCCTTTACGACGCACAGCTCTAAGTTCAACGTCTAATGCTTGCCATGGAATATCAGCAACGGTTTTCCCCACAGCACTGGCTCTTGACGCCAGTGATACTGCATGGAGTAAATCCAGAGTGAAATCAGTTTCGGTGCCCGAAAAAAAACCGTGTAAATATTGGTAATGGTTACGTCGCTCTGATTCTAAACGCTTAATAATACGCGCTAATGGTACTCCACATTTAAACAAGACTTGCGAAACCAGCATCAAACTGCCTTCAAGGGATTCAGGAATCACTTGGGTTGCGCCGGCTTCTTTAAGCTCATGCAAGTTAGCATCATCGCGAGTACGCACGAGTATTTTTACATCAGGAGCAAGCTTGCGTGCTACGGCTAAACACTCTTCAGACTGGCGTGGCTCACAAAATGTCACCACCACTAAACTGGCATCACGGATGCCCATCTTCTTTAACAGTGCCATTCTGCAAGCATCACCAAAATGAATGTTCTCGCCCGCCGCTCTGGCCTCTGACACGCGGGTGGGGTCTAAATCGAGTACCATGTATGGCACGGCTTCTTTTTTCAAAAAGCGCGCTATTGTTTGCCCTACTCGGCCATAACCTAAAATAAGCACCACGTCACTTTCATCAGAATGAGGTAAAACAACCTCAATAGGCTCAGATTTAGCTGCTAACTTGTTACCGCTAACCTTTTTAGCAATATCAAGGCTATGGCGGATCAACCAAGGTGCCATAGACATAGAGATCACTGCCACAGCAACTAATACTGTGCTGACTTCGTTATTGAGCAATTGATAATTCACCGCCAATGCCAATAACACAAAACTAAATTCACCAACTTGACCTAAACTGATTGCCGTACTGAGTGATACCTTAGTATTTTCGCCTACAAGCTTGAGTAAACCATGCACGATCAAAATTTTAGTCAGTACCACTGCGACTAAAATTAACAGCACTTGCCACCAATATTGCATCACCAGATTGAAATCCAGTAGCATGCCGATTGAGATAAAAAACAGGCCCATTAATAAATCACGAAACGGCCTAATATCAGCCTCTAACTGACGTCGATACTGACTTTCGCCCAGTAGCATACCCGCAATAAACGCCCCTAATGCCATTGACAGTCCAAGCCATTGAGTAAACGCGCCCGTCACTAAGGCCACAACCAAGGTCGATAATACAAATAACTCATTTGAGCGTGAGCGAGCCACTTCATCGAAAATACGTGGCAGTATCCACTTACCAAATGACATTAAGCCGACAAAAGCCAAAATACCAGTGAGCAATTCCCACATAATACTGTTGAAGCTCATTTCCACATCGCCTTTGGCTAACAGCGGCATTAAAATCAATAACGGCACTACGGCTAAGTCTTGAAATAACAACACACTGACGGATAATTCGCCGTGCCTGCGCCTTAACCAGTTTTGTTCGTTTAGCAACTTTAATACAATGGCCGTTGACGACAAGGCAATGGCTGAACCAATCACTATTGCGGCCACTAAATCCTGGCCAACCAACATGGCAATGCCGCCAGCCACAAAAGCCGTTATCAACATTTGGGCGCTGCCCAAGCCAAACACTGTGCGGCGCATGGCCCACAATCTAGGCACAGAAAACTCCAGCCCTAAAGTGAACATCAATAGCACGACACCTAACTCAGCCACAGACTGCATTTGTAACTGGGTAAACCAATGGAAACCACTGGGACCGCTGACCACCCCAGTGAGTAGATAAGCTAAAATGGCAGGTAAGCCGAGACGGCGTAATAATGCAATCGCCACAATCGCAATCACAAGCATCGACAAAATATGGATAAAAATGCTGTGTTCCATTATGGCTTTGGCTCCTCGTCAAAAAAGTGTCGAAAGGGAAATAAAACGTTTTCTAAATACTACAGTAAAACAACAAGCAACTAATAACTATAGAAAAATTTTCATAGGCACGGTTTTTGCTAATAAAATGACAATTAGTTGTAACGTACTGGAGTAAATACTATGGATTTCGCGCTAGCAACAGAGTTCTATCCTGATGATTACTGGTACCGTTCAGACGCTTACTTGAATCGAGAGTCTGATCTAGACCTTGTTCAAGTAATTCAACAACTACATGGAAGTTTAGATCCTCGGACAGTTTTTGCCTGTTTTGGCAAAGTCCTAGGACAACATTTGCCGATTAAAGGACTGCAGTTGACCCTAGATAAACAAAAATTTGTTTGGGGACGTCATTACGGTATTGAATTAAAACATACTATTAACGATAACAATGACAGCTTTGCTATCACTTATCAGTTATCTGTGCCACTCAACTCGGCGCAGAAGAAATTATTACAACGGCTTGAAAACATGCTCATTCAACCGTTTAATAATGCATTAAAATATCAAGCAATGTCTAATCAAGCCATGTTTGATGCGCTAACTAATTTAGGCAATCGATATTATTATCGTCAAGCTCTTGATATTGCATTAGCCCGAGCGAATCGCAAACAAGGTCAGGTATCATTAGTGATATTAGATTTGGATAAGTTTAAACAACTCAATGACGTACACGGCCATAAAGCCGGTGATTACGTTTTAGTAGGGTTTGCAGCATTAATTAGTGAAGCGATCCGTAATACGGACCAAGCTTTCAGAATTGGTGGTGATGAGTTTGTGATTATTACGCAAGGAAATGCAGATGCAGCGGCAATTATTTGCCAACGTATTATTGATATGATGCCAAAACATTCTGAACTGACCGAATATAATATTCAATGCAGTTTAGGCATTGCGCAATCATTACCACAGCAACAAGCAGAAAACTTATATGAGCGAGCGGATAAAGCCATGTATGCAGCAAAAGCAGCCGGACGTAATTGTTTTCGGGTCTGTGAAAACAGCATAATATAACGCCGCAAATGCGTAATACAGTACACAACTAATTAACCAAAAAAGACCTTAACAGGTCTTTTTTGCCATGGCCTATGCTATCGTGATTACATTCCGCGAAGCTGAATACGCCTTAAAAATTCAGTCATCACCCTGTCGTAAACTAAATCCCCTAAAAACAAGTCTTCTACGCCATGATCAATACTCGGATTGTCATTCACTTCAATGACATAAGCCTTACCGTCAATTTCTTTTAAATCGACACCATACAAACCAGCACCAATTAAGTTTGAGGCTTTAACCGCCGCATCCACAATATTTTGCGGCACCATTTTTAAATCGATACAGTCAAAATCACCACTACTGACACGGCCGCTTTGATGATGTTGATAAATCTGCCAGTGACCACGACTCATAAAGTAACGACAGGCGTAAATAGGTTGGCGATTTAGCACGCCAATGCGCCAATCATAATCGGTAGGCATAAACGCTTGCGCTAAAATTAACGCACTGTGCTCAAAGATAATCGCAGCTTGTTCAAGTAAGGTTTCACGGTCGTTCACCTTAACAACCCCAAGGGAAAATGCCCCATCGGGTACTTTAAGTACAATCGGTAATCCTATGGTATTAATCACATTATCGGCCCAGTTTTTATCCGAGGCTTTAAAGATGACACTTTTAGGCACTGGCACTTTATGTTTGTTTAATAGCTCGGTCAAAAACACCTTATTAGTGCACTTCATAATGGATTCAGGGTCATCCATTACCACTAAGCCAAGTTGCTCTGCCGCTTTCGCAAATCGATAAGTAAAGTTGCTGATATTAGTGGTAGAGCGAATAAACAAGCCATCAAACTCACTTAACCGCGCCAAATCGTGAGAACCAATTTGGACTAAATCCATGCCGATACGATTAGCCGACTTAGTAAATAACTTCAGCGCCGCTTTATCTGATGGTGGCATTTTCTCATGCTCATTCACCAGCATGGCAATTTCATAACGATAGCGTTTCGACGGTTTAGGTAAACGCCATACTTTTTGTGAAAACACCTCTAAATACTTAGCGAATAAATCTTGTTCTGATTCGGTTAAGTCTTGAAAAGCCGCAGGCTCAATGGAGCCAACTTGCCACTTTCCTGACATTTTTAACAAACTCACTTGCAATACCGGCACGGTAAAACGTTCAAAAATTTTGCGAGCAAGCTTGTCAAGCGACGGATTATCACAATAGCCAAAATAGAGCTTCATGGATATTTCAGTCACAGTATCAGGCAGCTTATCTAAACCAGCTTGAGGTAAACTAAAAAAACGGTCCTGAGATAAATCATTAATGGTCATCACACGCGGGATCACCCGGTGACCGCGTGCTTCAGCCATTAATGAACAGTAATAACCTGTGCTTAAATAATCATAACTGCGACACAAGTTAATCACTTGCATGGCACTTTGCTCGGAAAACGCCCCCATTTCTAAATAATCATGCACTGTGACCATATGGTCACTGGGTAAATAGGGACGCCAATCATTAACATCGTCGGTGACAATTAAAAAATGAGCCATAAATATCGATTGCCTCTTGTGCGGTTTAGCGCGTAAATTAAGTCACTATCATGTTTGCCAACTCGAGCCAACTCATGCTGCTTCGTCAAGCTATTCCCAGCGATTTATCCCAGCTTAACCAAATCGAATCCAATGCCTTTAGTGGTGATAAAATCAGCTCTCGGCAGATGAAACGCTTTATAAACTCGCCACTGGACAGCTTATTAGTCGCCGACATAGATGGCACCCTTGCAGGTTATGCATTGGTGCTATTTCATCGTGGCACACGTCTAGCAAGGCTATACTCTATTGCTGTTGCGAGCGAATTTAGAGGTCGCAACATTGCCTTTGAACTGGTCACACAATGTGAACATACCGTGGTCGAGCGCGGCTTCATTACATTACGCCTAGAAGTGCGAAACGACAACATCGCGGCCAAAAATCTTTATTTAAAAATGGGTTATAAAGTACTCAAAACATTAGTGCATTATTACGATGACTTAGCTGATGGCGTGCGCATGCACAAACGCTTAGACCCGCCAGGGCCAAGCAAAGTCATCAAGATGCCTTTGTATGTGCAAACCACACCCTTTACGTGTGGCGCCGCTTGCTTAATGATGGCCATGAGTGCGGTAAAAACGCACTATAATCCGAGCCGAGTTGATGAGTTGAGTATTTGGCGCGAAGCCACCACTATTTTTATGACCAGCGGTCATGGTGGTTGCAGTGTGCATGGTTTGGCTTTAGCAGCCATAAAGCGCGGATTACAGATTGAGATGTACAGCCAGTCAACGTCAGTCCCCTTTATTGATAGCGTTCGTGACAGCAATAAAAAAGCCGTCATTACCATAGTGCATGACGACTTTTGTCAGCAATTAGCCTCACAAGGAATTCAGATCCACAATGCATCACCCAGCCTGACTCAACTTCGACATTGGATTGACAGCGGTTATGCTGTGTTATTAATGATCAGCACCTATCGATTTAATGGCGAAAAAGGCCCTCATTGGGTGGTATTAAGTGGTTACAACGAACAGTTTATGTTTATTCACGACCCATTTGTTGAAGCACAAAAGGATGCGATTAACGCGGCGTATGTACCGATTAGTCAGTCTGAGCTGGCGCAAGTGATGCAGTATGGGAAGCAGAAACAGGTTTCTTGTTTAGTGGTGAAGTCATCTTTGGCTTAAGATGGTTAAGTTTTTTATGGCCAGCGGGCACAACTGGCTTTGCAAACTTCGTTTGAATTTAGATCGCAAGGTTCCACCCTGCACGGGCCAAAAGGGGATCAACAGCAATCCCCTCTTGGAGCACCCCTGCCGTTCCGGCAACATTTTCGCTATTTACAAAAAACAACAGCAGCGAAAAAGTCGCGACGGAAATTAATCGAGTTTTTGACCGCGTATTTAGCCCTCTCGGCCCATCTTGTAGTAAAGAGAGAAAATGCTAACGCTTCCGATGGGGCGTCCCTTCCCCTCGAAAGCTAGCTCACGTATTCTTTTGTAAGGAGTCTTCAACGGCCTCAAGTTCAGAGTTGAATTTAGGCATTTTCATAAAAAACTAACTCGTTTTTGGACAGAAACGAGCTAGGTTTCCAAATCTAATTCGTAAGTTTAGGATTAAAATTTATATGGATTAACGCTTTAAACAGCGGAAAGTCCGAGCGTATAGGCCGTTGTTTGGCCTGCGAGGGATTTTCCGATGGTTTAACTTGTTATATGTCCCATGCGACATCAGTAACGCCCTCAATGTTTTTTGCGATGTTTTCGATAACTTGTCTTGCTTTCAATTCAGGTGACTTATTGACTTTACCAAAAAACTTCTTAAAAAAGGAGATGCGTTGTTCTGGCCAAATCTGCCATAAAGGAGTTTCCGATTCCTCGTCATTTTTACCGAGGTACACATCAACCATCACTCCGTCGATGTTCATAGCAATACTAAACATATAATCACTGTCGATAGGAGATTCTGGATTAAAATTCAACTTTTTAAGTTCAGAAAACACATACTCAGCAAGAGATTTATTAGATTTAAACATCGCTGATTTGAAATACAGGTTATCACTCACCTCGGTTCCTCCTTGGACATATAACGAGCCTGTAGAATTACTCGTTTTTAAATTTATTTTGATTAATGAATAAACAATATCTGAGTTTATATTTTGATTCAATTATTTAGTGT
>NZ_JAACSD010000016.1:0-90845 GCF_009994065.1 Shewanella vesiculosa
TTTTTTGATTGCCAACATTCCGAAGAACAGAAGACAATTTCGAATAACTCAATACCTGTGAATGTCCACACAGATTACTTGATAAATTGTTAAAGAGCGTGATGTCAATTTTTCAGACATCGCCGTAAGACGCTAGGTCGTTGGCTTGGGCTGCGTATTCTACGCAATCCCTTTATGGCGTCAAGTGTTTTTTCAAACTTCTTTTTGCCTGTTATCAACACCACTAAGTGGTTGCTCATAACGCTAACCGGTTTTTGCTTTCGCTGTCTGCCGTGTCAGTGGATGCGCATTATAGGCAGCTTAAGATTTAGTGCAAGCGCTTTTATTAATGAAATCTTTTGAATGCCCAACTTTTATGCAGATTGATTCTTTTTTAACTTTTCCGGTTAAAGAAGCATCTTTAACTAAATAGCAAAATGGTTATTTTTGATATTAAAGTTACTTTTGAGCTCAATTTTTCAACAGTAGTCTGGTTTATCTGGTAATTTTTAATTAGTATGTAATAGTATTTAACAGTTATTTATCATTTTTATATTCATTAGAGATTATTTTATGCAGAAATCATTCGTGATTGTTTTGATTGCGGCGCTTCTTGGCGCTTTTGTTTTTTTTCAGTTTAACGGTACACCATCTTCGGTTGCGTTTATTGCTGGTGTAGTCGTTGCGACGTTAATTTTCACCTTTATACCTTCTAGCGGTTCAAGCTCGTCTGATGAACCTTATGTTGGTCCTACTATGACACTATATGTAGGTAACTTGCCTTACCGTGTTCATGAAGGAGAAGTAAAGGCATTGTTTGGCGAATACGGACCGGTTAACTCAGTTCGTTTAGTGCGAGACCGTAAAACAGGGCGTCGTAAAGGATTTGGTTTTGTTGAGATGTCTGAATCAGGTGCACAGAAAGCCATGTCGAAATTAAATGACTACAGCTTTCAAGAGCGCACATTAAAGGTAAGAGAAGCTAAATCACAAGAATCTGATTCAGAAAATAGCTAATCGCTATTGAAGCTGATTCTTAGTACTCCTTAAGCACTGTTGTTAGTCGGTTATGGTTACCAGCGAAAAATCACTAAAACCATAATCGACTAATGTTGCTTTAAGCCCTTGGCTAATCTGTTTGGTATAACATGCCTGTAGTTGTTTATTACCATTATGTTCTTTACTCAGTAGAAACCTCACCCGCTTTGCTATCGCCTCTCCAGAATCTAGTAGTGTTACCCCATCACCGAGATAATGACTAATTTCTGCTGCTATCATTGGAAAATGAGTACAGCCCAGTACGAGTACATCAATATTCGATGCAGCAATGGGTGCTAGGATATGATTGAGTTTGTCTATATCAATTGGTTGTTGAGCGACATAAAGCTCTGCAAGTAAGACTAAATCTGACGTGCCAAATAATTCAACCTTACAGTTTCCTGCAAATTGATTGATTAACGCTTGAGTATAATCGCGTTTAACCGTACCTGGTGTGGCCAATAAACCAATGTGTTTTTTCTTTGATAACATGGCTGCTGGCTTGATAGCGGGAACAACCCCAACTACTGGTATAGTTAATTGTTGACGTAATAATGGCAATACTAGGGTACTGGCAGTGTTACAGGCAACCACCACAATACTGGCATTAAGACGCTGAGCATGATGGGTGATCAATGCAACACAGCCTGTTATTAACTCTTGCTCTGACAAATTGCCATAAGGTAAACGTGCATTATCGAATAAGTAACAATAATCATGCTGTGGCAGTTGTTTTCTAATTTCATTCAATACCGACAATCCGCCGATACCAGAGTCAAATACTAAAATAGGTCCAGACAATATGGGCTCCCAATATGAATGTGCGCAGCATTAATGTTCATGATATTTTATACTTAGGTGCGTAGCACTAGACATCAGCGTCATTTAGTATAATATTTGCGCCCTTTTTTACAGCCTTTGGTGGACGATATGAATTTAGCTGCAATGGATCCTAAAAACTACGATGCACAATTACAACAAAAGCGCATCAAGCTAGAAAAGACCTTTGCCGATTTCAATCCACCAGCGCTTGAAGTCTTTGCTTCTGAGCCTATGCATTACCGCATGCGTGCTGAGTTTAGAATGTGGCATGATGGTGATGACTTATATTACTACATGTTTGATAAAGCACTGAATGCAAAAGTGCGTTGCGATCAATATTTACCCGCAGGTGTGATCATTAATGAAATGATGGCAGAGCTGATTGCGGAGTTAATCCCCAATCCAGCGCTACGTTATAAGCTGTTTCAAATTGATTTTTTATCGACCTTGAGTGGCGAAATATTAGTGTCTTTATTGTATCACCGCCAGCTTGATGAAGAATGGCGTGAGCAGGCGACGCTCTTGAAAGCAAAGTTATCGGCTCAATTTAATGTCAATATTATTGGCCGTGCGCGTAAGCAAAAAATCGATTTAGACAAAGATTATGTCACCGAGACGCTAACAATCAATGCTAAGCAATTACATTATAAGCAGATAGAAAATAGCTTTACCCAGCCAAACGCTAAAGTATCGGTAAAAATGTTGGAGTGGGCTATCGATGTCACTCAGAATAGCCAAGGTGATTTACTTGAACTGTATTGTGGCAATGGCAACTTTACCATTGCATTAGCGCAAAACTTTAAGCGTGTATTAGCAACCGAGCTGGCAAAACCTTCGGTTGATGCAGCGCAATATAATATCGATATTAATCAAGTAAATAATGTTCAGATTATACGGATGTCAGCAGAAGACTTTAGTGATGCAATGGCTAAAAAACGTCAGTTTAGACGCTTAGAAGGTATCGATTTAGACAGTTACGATTGCAATACGATTTTTGTCGACCCACCACGTGCAGGCATTGATCCTGAAACATTGAAGCTGATCCAAGGTTATGAGCGGATTTTATATATCTCTTGTAACCCAGAAACACTCAATGACAATTTACAGACCTTAAGCCAAACCCACAAAATTTCTCGCTTCGCGTTATTTGACCAATTTCCTTATACCGACCATATGGAGTCGGGAGTATTGTTAGAACGCAAGTAACGCAAATTAACCAAACAGGGCGCTAATGATTAGCGCCCTGTTTGTTTCTGATGTGCTTAGAGTGAGTTTATATCGTAATCGTTTATGCTCGGTTATCCATTTTATGCTGCAAAGCTTCAGCACCAGTAGCAACCATACGCAGTTGTAACACTAATTGGTCAGCCAAAGCTCTTCGCTCGCTGCGTTTTGAATCTAACGCTGATGCTCCAGCATTAAAGACTAAAATAACTAAAGATTCAGCTTGAGCACGCGCAAGTAAAGGTGTGCGCTTAGCTTGTGCTTCAGTGTAATGAGCAAGCTCAGAAATAAAATGTTCAATTTCACGTTCAACTGCAGCTCTAAATGCAGCAGAGGTGCCAGAACGTTCATGTAACAATATTCGAAACACGTTTGGATTTGATTCCAATACTTCCATAAAAGTGTCAACAGAAATACGGATTACACTGCCACCAGCCTCAGCACGTTGGCGACCTTTTCGCATCATTTGCCGTAAGGTTAATCCACCTTCATCAACCATGGTTAAGCCAAGCTCGTTCATATCTTTAAAATGACGATAGAATGATGTGGGGGCAATACCAGCTTCTCGCGCAACTTCACGTAAGCTTAAGCTGGAAAAACTTCGCTCTGCACTAAGTTGATTAAATGCTGCGTCTACTAATGCACGACGGGTTTTTTCCTTTTGTTGCGCTCTTACACCCATTTACTAATCCATTCAGTCAATATTAATTCAACGATAATACCGTTTTTAAAACAGAAACACAGCCCTGTTAAGCTTGACCATGACTAGCCGCCCAAGTTAAATTAGCGTACAATTGTACGCTCAACTTATTTAAACCTATTATTGGAACCCTATTAAATGAAAAAACCTCCAATCATTTGGCTTAATACCTTGTTATTTGCCATTACTTTCATCGGCGCTGCGGTATTAATCCCTTGGCGTGGTTTTACCCATGGCTTTGATGGCATTGAATGGATTGCATTTGTTGTTTTCGCTTACGCAAGTGGTCTATCGATTACTGCGGGTTACCACAGATTATGGTCACATAAAGCTTATAAAGCTCACCCATCCGTGCGATTTTTATATGCATTAGGTGGAGCATTAGCATTACAGAACAGCGCACTACATTGGTGTAGTGATCATCGTATTCATCATAAACATGTTGATAATAATGATAAAGACCCATACTCCGCTAAAATGGGATTCTGGTACAGCCACATAGGCTGGATGCTGCGCGAATACCAAGCCAGCCGTTACAGTGACTACAACAACGTACGTGATTTACAAAATGACCCTATCGTTATGTGGCAACACAAGCACTATTTAGCCTTAGTGATTTTAATGAATATTGCTTTGCCTGCATTTATCGGCTGGTTGAATGGCGATATTTTATCAATGGTACTCATGGCAGGCTTATTGCGTTTGGTGGTAGTACATCACTGTACCTTCTTTATCAACTCATTAGCTCATATCTGGGGTAAACAACCATACACAGATAAAAATTCCGCCAAAGATAATGCTTTTCTAGCATTGCTGACATATGGCGAGGGCTATCACAACTTCCATCACATTTTTGAAAATGATTATCGTAATGGCATTAAGTGGTGGGACTATGATCCAACCAAATGGCTCATCAAACTAATGAGTTGGTTTGGCTTGGCAACTGATTTACGTAAAGTGTCGCAAGAGCGTATTGAAAGTGCACGTTTGCAAATGCAGTTGTTACAAGCACAAAATAAGGTGGCTCACTTACCAAACTGCGATGAAATTATAGAAAGTTTTCAAGCAGAGTATGAGCTGATGAAGCAACACTTAGTTGACTATTATCAAGCTAAAAAGAGCTTGTTAGAGGCGAAACGCAAGCAACTTACAGATCACAATCTGAAACAACAAGTACAATTATTGCGTAACCAATTTCTTGAACAACAACGTAATTGGAAAAGCCTAACAGCTGCTTATACGTCGTAAGTTTTTAACAATATACAAAAGGTCACGCATATGCGTGACCTTTTTTGTTTTGAGCAACTAAACTCGAACATAGTGTGTTAATTAAATTGCTGTGTCACCTGCTGTTGCAACACTTTACAATTGGTGAGACTGCCATCAACGGAAGGCGCAATACTTACCGAGACTTTAGACCAAAAACGTTTAGGTAAAGTAGTAAGCGCATGCCCGCCTTTATGGCTAAAATAAGATCCCCACAATCCAGTTAATGCTAACGGTATAACAGTAACGGGATCACGTTGTAATATTTTGTCTATACCAGGTCTAAACTCACCTATATCTCCATCTGGGGTTAACCTGCCTTCAGGAAAAATACACACCAACTCATCATTAGCCAGTGCTTGGTGTATCTGTTCAAACGCATTAAGGTATGTCGCCTCACACTTCTTAGGTGAACAAATCGGGATCACGCCTGCATGTCTAAAGACATACTTTAATAATGGGATCTCGCTAATCGACTTATCCATCACAAACCGGATTGGCCTTGTGGATGCGCCCATAATAATAAGAGCATCGACATAACTCACATGATTACTGACAATAATGCCAGCCCCCTGCAATGGAATATGCTCTCGGCCAGACACTCTCACCCGGTACATCACATGACTGAGTAAGTAACTAATAAAACGTTGGGTAAACTCAGGTACTTGTGAATACACATATAGCAGCACAATAAGGTTTAGTGCACCTATGAGTGTAAACAACTCAGGTATGCTCCAATTGAATACACTTAATAGCACCATAGATAATATGGCAGACCCCACCATAAAAAATGCATTGATAATATTATTTGCCGCAATCGCCTGAGCACATTCTTGCTTCTCTGCACGAGTTTGTATAAAAGCGTACAAGGGCACAATAAACAAACCACCACTTAAACCAACCAGAAATAAATCAATCATCAACCGATAATGTTGGGCGTTAGCAATGAAGGCTTCAAAACTGTACACAAACCCCAATTCAACCGATGCAGTTGGAATGGCGCTGATCATATCAAAACTGAATACGCTCAGGCCCAAAACCCCAAACGGTAATAGTCCCAGCTCAACATGGCCAAAAGAGAAACGTTCACACACGAATGAACCAACGGCAATACCAATAGAAAAAAGCGCTAATAACAATGACACTACCGTGACATCTGCATGTAAATGCAATTTGGCAAAATTAGGAAACTGAGTCAGATAAGTCGCACCCAAAAACCAAAACCAACTAATGGCTAAAATGGCCATCCAAATTGAAGTGGTTTCACGAGCTTTATTGATGCAGCGCCACGTACCAGAAAACAGAGAGAACTTATTAGGGTTAAGCTCCCCTTGCGCGGGCAATGAAGGTATAGCACGACTAGCAAGATAACCTGCAACGGCTAATACGGTTACCGTTATGGCGGCCCAAACTAAACCATTTTCGTTTGACACTACGAGGCCGGCGCTTAACGTCCCAATGAGAATCGATAAGAAGGTACCCATTTCAACTAACGCATTACCTTTTACCAACTCTTGTTCACTAAGTGCTTGTGGTAGTAATGAATACTTTACTGGGCCAAAGTACGCCGACTGACTGCCAGTTAAAAACAGGAGTACTAACATAATCATGTAACTTTGGGTCACGATCGCAATCGCGGCGGTAGACATGATGATTAACTCTAACAGCTTTAATCGTCTTATCAGCTTTGCTTTATCCATATTATCGGCCACGATACCGGCATGGGCTGAAAACAGAAAAAACGGTAAAATAAATACCCCTGCCGCTAAGTTAACAAATAAATTAACATCAATTGGTAATGCACTTAATTGGCTGTAGGTCACCAATAACAGCAACACATTCTTATAAAAGTTATCATTTAACGCACCTAAACATAAGGTGGCAAAATAAGGGAAAAATCGTTTCGTTAGTAACATGTAAATTCCTTTTTAATGCTCATTCCTGCGATATAACTCTGTACATGACTGATGAGCATGTCCTGTAAACACGATTGCTCCTCAAATAATTTACCATCTAGTGCTAAAGATGTTAACCCATGAATAGCGCCCCACAATACTCTGCTCATCATTTCAATTTTTTGGCTGTCGGCCTCTGGAAAGTATTGTAATAATTGTGATTCAACTAGACCAAACAATGACTTTATTAAGCTTAAATGCGCAATTGGTAAAGGCTGATCATCGGGCATACTTAACTCAAATACTAAACGAAAACAACGCCGATTCTGCAAGGCAAACTCACTATAAATTGTCGCCATCTGCTGAATATTCAACAGTGGATTATCATTCATCTCCAACGATAACTTGTTGGCCAGCTGCGCTAATGTCTGCTCTGACACCGCTAATAATAGATAATGATAACTACCAAATATATTAATCAGTGTACTTGGTACATAGCCTATTAGACTGGCCACCTTCCTTAAACTCAACGTTTCAATATTGTCATGCTGCAGATGCATTACGACGGCTTCAATAGCCATAGTCTTTATTTGCTCATGAGTATGTTCTTTACGTCTTGCCAAAGTAATCACCTAACATCAGTTATCTTGATTGGAAGGTAAGTTAACAGCAAACAAAATAAAAAACAACGTTCACAATAATATTTTTATCCATTTTAAATGGTCGACTAAATTTGATAAACGGCTAAAAAACAAGATATTTGGGCCAATAGTGATTATAATTACCGCTCAATACGCCATCAAAGATCAACCAATATGTCTCAGCAAGCAATTAAACTTACCGAATATAGCCATGGCGCAGGCTGCGGCTGTAAGATTTCTCCTAAAGTGTTAAGTACCATTCTTGCATCACAACTCCCCGTCTTTACTGATCCTAATTTATTAGTTGGTAATCAAACTCGTGACGATGCTGCCGTTTATAAGCTTAACGAACAAACTGGCATTATCAGTACTACAGACTTCTTTATGCCTATTGTGGATGATCCGTTTACCTTTGGTCGAATTGCAGCCACTAATGCCATAAGCGACATATACGCTATGGGTGGTACTCCGATTATGGCAATTGCCATTTTAGGTTGGCCTATTAATATATTACCCGCAGAAATTGCCCAACAAGTTGTTGATGGTGGACGCCAAGCCTGTGCAGATGCAGGTATTATGCTGGCTGGCGGTCACAGTATTGATTCTCCAGAGCCGATTTTTGGTTTAGCTGTAACAGGACAAATTCCGCTTGAGCGAGTAAAGCAAAATAATACTGCTAAAGCAGGCGATCGTTTGTACCTCACTAAACCCATTGGTATTGGCATTCTGACTACCGCACAAAAACAGAAAAAACTTCGAGAGGAAGACAGTCAAATTGCACCTGATGCTATGTGTCAGCTCAATATGATAGGGGTTGATATCGCTAAAATAGATGGTGTTAACGCGCTAACTGACGTAACAGGATTTGGACTTGCTGGCCACTTGATTGAAGTCTGCCAAGGCGCACAACTTAAAGCTAACTTAGTGTTATCCAAAGTCCCTCTTCTTGCTAAAGTCAGTGACTACCTTGCATTAGGTTGTATACCAGGCGGGACCCATCGTAATTTTGACAGTTACAGTGAGTATTTACCGCCCTTAACTGATCATCAAAAAGCCATTATCTGCGATCCACAGACTAGTGGCGGGTTATTAGTTAGTGTCAGTGCAGAGGCTGAACATGAACTGACACAATTATTAGAAACCAATGGCATTGAAGCGATTTGTATCGGCATGCTCAATACCTATGAACCTCATACTAGCGGACACAATATCCTTGTGGAATTAAGCTAATGAGCATGGTCATCCCCAGCTCAGAATATGGCAGACTTTTATTAGAAAATCGTTCATTAATCGACGTACGTGCACCCATTGAATTTACTAAAGGAGCCTTTAGTCACTCGATTAATTTACCATTAATGCAAGATAGTGAGCGCGAAAAAGTCGGTACTTGCTATAAAAAGCATGGCCAAGATGCTGCTATCGCATTAGGTCATGAGTTGGTAAAAGGTAATGTTAAGCAACAGCGTATAGATGCTTGGCTCACTCAGTTGACACAACATCCGGACAGTTATTTATATTGTTTTCGTGGTGGCTTACGCTCAAAATTATCCCAGCAATGGATTAAAGAATCTGGCATGCATATCCCTTATATTGAAGGGGGTTATAAAGCCATGCGTACTTTTTTAATTAATACTATTGAGCAAGCACCCAGTCACTCTAAAGTACTTATCTTGAGCGGCATAACCGGCAGTGGTAAAACGGAAGTGATTAATCAACGAGATGAGTCGGTCGATCTTGAAGGTATTGCTAATCATAGAGGATCGAGCTTTGGTAAGAATATCGACCCTCAACCCAGCCAAATTAACTTTGAAAATACCTTAGCAGTGGCACTACTCTCGCATCAACAACAGCATCATCGTCATTTATTATTAGAAGATGAAAGTATTCTGATTGGTCGCTCTGCACTACCACACAGTTTTTACCATGCCATGCAACAAGCTGATATTATTTTGCTTGATGAGCCATTAGACGCACGTTTGCCGCGTTTACTCCACGACTATGTAGAAAGTAAACTCGCTGATTACGTGTCTCTTTTAGGTGAACAAGCTGGCTTCGATGCATTTAAAGCTTATTTGACTCGAAGCTTATTAGGGATCCGTAAACGTTTAGGTGGTAAACAACATCAAGAATTACAGATCTTGGTTGACGATGCACTTAATATGCAACAAAACCAAAATGATACCAGTAAACATTTAGACTGGATAAGCCTGTTACTCGATATTTATTATGATCCTATGTATCTGTATCAACTTGAAAAGAAACGCGACAGAGTTATCTTTCAAGGCGACAGACAAGCGATACATCAATGGTTAGATAGTCATCAATCAACCATTTAAACAAAATGCCCTCAAATGAGGGCATTTTTGTGTGTATCTGAGCGGGTATAATTAAATCTAGTCACAGTAGTGGCAAGCACACTGGTATTAACGGATAAAACCTCACACTGCCATCAGTGTTTACACCATATGGTTGCATTTTATGGTTTCGGATGACTATCGTTGTATGTTGTTACTGATATCGTTGCTAAGTATGTTACTAATAAATTAACACCTGTTCGAAAAAACAACACATCCAAAGAACCAATCAACACCCATTAAAAAACATATAAATTAATTAGTTAACAATATATCCCACGGAAGATTAGCGCTACCTACTACGATGAAGTTTGGATTTTCAAGTGTTTCTCGTTCATTATAGGTCAAAGGCTGTAAATTAATATCAATCAAGGCTCCACCCGCTTCTTCAATAATAATCTGCGCAGCACCAGTATCCCACTCACCTGTCGGCCCTAAACGGACATAGCAATCGGCACGCCCTTCTGCAACTAGACAACTTTTTAATGCTGCACCACCCATTACCACTAACTCACAACGATTGGGTTTGTTAAGCAGCTTTAATACCGATTGCGGATCTTGGCGACGACTGACCGCCAAACGTAAATTCTCAGGTTCATCACCGGTTAATTGTTTACTGGTAATACGGATCTCATTTTTACCATCTCGCTTATAAGCACCTAAGCCCGCAATAGCGTAATAGCACACTTTAGTCATCGGCACATAGACCACTCCCATGATAGGTCGGTTATGTTCCACCAAAGCAATAATGACAGAAAAATCACCACTTCCAGCAATAAATTCGCCAGTGCCATCTAATGGATCAACTAACCAATAGCGCTTCCACGTTTCGCGGACACTCAAAGGAATATCAGCGGCTTCTTCACTTAGGATGGGGATATCAGGAGTTAGCTCAGCTAACTTACGACAAATAAGATCGTGGGCAGCTAAATCTGCAGACGTTACAGGGGTATTGTCTGACTTAGTTTCGCGTTTAAAGTTACCTTTGAGGTAAATTTCGCGAATCGTTTGCCCAGCTTCCGTTGCAATGTCTATGACTTGCTCGATTACATCTTCTGGCTTCATTACTACTCCAATTGCTGGATTCGATAAGGATGACCTGACAAGGACACCTATAAACAAGGCTATCGCCTACTGTATGTATGGTTATATGCAGAATTAATACACCAAATGAATTGACTCATTAGTTAGCAAAATTCACCCTCAACTATTTTCATCGGTAAGGTTATGCATTGATATATTCAAATATTGCTGAGTTAAAAAAAGTGCGCTCACACTGCGAGACTCTGAAAAGTCGACATTATCGAGTAATAGCTGCCAATCAGATAGTGGCCAAGGGATCACGTCAATCGGTTCAGGTTCATCACCTTCTAAACGACTAGGATACAATTTTTCAGCAACAAAAATATGCATTTTGCTGGAAAAGTAGCCTGGCGCAAGCGATAGCTCTTTTAGATGGGTTAATTGATAACTGCCAAAACCAATTTCTTCTTGAAGCTCACGATTGGCGGCTTCAACTGCCGTTTCACCGGGATCGATCAACCCTTTAGGAAAGCCTAGTTCATAATTATCAGTGCCGGCAGCATATTCGCTAGCTAATAATAAATTACCTTGATGAATAGGCACAATCATCACAGCACCTCTGCTACCGCCTTTCATTCTTTCATATTGACGTTCTACGCCATTAGAAAACTTAAGGTGTACCTGCTCAATTTGAAACAGTCGGCTTTTGGCAACAATTTCGGTATGCAGGATTTCCGGCTTTTTATGCCGCTGTGTCATTGAAGCCTCGTCAAATGATGTCGTTTTCGCAAGCTTCAATCTTATACCAAACACAAAAATAATGTGACCTGTTTTTATCGGCAGAAAACGTCTTACACAGCGATAAATGGTGATGATATAAGCTGATAACGACTCAAAACAGAGAGAGAATAACGACATAAAAAATATCCTCTTATCTAAGCATTAGAAATAACATGCTGATAAGAGGATATAAAAACCACTAAAAATTAGAACTGATAGCGAAGATTGAATTGATAGCTCAATATATCGTTAGGTGCCAAAGCGATATAATCCATCCCTAAACCTGCAGACCAGTTGCGAGTAAATTGATAATCTAAATGCATACCTGTGTACCAATCTGTGCCGTCAAACTAATGCACACCCGCAAAGTTTAGCGCTTAAGTTAATCCATACCAACTTAGACCAAGGTTTAGACCTGATGCTGTCTAGCCATGAAAGCGGTTATCCCAAAGAACACCCGCAATTTTGGCAATATGCATTTGATAAATTTAACTTAAATCCATCGCGGTGTTTATTTATTGATGACAGTGAAGTGATTTTAGCTGCATCGAAAAAAGCAGGCGTGGGTTATCAACTCGGAATTAGCAATCCAGACAGCCAGAAACCTCATATTGATTTTAATGACTTTCCTGCGATTACTGATTACCAATTATTATCATCGGCACTTTTATTGCTGTAGCCCGCGATAACATTGAATCATCACCATATAAAAGCAGAGTTCTCTCAAAGTCGGTTTATAAACCAAATGTATAGATGACTTATCATTGATATAAAAAAACGCCTTGATAGTGATATCAAGACGTGAGTTTTTCATTACTCAAAACATTATAAACCAGGCACAACACCTTGATAGTTTATAGGATAATATCCTTGGCTATCTTGTCGGCCCAAGAATGATAACGCTTCACGTAAATCTTTAGGTTGGGCATCTGTCGGTTTAATTTTAGCACTGACTTTAACCAAGTTTGACTCGCCTAAAATAGCGCTCCCAGTTAAGCCTAATACGTTTTGGGTTTCATCTGTGGCTATTTTTAACTGGCCATCAAGACAACTCAATCCTAATGAGATGTTACCCAAAGGGTAAACACCATATTGATTTTTAACGTTGGTGTTATTTAAAAATAATTTACCGCTTAATTGCTCACACCATGGCTTACCTTGCTCTAAGATTTCAACCATTAAACTTACATCGCCATCAATTTGGGTTTTAAATGGTAAACGAGCGCCTGCGAGTAAAAAACTATCCGGCAGGTCAAAACGAATATTGTTTGCTCTCAGTCCAGAAAATGACCAACTAATACTGCCTTTACCGCTCACTGGCGTAGCACGATTGCCGATTTTAAAATCAATATCAGCTTTACCAACTAATAATCCCCAAGGACTTAATTGCCAACTGACTTGCTCTATCTGGCGCTGGTCGATGGTAACTAAGGACGCTTGCCCTTGCCAAAGAGTACCTTCTGCACCACTGATGGCAACATTATTGGGTAACGGAGCAATACTGACTAACCAGTTTGCTGGTAAATAAACCAATAAAAACACTAGGTAAATAATGACGCCAATGACTATTTTTGAAAATAAACTCACAAAGAACCCTTACTGAGAAAGCTGAATACGTCTTACTTTTACAAAGCCAGCAACGTCTGATTCCGTTAAATCAACACTGTCTAACGTTAACCCTTTTTGCTCGACTAAGTCATGTAAGTAACCCAGTAGCGCATCAAATGGTACATCATCCATCCATAGCTGGATCTTATCGCCTTGCGGCTGCATACGCGTGATCTCTAATTTATATAATCCAGCGGTTTGATTAACAATGGAACTTAAACTTCCGCGAACTTTCGCTTGTGCACCCGCTTGTTTCAGACCAGCAATTTTATTGGCCGTTTGTTTTACATAATTTAACGTTTGTTGAGCGGCGCTATTATTGCGCTCTGCTGTTTCTTGGGCATTGGAAATCGGTGTCCAAATGCCCCAATAAAAAATACCGATCACCAGTATTGCGGCACAAAAACCAACCAGCTGTTGCTCTCTAATGGCTAAACTTTGCCACCAACTACGCATATTTTCCATGTTATTTAATCCTTAACGTCAGCGTACTGGTAACGCTTTCTTCGTTACTGTTCATGGCTCCACCTTCGAGGAGGTAGTCTTTCATGACAATCTCTTTAAACTTATCGATTTGAGCATAATTTTTTGCAGTCACTTGCATCCGTAATTCATTACGATTGGCCTCATAACGCAAAGTATTGGGTTTTAATTCTGGCACCTTGCTAAATGCAGGCTTTAATCCATCTAGCATTTCAAAAAATACTGCACCACCGCCTTGGCCTTGCATGCTGCGCAATTCACTGCCCATTTGTGAGCGCATATTAACGATACGATTAACCCCAGGGACAGATTGTTTAAAAAGCATTTCGCTTTGAGCTTCTATCTCAGCGGTATGTTTATTAAGTTGATGAATAGCTAAACCTTTATTCGTCAATGCTAAAACAATCGCCACCACCACCACAATCGCAGTATTTTTCCAGGTTAATAGCTGTTTGCTGTACTCACTCTTAGGTTTATAAATGCCACTTAATAAGTTCATTGGCGCATTTAAGATGCCCTTGGCTAATATCATCATGGGTAAATCTAAACGCTTGGCTTCAACTGTAACGCCAACAAAATCAATATCATCACTATAACCCGCTACCAAAAGAGGATCTGCATCGGTGTGGTTTAGCATCGTTTGAGCTAATAACTGCGGTAATGCAAATTCAGCCCATGCTTTAGGTACGCTAACACCGCCGCCTTCTGAAGTTCTGATTAAATATTCACTACCAACACTCATTGCTGCCCAACGACATTGATCTAACGGTAATGCTAAACAATCTGGCACGATGCGTTTCACTTTCAAGCCTGCATCATACAACCATTGAAGCCATGTTTGCATTTGCTCATGCGCAACCGCAGCCACATTGAGTAGTTCACCTTCACGAGGGCCCACCACAAAGTGCATGTTATCGACATTAGTCGCTAATGATTCTTCAAGCATGTAAGGCAATGCCTTTAATGCTTGGCGTTGACCTTTTTCGGGTAACATAATTTGTGTCAATGTCATGTTGGCCGCAGGCACAAGTACATCAACAGGACGATTACCCGCGCGATCAGCTAAAGTGCTGAGACTTGCAGCATAAGATAACTCACCAGAAGCGATAATTTCTTGCTCTTGTTCAGACCATACCAGCCATGAACATGGGTGTTCTGATGTTTTTCCTAACCGGATAAATAGCCGTTCAGACACTGTTATTCTCCACCGATCTCAATACGTATTGTTACGCAATGAATTTGTTATTATTGTTGACCACCGTACTGCCTAGTGAGCACATCTAAATCTTTACCATTGCGCTTAAGTACGCTTTCCATTCTAAATATTGCATTATCGACTTTGGCGCCAGCTTTTAATAAAAAATACTTGCTATCGACCACAAAACTCGACTTTACGTTCGCTTCTGATTTGATGCCACTCAGAGACGAACTTTCCCAAAAGTCATCAATTTTTTCATATCCATCAGCTGGGCGATTATTAATAATATTTTCAGCTTCACTGACTGAAATTTGATTTTCTAACATCCCGGCGAGTAAAGCGGCTTGCTCAACTTTAATGGTGTTCACATTCAATAACTGGGTATCTTCGCCCGGTATTGCACACACATAAGGCAAAATGTTCAGATAAACATTTTGGCTAAAGCCCATTACAGCACGTAGCTCACTTCGATGTTGCATCAAGGTATTGGCTGCACGATATGGCACGTTACGCGACTCATATTCGGCATCCTCAGCCCCGTATGGGCCAGATAACGTATCTTCGTCAATATAGTCTTTTAGAGTATACGTCAGCTGCTCTGCACCAAACTCATCGACACCTAAACTGATCAGTAACGATTGGAACTGTTTAGCGGCTACGGTCATTTTGGGCTGACCATTGTCATTCTCTTTTGATGCTTGCCCAACAGCATTAATGTTAAAACATGCCCGCATATCTTGTATTTCACCGACGATTTCACCATATTCAGCCGGAAATGCCACATTCGCTAGCGCCCAGTACTGTTGTAAATGTACTGTACCTTCTGAATCTTCAAAATCTTGCTTGAGCACTTTCATCGCCAACTCTTCGGCAGAAAGCGCATACCAATAGGCCTGATCATATTGGGCTAAATTAAGCGTTCGGCGCATAGAAAGCTGATTACGACTGGTAATATTGGTCGCGATAATCACTACCATAGCCACAATCAACATAACCACGATGAGCGCCACACCACGCTGCTTTTGGCCACCCATTATGAGTTTTTCCCATTATCTATTTTAGGATCAGTTTCGCTATTATTGTCTTCTTTATTATTTGAATCGTTAGGATCGTCTTTATCAGACTTAATCGCTGGTGCACCTTTGGGCAATAAAAATCGACGCTGGATTTTACCTAAACCTTCTAATTCTATTTCCATCGCAATCCCTTTTGGCATTACGCTTCCATCAACTTGTTTCTGCCATTTATCATCAATATAAAATGAATACTCAATTGATAACACATGATCAATGACCACACTTTTTAGTGGCTCTGCACCCGATACGGGTTCAGGATAAGGATAATACCAGCGCTCTAGACGACCATTTTGAACCACATAGGCAACCGACTGTAAACTGCCTCTGGGTAACATGCCATCAGGGTTTAACCAGCCTAAACGGTAAAATACCAATGCTTGGGTTTCTGAGTCGAGAATATTGTCACCAACTTGGAAAAATCGATTGTTACGTTCGCCTTCAAATGATCGCGGTGTACGCGCCACCATTTGGCCCAGATCACGTTCTAGCGCGCCAAAACCTTGCTGTAATGACTTAAGTCGAGTCGCAAACCCTTGGGTCACTTCATCATTTTTCATCACCGCCGACAATACCGAGTTAGCCGCAATCCCCAGCATGGCAAATATCGCAATCGCAATAAGCATTTCCAGTAACGTAAAGCCGCTTGAATGCTTAGGCTTTGTTATGTACATAACTACTCACCTGGGCAACAACACGCTTAAATTTATCATCGTCACTGACGCTAATACGGATCATCCTGAACTTATCATCTGTCGTTTTAATCACTTCTTGACGCCAATACCATTCACGGCCTGCAAGTTCTGACTGACCGGTTTTTTGGCCAATGTCTGGAAAAGTACCTGGTAATCGCACATCAACCATTTGGTTGCTGGCCACCCATTGGGCTAACGTACGCTCTTCTAAAATGGGCATATTCGCCATTTGTTCACCCAAACTTTTGGTGACCGATACTGCTGCAATAGAAAACACTGCTAGGGCAACAATAACTTCAAGTAATGTCATACCACGGTTTCGAGTCGATAAACGCTTATTACTTAGGTTTAGCGGGCGTCGATATGCTGTGAATTTACTCATCTACACGCCCTAATGTTAAGCGGCCTAACGCATCACCAACAACCAGCACATTAACGGGCTGAAGGTCATCATTAACCGTATTAAAACCTAGCTCAAAGGGGGTCATCTCACCGCTGGGAAATAATAAAATTTGCGGTTCAGGGTGTTTCTTTTTTTCTTCTTCGCTCGGTTCATCGATAAAAGGTTCATCAAACCACGACTCATCTTGCTCGTCTTCTTGAACTAATGGCATGCCATCAATAACCACATCTAAGGTAATACCGGCCTCCATTTTTTTAGCCGATAACAGCCGGTCTTGATCAACAGGCATCCATTTGCCTTCTTTGTAGAACACAAACTGATATTGATCTTCGTCAATCACAATCCCAATAAACTGGCCACTTAATACACTTTCATCTAGCACCATCTCGGTGGCAGACATAAAACGTTGCGCCTGTTTTTTGAGCATTTGTTCCGGCCCAGCAACACTAATCGATAAGGTTACCGCTGAGGCAACCAAACCCATTAGCAATGCCACAATTAACACTTCTAATAAAGTGAAACCGGCTTGACGATGTTGAGCCATTTTATTGAAAATCTTGTAAATTCCAGCTTCCGATATCATCTTCAGAACCTGGCTGTCCGTCTGGGCCAGCACTGAAAATATCAATTTTGCCATTTTCACCAGGGCTTAAAAGTAAATAGTCATTGCGCCATGGATCTTGTGGTAAACGCTTAACATAGCCACCTTCGCGGAAATTACGCGGCTCTGGCGACGAGCTAGGCTTTTGCACTAAAGCATCAAGCCCTTGCTCTGTTGTTGGGTAAATACTGTTATCTAACTTGTACATATCCAATGCATTTTCTAGCGCAACAATATCTGACACCGCTTTTTGTTGATCTGCTTTATCTTTGTTCCCCATCAAATTCGGCACAACCATTGACGCTAAAATACCTAAAATAACAATCACCACCATTACTTCGAGTAAGGTGAAACCACGTTGTTTATTATTATGTTGCATTGATTACTTCCTCTAAAAATTGTCTATATATTCATGCGTAAAATCGGTGTTAAGCTTGGTTTACCCAAGCAAGGTCAAGGTTAGTCCTAGCCGCTGATCAAGTTGTTTAACTCTAAAATAGGCTGCAGAATAGCCATTACAATAAATAATACAACCGATGCCATACTCACGACTAGCATGGGTTCAAACACCCCCAAAGCAATGTTGACGTTAGACTCAAACTCTCGGTCTTGGTTATCAGCAGCCCGTTCAAGCATATTCTCTAATTGACCACTTTTTTCCCCTGACGCAATCATGTACAACATCATTGCAGGGAATAGCTTAGTATTAGTCAACGCAGCCCCCAAACTAGTTCCTTCGCGGACTCGCGCCGTCGCCTCATCAACGGCGGCACGCACTTTGACATTCTGTAATACTTCGCTGGCAATACGCATACCATCAAGTAACGGCACTGAGCTTGCTGACAAAATACTTAATGTACGCGCAAAACGTGCGGTATTTAATCCTTTACTGACTTTACCAATAACGGGCATTTGCAATAAGGCGGTGTCGTATTTCATTCGCAGTTGCGGATTAGTCAGCATACGCTGAAACACAATCATACAACCGAAGATAATCAGTACCACCACCACGCCCCAATGCTGCACAAAATCCGATGCGAGTATTAAAAACTGGGTCGTGCCAGGTAACTCTTGGCCCATATGTTCAAATTGGCCAACAACCTTAGGTACTACAGCCGCCAATAACACGGCTATCACGCCAATGGCGACCACAGTCAATACGATGGGATATATCATGGCTTGTGTTAGCTTTGTTTTGAGCTGTTGACGGCGTTCGGTGTAATCAGCTAAACGATTAAGTACCACTTCTAGATGGCCTGATTTCTCACCGGATGCCACCATTGCACGGTATAAATCATCAAACACATGCGGAAATTCAGCCATTGAGTCAGCTAAGGTGTAACCCTCAACCACTCGAGATCGCACCGCCATAATCATGCTGCCTAAACGATCTTTTTCAGACTGTTGTCCAACCGCTTTTAGTGCTTCTTCAATCGGTAAGCCCGCAGCTACCAGTGTCGCAATTTGGCGCGTGATCAGGGCCAGTTCGGCAACAGATATACGTTTTTTAAACACGTTCGCGAGATTAAACCCACCACGCTGTGAGCGAGCTTCTTTCTCGTTAACCGGCAGAAGTTCCAGTGGCATAAGACGCTGCTCACGCAGCTGGCTTCTTGCATGGCGTGCCGTATCAGCTTCAATCACACCTTTTTGTTGTTTGCCTTTGCTATCAAGGGCTTTGTATTCAAACGCCGCCATTGATTACTCCTCGCGTGTCACTCGCAATACTTCTTCTAGGGTGGTCACACCGGAGAGTACTTTACTCATACCGTCATGGCGGATACTTGGAATCGATTTACGCACATATTTTTCAATGGCTAATTCGCCCCTGCCGCCATGAATTAACTCGCGGACATTGTCATCAACGATAAGTAGCTCATGAATACCGGTTCGACCTCGATAACCATTTTGGCCACAAGCCTTACACCCTTTAGCGCGATAAATAATACGGGTGTCGTTCGCAGTAATACCCAGTAACTCACGTTCACGCTCATCTGGCTCATGTGCTTCTTTACACTGTGGGCATAATGTACGAATTAGACGCTGAGCGAGTACGCCAAGCAAACTAGATGACACTAGAAAGGGTTCTACCCCCATATCTTGCAAACGGGTAATAGCCCCTGATGCGGTATTGGTATGTAAAGTTGAAATCACTAAGTGACCGGTTAATGATGCTTGCACCGCAATTTGCGCGGTTTCTAAATCACGAATTTCACCAATCATCACCACATCGGGATCTTGACGTAAAATTGCGCGTAATCCTCGAGCAAAAGTCATGTCGACCTTAGTATTGACCTGAGTTTGACCAACGCCCTCTAATTCATATTCAATCGGATCTTCAACCGTTAAAATATTAGTATCTTTAGAATTAATTTCCGTTAACCCGGCATACAAGGTAGTACTTTTACCAGAACCGGTAGGCCCTGTAACAAGAATAATTCCGTGAGGTTTACGAATTAGTTCATCGAATTTTTCACGAATGCCTGGTGTCATACCCAGTTGTTGTAAGTCTAAGTTACCGGTATTTTTGTCCAGTAAACGCATTACTACGCGCTCACCATGACTCGATGGCATAGTTGATACCCGCACATCGACAGCACGACCAGCAATACGCAGTGAAATACGTCCATCTTGTGGGAGGCGTTTTTCGGCAATATCTAAGCGCGCCATCACTTTAATCCGCGACACCAACAAAGATGACAACTTACGATTTGGCTTTAATACTTCTTTCAACACACCATCAATACGGAAACGAACAATTAATTGTTTCTCATAGGTTTCGATGTGAATGTCTGAGGCTTCTTCTTTAATGGCTTCAGACAATAACGCATTAATTAATTTAATAATTGGTGCGTCATCATCGCCTTCAAGCAAATCTTCGGTTTGCGGTAATTCTTCGGCCAGAGTGAATAAGTCCATCTCGTTACCGATATCTTCCATAAGCTGTTGAGCTTCAGAGGAGTTAGCTTGATATGCTTGAGTTAATTTAGCCTCAAACTTAGCCACTTCTAGCTTAATCAACGGTAACTCAACACCCGCATAGCGCCGTACTTCTAGCATGGCACTGAGCGGCGTTTTATCAGTATAAAAAAGACAAAGCTGATCGTTATCTTTCGCTAACACTAATTGAAAGCGATGTGAAAAGGCGAACGGCAAACGTTCTTTACTGTTGGAATGAAAAACCCCATCACCTTCGACCACTTCCATGGCAACGTCACTAGATACTTGGGCTAATGGCTCAGTTATCACGCTATCAGTCATTGTTTTGAGCCTTGTCCTTTTGCATGCTTTCATCGATGGTACGTAAAGCGGGATCTGAATCACGCATATCAGTACTCAATCCTTTGCCGCTTTTATAGCGATCAAGCATGTCGTTGACGTCGTCCGGTATATAATTTTCTTGGTTCCACTCATCTAATACAGGTACTTGAGTATTTGGCATTAAGTTAATACCACGCGCTTGTTGTTCCATCTGCAATGCTCTGAAGTAATTATATTTGCGCCCGGCAATACCTTCCATTGTAATGCCATCACGGATAATAGTGGGCTTGATGAAAATCATCAGATTCTTTTTGGTTTTCTTGCTAGAAGAAGACTTAAATAAATGACCAATAAAAGGAATATCACCAAGAATTGGAACTTTTTGAATACTTTCTTGAACTTCTTCGTTAATTAAACCGCCCAAGACGACAATTTGGCCTGAATCTGCCATGACAGTAGTGGTTAAACGGCGTGTAGAGAAACTGATGTCTACGCCAGTGTTACCATTAACACCCGACACTTCTTGTTCGATAGTTAATTTAACCGATGAACCTTCGTTAATTTGCGGTACGACTTTCAGCTTAACCCCCACTTCCTTTCGCTCTACCGTTTGGAAAGGGTTGTCATTATTAGAGCTTGAGGTTGAACCGGTAATAATGGGCACTTCATCACCAACTATAAACGACGCCTCTTGGTTATCGAGCGTAGTAATCGACGGTGTGGCTAATACGTTTGAATTAGTATCACTTGAAACGGCTTGGATTAACGCGGCAAAGTTACCTGTCGTCACGCCCCAGGCCATACCATTGACTTTACCGAGTGCTTGCGCGATCAACGTAAAGTCGCCTTCAGAGGTTGGATTAGTGGTAGTAACTGGATTGCCATTACCATCAATAGTCGTCACGCTAGTGCCATCGGTTTTACGTGCAGCCCAGACCCCAGCACCCACTTCACCAATCGTTGGACCGATATTGTTAAACTGAGTCAGCCCGCCCGCTTCGCTACCCCATTGCACGCCAAAACCAACGTTGTCGCCTTCGGCTATTTCAACAATAATGGCTTCAACGAGCACTTGCGCACGGCGAATATCAAGCTGATTAATCACACTTTCAATAGTACGCAGTTGATCGGGCTCAGCACTAATCACCAAAGAGTTAGTGTCACTGTGGGCCATAATATTGATATCACTACGACGCTTACTTGAGTTGCCTTGCTGGGCACTAGCGCCCTCTTTATTGTCTTGTAAATTTTGTGCAAAACCAGTTAATACTTCAACTAAGTCTTCTGCCTTGGCGTAACGTAAATAACGGACTTTGGTGTTACCTGTACTCGCTTGTTCGGCATCGAGACGCTTAATCAGTTCAATCACACGCTGGCGGCTTTTCTCATCGCCGCTGACAATAACCGCATTCATGCGTTCATCTGCGACCACTTTAGGTGCTTGACCTGGAAGTTGTGATTGATTAGCACTGGAACGGTAAAGAGTATCTACAATACGAACTATCTCGCCTGCAGAGGCATAGTCTAATGCCACTACTTGCACATCTGTATCGCCTTGCTTATCGACTCTACGAACAATTTCTACCAGCTTGTTGACTACCGCAGCACGGCCAGAAATCATTAGTACATTTGATTGGTCATAGTTGACGACGTTACCGCCACCAGCATTATCATTTAACTGTCGAAGTAATGGTGCGAGCTGCTTAGCTTCAGAATTGTATAAAGGCACAATACGGGTAACCATTTCATCGCCGACACCTGGAGCTTTGTCATCGGCAACGCGAATAGCAGCCATTTTGGCGTCTTTGTCTTTAATGACTTTAATGACATGGTTTTCCATTTCAACCACTGCATAACCATACACTTGAAGTACGTTAAGGAAGAATTGGTAATATTGATCATCATTGAGTAAATCGTAACTGCGGACATTAATTTTGCCACGTACTGTTGGATCTACAATAATGGTTTTATTGAGGTTTTTACCGACAATATTAATAAATTCTTGAATGTCAGTGCCCTTAAAATTGGCGGCATATTGTTCCGACCAAGCACTTGGTGCTGCTATCATCGCAGCTCCCATCAGCATTCCAGCAATAATCTTATGTCGGATCCCTTTATTATTCATTCTACTCAATCCTCTAACGCCAAATTATTCTGGCAAACTAAACATGATTTCGACCAACTGCCCTTCACGCTCAACCATGACAGCCATTTCGGTGAGCTCAGGCAATTGTGCCATCACTTCTAATGCCTGACCCATATCGGTCAGATCAAATCCATTTATTGATTTGGCTAAATCATTAGCCTGAAAACCCGCTTGCTTAAACAATGCGACGTCTTTGCCAGGGTTTAAACGGTAACCCGCTAATTCATCACCATTACGTACCGGTGAAATAGCCAAAAAGTCTGTAATTTTACTGGGGTCTGCTAGCAACTCGTCACGAGAATTAGACAGATCTTCAGAAAAACGTTCATTATCGCGACGATCAACTCGAGTGACCTGTTGATCAGCTTTAGCTTGTTGTAGCTGGGTGTTTGCCGCACCTTGTGTGGTGTATTGAAGCCCATCAAGCATTAAGGTTTCATAACGGCCACTGTTACTGATAATGATCCTGTCAGCATAAACCTCTTTTAAAGAAGCCGAAGTACCTTTAATTTTATCGCCTAAGCTATACGTTTCTTGTTGACCACTTGATTCAATGACGGCTAAGCCTTGAGCTTCCTCGGTGGATGCAACAACTCCCGTCAATTGAATTGACAAGTTTGTTTTAGGTGCATCTGTTATTTGCTCTACGACTTCGACTTTAGGCTTGTCGTTATTATTGTCTAAGCGGCCAAAAAGAAATAGATCACGCACACCGGCAAGCTCAATACGCTTTGCAGTGCCCGCAGAGATGGGGGATGGTTGCCACACCGCAGATTGCGATGATACTGGCATCAACTTCCATGTGATTTGTGCTGCGAGTAGCAACACAATGATCAATCCAAGCCAAAATACAATCATACTCAATCGTTTATGCGGTATTTTTGCTGCGTTGGTGATCAGTTTATCTAATAAATCCATATGTTATTGGACCCTCTATACGCCTTGGTACAGGTCTCTGTTCTAATTGTTAATAAAATTCGTTAAATATATGTGAAGTCGTCATGCTAACTCACACAGGATAAAGCGACAACCCCAGAGCATATCGATTGGCGAATCTCCATCAAATATGCTAACTTTGCGACCATAAAAGAGCCATAATATTGCCCTCTATTACGATAATACACACATTGTATGGCAGTTAGGTTACTCAGTCTGTGAAATCATCCCTGTTTTGGAGGTCATTTGACTCAAACTCAGCCCGAAAAAAGCGTTATTCGGCTCGACAAATGGTTATGGGCGGCACGTTTTTATAAAACCCGCGCTATCGCAAAAGACATGATCAATGGCGGTAAAGTACATTACAACGGCCAACGGACTAAATCCAGTAAGAATGCAGAAGTCGGTGCAAAAATCCGTCTTCGTCAAGGTAATGATGATAAAGAGGTTTTTGTCATCCAATTATCTGGTCATAGACAAAGCGCCAATGTAGCGCAAACCCTATACGAAGAAACACCAGAAAGCATCAGTAAACGGATTATAAACGCTGAAGCAAGACGGTTAAATATATTGAACAATCCGGCCCCAGATCATAAACCGGATAAAAAACAAAGACGACAGATTATGCGCTTTAAAGACTACTAAGCGCCCAAAGAGTAAGAGAATACAAATGAACAACGATATTTTACATCGCTACATTTTTGATAACGTCGATGTGCGTGGCGAAATAGTCCAATTAGAAAATAGCTACCAAGAAGTGCTTTCTGCACATACTTATCCCGTGGCAATAGAGCATCTAATTGGTGAGTTAATGGCGGCAACATCATTACTGACCGCCACCATTAAATTTAATGGCGATATTAGCGTGCAGTTACAAGGCGATGGCCCGGTTTCTTTAGCGGTAATTAATGGTAACAATAAGCAAGTTTTACGTGGTGTTGCCCGTTGGAATGATGATATTGCAGATGATGCGAGCCTGCAGGAAATGTTTGGTAAAGGCTACATGGTGATCACCTTAACACCTGATGAAGGTGAACGTTATCAAGGTATCGTATCACTAGACCATGTCAATCTAGCCGCATGTTTAGAAGAATATTTTAATCAATCAGAGCAATTACCGACTCAAATTCAGTTATTTGCTAACGGCAAACAAGCTGCAGGTATGCTGCTGCAAGTATTGCCATCGAAATCAGATCAAACGGATGATTTTGAACAT
The DNA here is from genome assembly GCF_009994065.1 of Shewanella vesiculosa. Classification (NCBI taxonomy): domain Bacteria; kingdom Pseudomonadati; phylum Pseudomonadota; class Gammaproteobacteria; order Alteromonadales; family Shewanellaceae; genus Shewanella; species Shewanella vesiculosa. The sequence goes on from NZ_JAACSD010000016.1 coordinate 25,343, forward strand.
TTAGCAGCATTGACCGCTACAATTAAAGCAGAAGAGCTATTCACACTGGATGCTGAACAGGTATTACATCGCTTGTATCATCAAGAAGAAGTACGTTTATTTGACCCTGTTGATGTTACCTTTAAATGTAGCTGTTCATATGAACGCAGTGGCGCTGCTATCAAGACCTTATCACAACATGAAGTTGAGGCCATTTTGGCTGAAGATGGCAAAATCGAAATGGATTGCGAATACTGCACAGCAAAATACGCTTTTGACGCAATAGATATTGCCGCACTATATTCGGGCAGCCATAGCAGTCAGTCAAAACAGTAATCCATACCGTTACAACCTACGTAACCCATGACAAAAAAGCGCTTAATGCGCTTTTTTTGCCTTTAAAATCACTAAAAACCCCCTCAAAACAAAATAACTTTCAAAAATATTACCAAACTGTTCGTTACCAAAACATTAACTTGCGTTACAATCCCTGACATTAGCTTATAGCCTCAGCGCAAAAAATAATATCAAGCTAAGTTTGAACACCTAACCCCAATAGCGATTCACTGCGAAACACGACCTAAAAGACATGGAGATCAACACTATGGCGGATGTATCTAACCGCGTTCACCTTAACCCTACGACAGCACAGCTGGTAGAAATAGCGCTTCTTCGTGGAGAAGGTCAGCTCACCGCGAATGGTGCCTTAGTGGCCAAAACAGGAGAAAGAACAGGTCGCTCGCCTAATGACCGTTTTATTGTCAAAGAGGCAAATACAGAAGCGGATATTGAATGGGGCAAAGTAAACCGTCCATTTGAAGCGGGTAAATTCGATGCATTATGGGGCCGTGTAGAAGCTTACCTTGCAGACAAAGAGTTATTTACGTCTGAACTTGAAGTCGGCGCTGATGATGATCATTATATTCCAGTGCGTGTAACCACTGAATATGCTTGGCATCAGCTGTTTGCTCGTAACTTATTCATCGCGCCAGAAAGCTTTAATCGTGGCAACAAAGACACATGGCAAATTATCAATGCACCTGGGTTTGTGTGTGAACCTGATCGTGATGGCACCCATTCTGACGCGGCGGTTATTCTTAACTTTGCCGAGAGAAAAGTGCTGCTTGCGGGCTTAAAATACGCTGGCGAAATGAAGAAGTCGATGTTCTCAGTACAGAACTTCTTATTACCTGCTAAAGGTGTATTACCAATGCATTGCTCGGCCAATGTTGGCCATGATGGTGATACCACATTATTTTTCGGTTTATCGGGTACAGGTAAGACAACCCTATCCGCTGATCCAAAACGCTTCTTAATTGGTGATGATGAACACGGCTGGGCTCCGGGTGGCGTGTTTAATATCGAAGGTGGTTGTTATGCTAAATGTATCGACCTGAGCCAGAAAAATGAACCAGTGATTTGGGATGCGATTCGTTTTGGAACTGTGTTGGAAAACGTCGTACTGAATGAACAGCGAGTGCCTGACTATAAAGACACTAGCCTGACCGAAAACAGTCGTGCAGCCTATCCTTTAGAGCATATCGCTCAGCGTAAAGAAGATAATCGTGGTGCCGAACCTCATGCCGTTGTGTTTTTAACCTGTGATGTCTCAGGTGTATTACCGCCAGTGTCAGTGTTAAGCAAAGAGCAAGCAGCGTATCACTTCTTATCGGGTTATACCGCAAAAGTGGGCTCAACAGAAATGGGCTCAACATCGGCTATCCAGTCAACGTTCTCAACATGCTTTGGTGCACCATTCTTCCCACGTCCTGCAGGTGTGTATGCCGAGCTGCTAATGAAACGCATTGAGTCATTTGGTAGTCAAGTTTACCTTGTTAACACCGGCTGGACAGGTGGTCCACACGGTGTAGGCAAACGTTTTGATATTCCAACCACTCGCGCCATTGTTGACGCGATTGTAAGTGGTGAATTAAAAGATGTTGCCACAGTGCATATCGATAAACTCAACCTAAATGTACCTGTTAGTGTATCGGGTGTAGATACCGCTTTACTCAACCCAGTTAATACATGGGAAAATAAAGCTGACTATGACAAATACGCACAACAACTAGCACAAGAGTTCAGTGACAACTTTGCTAAATATAAAGTGTCTGAAGCAATCAAAAATGCTGGCCCAAACGTCTAAATAAGCCAGCAAGAATTCGCAATTAACATAATGCGATGTCATGCCTAAAATCCCAACTTCGGTTGGGATTTTTTATCTGTAAAATTACAGCATAAAGCCACTGAAACTGTTGATAGGCAATGCTATGATGTTATTACCGTTATTATGTCAACACCATCACCATTTACAGGGATATTCATGCGCCGCTTTTTGCTTGCAAGTTTAATGGTTAGTCCGTTACTGATTTGTTCTTCTTTCACTCATGCTGATGATGCTGCATCTTCGACGCCCATAGTCGCAACAGAGCACACTGCACATTTTGAAAACGACAATATACTGCCGCCAATTCACCCTTGGTCTGGTGCAAGTGAAACCTTGTTATTAAGTGCAGATCAGCCATGGATCACTCCATTTGAGCAAAACGGTTACGTTTCTAGCCCGAACTATCATGATACGGTGCAATGGTTAAACAAACTCGTCGACAGCAGCGATGTATTACAACTGGTTAGTATCGGCAAAAGTCCCCAAGGCCGAGATATATGGATGATTGTTGCGTCGCAAGATGGAGCATCAACTGCGCAAGCATTGAGTGATAATGGTAAAGCGACCGTGCTAGTGCAAGCGGGCATTCATGCTGGCGAAATTGACGGGAAAGATGCTGGGATGATGTTATTGCGTGATATCAGTCATAACCACAAACGCGAGTTACTTGAAAACGTTAACTTACTGTTTATCCCTATTTTCAGTGTTGATGCTCACGAGCGCAGCAGCAAATTTAACCGCGTTAATCAGCGTGGACCTGTGAACATGGGTTGGCGTACTACGGCTAAAAACCTTAATTTAAACCGTGATTATGCCAAAGCTGATGCACTGGAAATGCAGCACCTTATTCGCACTATTAATATTTGGCAGCCAGATTTATACATAGATGTCCATGTTACCGATGGCATTGACTACCAATATGATGTCACCTTTGGCTACAACCTCGCTCAAGGTTACAGCCCGAGCATTTTTAAATGGCTAGAGACTATTTATCGTCCAGAGGTAGAACAAGCCTTAACAGAACAAGGCCACATACCTGGTCCATTAGTTTTTGCTAACGACAATACCGACATGAGTAAAGGTATATCACTTTGGAACCCTAGCCCACGATTCTCCAATGGCTATGGCGATGCCCGTCATTTACCCACCATTTTAATTGAAAACCATAGCCTTAAGCCCTACAAGCAACGCGTACTTGGCACCTATGTCATGCTTGAACAAACCCTTAAAACAGTGGCCCAAAATAGCACTAAGCTAAAATCTGCCATCAATGAAGATAAATACCGAAATCCAAGCAAGTTAACACTAAGCTGGGAAAACCAAACATTAGCACAAGGGCGAGACTTTAAAGGTATTGATTACCGTATTGAGCAAAGCCCAATCAGTGGCGACAAAGTAGTACGCTGGACAGGTGAACCTAAGTTATATAAAAACTTACCGCTTGTGGCTAATACCAAACCGATTGTGACAGTGACGCGTCCTGTGGCGTATTATATTCCACCACAGTGGGCTGATGTGATTGATCGTCTCGCTTTACACGGCATCAGAATGACGCGTCTTAATCAAGTCACCACAGTAACCGCACAGCAATATCAATTCAACGAGCCCATGTTTTCTAGTGCTGATTACGAAGGCCATCAAACAGTCACCGCCAACACGACCATTCACAAAGTTACTACTGATCTTCCTGCTGGTACTGTGCGTATTCTAACCGACCAGCCTTTGGGTGATTTAGCCATGCTGCTGCTCGAGCCACAAGCCGAGGATTCACTTTTTTACTGGGGATTTTTTAATCCTATTTTCACCCGCACCGAATACATTGAAGATTATGCGGTTGAACCTTTAGCGGCAAAAATGTTACAAGAGAATCCCGGCCTACAAGCTGAATTCAATCTCGCACTAAAGAACCCTGATTTTGCCAAAGACAGTGAAGCAAGACTCCGTTGGTTTTATGAACGCAGCCCATATTATGATAACCAATACATGAAATATCCTGTGTTAAGGGTATCTAAGTAATCTGCTCGTCACTCTACAAGCATGTTATCGCTGGTAGAGTGACGCCCTAGTCGCTGATGCTGTTCAATTAACACTAACTTTTGCTGGCGAGACAGTTTTTTAATCGCACTTTCGCGTTTTGATGCCTCACTTCGATCCGCTAAGGATTCTTGGTAAACCAGGGTTAACGGGCCTTTACCTTTTAAATATTTAGCCGCTTTTGGACTGCCTGTTTGATGCTCAGCAAAGCGGCGCGCAATGTCCGTGGTAATACCTGTATATAAATGTGAATTTGCACAGCGAATAATGTACAAGTACCAACCAGCATTGGCGTTATTTTTCGGCATAAAATTTAAAACCTTAAGTGTGATCATAAAACGCTTGTGCCATCATGGCATACTAAGCCCCATGAAAATGCAAACACCTATTTTTTCAGCCAAAATACGCTATCTCGTATTTTAGCATTTCATTAAGGAAGTTCTGATGTCTAGTAATCAAGACCCTTGCGCTCAACCAACATTGCTGCATCCCGATCAAGCGATTGAGCAACTTTTAGCTCAAGTTGAAGCAACTCAAGATACCGAAATGGTAACATTAACCCAAGCTATCGACAGGGTTCTTGCCGAAGATCTGTCCTCAAGTATTGATTTACCCCCTTTTGATAACTCTTCTATGGACGGTTATGCATTTCGGTTTGCAGACTTAACGACATCACAAGATAAAACAACTTTCACATTAGTGGGTAGCTCTTTTGCAGGCCACCCATTCAGTGGCAAAGTGCTACCTAATAGTTGTATCCGCATTATGACCGGTGCTCCTATTCCCCCAGGTTTTGATACCGTACAAATGCAAGAAAAAACTCAAGCAAACCAAAACCAGATTAGTATTGAACATCCACATCGCTTAGGCGCCAATGTGCGCTGTCGCGGTGAAGAACTGCTGGCTGGTACAAAAGTATTACACCGTGGTGTCATTATCCGCGCGGCAGAAATGGGGGTACTCGCCACCATTGGTATCAGCCAAGTAAGGGTGACACGCAAATTAAAAGTGGCCTTCTTTTCCACTGGCGATGAACTACGCCCGGTGGGAAGCGAATTGGCGCCAGGACAGATTTATGATTCTAACCGCTATTCAATCCAAGGCTTACTGAGTAAAAGTAATGTTGAATGGATTGATTTGGGCGTAATAGCCGACAATAAAGAAGCGATTCGCGGAGCATTTAAAGAAGCGGCTAGCCAAGCGGATATGGTGCTCACATCAGGCGGTGTCTCTGTTGGTGACGCTGATTTTACTAAACAAATCTTATCTGAAGAAGGAAAAATCACCTTTTGGAAACTGGCCATTAAACCAGGAAAACCATTTGCTTTCGGTAAAATAGATAATGCTATTTTCTGTGGTTTACCCGGTAACCCGGTCTCTTCGATGGTGACTTTTTATAAGCTCGTATTACCTATTTTGAAAAAGATGCAGGGACTCAAACCGGTTACGCCTTTATTTTGCCAAGCCAAGTTACTGACGGATATACGTAAACATCCTGGCAGAGTCGAATACCAACGCGGCATACTCAGTCGCAATGAAGCGGGCGAGCTTGAAGTGGCCATCACAGGTGGCCAAGGATCGGGTATGCTGACATCAATGAGCTTAGCTAATTGCTTTGTAATATTAGATCAATTCCAAGGCGACACATCTAAGGGTGTCCAAGTGACTGTAGAGCCTTTTAATAACGTGTTGTGTTAGGAATATTATGGACTCACTTGAGCAAGAAATACTGACCGACACTGAAATGCTGCGTTATAGCCGGCAGATTTCGATTAAAGCTATCGATATAGATGGCCAAGAAAAACTTAAACTTGCCAAGGTGTTAATTATTGGCGCTGGCGGTTTAGGTTGTGCTGCAAGCCAATATCTTGCTGTGGCGGGGGTTGGTGAAATCACCTTAGTTGATTTTGATACGGTGGAGCTTTCAAATCTACAACGCCAAGTATTACACCATGACGCCAATATTGGTCAGCCGAAAGTGGCGTCTGCCAAACAGGCATTGATGCAGCTAAACCCATTGATTACTCTCAATACCATTAATGCGCAATTAGATGATAATGAGATAAATGCCTCGGTAAGCCAGCACAGCTTAATTCTTGACTGCACCGACAACATGCTTGTTCGAGAACAGCTCAACAAAAGTTGTTTTGAGCACAAAGTCCCCTTAGTATCTGCTGCTGCAATCAGAATGGAAGGCACGGTAACCGTCTTTGACTACCGAGAAGATAGCCCGTGTTATCAGTGTTTTAGCGCTTTATTTGGCGAGCAGCAATTAACCTGCGTCGAAGCGGGTATTCTTGCTCCAGTGGTTGGCATGATAGGCTGCATTCAAGCAACTGAAGCGATAAAAGTCATCACAGGTATCGGTCAAGCGTTAACTGGGAAGTTGCTAATGATAGATGCCATGACCATGGAATTTAGACAAATGCGCTTGCCTAAACAACCCCAGTGTAAAATCTGTGGTGTACATGCGTAAGTGAAACGACATCGCGAGTTCATGATACAGATGCTACTGGATAGTATCTGTATCACTTGATTCACTGTCAGCTAAACCTACTGTTGGCGCGGCTATCAATTGCGCTTGCATAAGCTTTTCGCGATCGGCTTTGGCAATATAAGGAGATTTATTGGCTGCATGGAGTTTAGCATTGGCCTTCTTGGCTTTAGCTTTCAGGGTTTGATTAATTTTCTTTTTACGATTCATGTTGGTCACTTAATAGCATTTCTACCAAGCAATTATAATCTTAAAATGATTGAAACCCTATCGATTCCAACTTATCAGCGACTCAGCGGCATCATATACTAGCCTTTACTCTTGTAATACTACCCACAAAGCATGAATAAGCCCGGGGACAAAAAAGAAAATACATAATAGGATATTAATTAATAAATCCTTGCCCATACCTTTTTTGAGCAATACCGCCACAGGTGGAAGCAAAATCGCAATAATCACTAGTAATAATTTATTAGTATCCATTTTCGTTGCCTTATTTAAATTGATTAATTTAGCTATAACTATTATAAAAAGAGTATACGATACAAGTTGTTAACTAGAATAATTATCCTATTATTTTGTTTGTATATTGATATTGCATCATGGAACCGTCTTCTTCCCGATAGTAATGAGTCATATGGAAAATAGCCAGAGTATTGTTTTTGTACAATTTTTCAGCTTAATTGCGCTTAGCTGTGCAATAGCTTGGACATTGCTTGCCACTCTATTACGCATAGCACCCAAAGCCAGTTGGTGCTTCGCTGCGGCTAACACTTTCACTGTTATCGGCATTTTACTTTACACTCAACGCACTGAAGCAATTAACTATTTATACTGGTTTGTTGCTGACATGACAATACTCTTGGGATTTGCTCTGGTGCGTTGGGGCTGCCAATACTTATTTAAACAAGCTTTATCCTACCGTTTTGATCTAATATTGCTGACAACTGCGGCACTATTAATGCTGTTAGTACCTCCCTCAGTGATCTATGCCGTTTACTTAGTCATTGTGATGAGCATGACTGCAGCTATCTTCATTTCCCTCAGTGGTATTGATAATTTTCGGGCAGTAAAAAAACACTTACCGCTTTATTATGCCGCCTTACTTAACGTGCCCTTTTTTACTATTGGTTTATTATTTATCATCCGAGCAATTGTTTTGTTATTTTCTCCACAACAACTTGCGCATATTTCTGCCGCCGACAAACTTAACTCACCCTTAGTATTATGGAGCTATATCATACTGTTATTATTAACTAATCTAGTATTATTTGGTAATGCTCTGGCTCGATTAGTGTTCAAAGTGGCGCGGTTAGCTAACAAGGATCAATTAACCGGCTTATGGAATAGGCATGCATTACTGGACAAACTCAAGCAGGTTGATGCCTTGTGGTTACGAAATGATTTAGCTTATAGCTTAATGGTACTCGACTTAGACCATTTCAAACGTATCAATGATACATATGGACATTTAGCCGGTGATAAAGTGCTCAAGCACACAGCTGAAACGTTACAAAACACACTGCGTAAAATCGATTTTATTTGTCGTTATGGTGGTGAGGAGTTTCTCATCATACTGCCGTTAACTGATAAAAAAGAGGCTCAAATTGTGGCCGAAAAGATACAACAAAAAATCAAAGAAAGCGTCATCGTGTGGCAAAAAAAACACATCAGCACCACCCTCAGTATTGGTTATGCGACCTGTAAAACTCACCTCAGTATTGAACAACTATTACAGCTAGCTGATGATGCTATGTATCTCGCAAAAAGTAGGGGGCGTAATACGATTTGTTCGCTTGACTCGATAGAGCAAGCCAGTGAAATAATCTCCACAACCCGGCAATAGTCAGTACGAGCCCTTTTGCAGATTTAGTTCACACTAGCGCAGGCGCATGAAATGGCTTTACGATGTCAGCAAGAACTTGCAGAACTGGTAATTGATACTGGTGAAGAGAGGCTTAGTATAACGGCAAGCATTGGTTGCGCTATTGTCCCCCCAAAAAACCCATTAAGCACATTTTAGCTCAAGCCGACAAAGCCATGTATGATGCAAAAAAAGCCGGCCGCAACTGTATTGCAACAGCAGGTTAGATAAACCTCAACTTGGGTAATAGAAATGCACCGATATTCTTATTAATAGAAAAAACTATCACTTACTTGGCCAAGACAAATCACTCGGCGATTGCCACTGATTACCAATAAGTTGTTGGCATTGAGGCAATAGAAAGTGTTCTCCGAATGATGGCACATGTTGGAAAACATAAGTCTTATCTAGATAACTAAAATGCAAACTGTACGCATGCAAATAGCACCTATCACTGAGCTCATTACCATAAAGTTGATCGCCTAAAATAGGCACGCCAATACTGGCTAAAGCCACTCGTAATTGATGAGTTTTACCACTGAGCGGTTTGAGCAAGTACAGCCGTATTCCTTGGGCAATGCTCTGACTAAAAAACTGTGTAACTGCGGGGTTATCAGTGGTTCGCAGTAATTTATACATGCTGCGACGCGACTTAGCCATATCGCCAATAATCCAACCTTGCTTCTTTTTAGGCTTACCACAGGCAATGGCTAAATAATATTTTTGTACTTGATGCTGAGTAAACATCTGAGTGAATACATTGGCCGCTTGTGGCGATTTAGCCACAATCAATAAACCAGATGTAGGCGTATCGAGGCGATGAACCGGATAAAGCTTATAGCCTAAATCAGCCTCAGCCTGAGCAATCACTCCAGCAGTGCCATCTTGGCTGTGAAAATGGACATTGGCAGACTTACTGATAATAATAAAATCTGTTTGATCACTGAGCAGTTGATACATAAATTATCCAACCAGGATTAAATGCCGAGTGCACTATTATTTAAAGTGAATACTCACCAGCAAACCCGGATTATTATCGTGTAGTGAAATGGTCGCTTTATGGCGCGATAGAATGGCCTTCACCATCGACAAACCTAACCCAGTGCCTTTGTAATGACGACTAGGGTCTAAACGGACTAAGCGATCAAATACTCGCTCTTTATCTTCGTCAATAATACCCGGGCCATTGTCGCTAATTTGAATATGCTTCCCCTGTTGGATAATGCTAATTGTTGCACCGTCTGGGGAATACTTGATCGCGTTATCAACCAGATTAAACAAGGCTTGGAACAGCAAATACTTGTCGCCATTAACCTGAATATCATCTTCTAAGCTGATTTTCAGCACTTGGTCGCGACTCTCGGCAATCACTTCCGCCATTTCGAATAAATCTTGACAGATTTGCTGCAAACTCACAGGCTGTAAATCTAGCATTTGCTGGCCTTCTTCGATGCGAGTTAACGATAACATGGCATCAAATGTTCCCAAGCAGTGATCTAACTCTTCGAGTAACTCGGCGGTGGCATCAGCAAGTTCAGCGGTAGGTTTTTGCGATAATAGCTCAATCCCGATACGTAAGTGTGACAACGGGGTTCGTAAATCATGGGCAATATTATCGGTTACACCCCGAACCGCACGCAAGTTTTGCTCTAATGTGTCGAGCACCAAATTAAATTGCCGCGCAAGCATATCAAACTCATCTTGGCTTTCACTTACCGGCAAGCGCGTCTCATAGTGTCCAGCTTCAATTTGTTCACTTAAGCGGTTGTATTCGACCAGTCGTCTAAGAATGGCTTTTGAGAATATATACCCTAATGCCAGTGTCAGTCCTAAGGTAAATGCCACCGCCCAGAAAGCAGCATTAATGAATTTCTCAATTAGTGCCGCTAACTGATCAGTTCGCGTCGCAATAAGGACTGGACCATAACGGGTAATAACTAGGCCACCGGTGAGAATATGCAGCTTATCTGGACCGCCGGTAAAAATAGGGAAATCTCTGGTTTCAGGCAGTTGCGGCATGTTTTCAGGTAAAAAAGTCAGTGCGCCGACCATATCAACGCTGTTGCGCCAGGCAATCAAGGCTGTTTTGGGATCGGCAGCACGAATTTGAGCAGCAAAACTACGGCGATTGACTGTTAAAGCCAACTGCTGATAACGTTGCATTTCTGCAGCAAGATGTTTATCTACCTGATTTTGTTGCTCAATCACTAGCTGTCGATAGAGACTAAGCACCAACATAACAATCAATATTGTTACTAATGTAGAGAAGATCAGCGTGATCCGCCACGCACTACTTTGGTAAGGCTTAATGCCTTTTGCAAAGGCGATATCCAGCCCCTCTTACGGTTTCAATTAGCTCACCATGCCCAAGCTCTTCAAACTTGCGACGTAACTTGGCAATGTGCACATCAATCACGTTAGTACGAGGATCAAAATGGTAATCCCATACTGCTTCAAATAGTAATGTGCGGCTAATGACTTGATTAGGATGCTCCATTAGATATTTAAGTAATTGGAATTCTTTGGGTTGTAGCATTAACTCGCTGTCATCAAGGGTAACTTTACGGGTTAATAACTCCATTTTTAGACTACCCACTTCAATATCAGTGGCAGCAGGTTCAACCACATTACGTTGAGCAAGTTTTTCCGCACGCACTAATAGCTCTGCAAACGCAAATGGCTTAGTCATGTAGTCATCACCACCGGCACGTAAACCTTTTACGCGTTCATCAACATGGCTCAAGGCCGATAGAATAAGTACCGGTGTCTTGTTGCCACTGGTACGCAGAGCTGATAATAACGTTAAGCCATCTAACTTAGGCAACATACGGTCGAGGATCAATAAATCATATTGATTATGTTTGGCTAACGTCAGACCTTCCTGACCATCCGTCGCACTGTCGACTTGATATTTCTGAGCAGTAAATCCATCAGCTACATACTTTAATGTAGTAGCATCATCTTCAACCAGTAAAATACGCATAGTCATAGAGTCTTTAATCCCATTTGAGCAGAGGTAGAGGACGTAGAGTTTCAATATCGAAAGCAATGGTACTTCTACTATCTTGATTGAGTAATTTTAATTCGAGATAACTAATTGATAAATCGTGGTCCAATTCTGCCTTTGTTAAATATCCTTGCTGATTTTCTATCGCAAGAGTCACTAATTCTGAAAACTTCATATGTTTAGCTTCGAGCATTTTAGCAGCATTAACTTGACCAGTATCATCACTTGCGTAGGCAGACGATTTTTCAGTTAATAATATACCGTCTAAGGCACGATATTCGTATTTATTGATTCGGTGGGTTTCTACGTTAACCATAGAAATTTTATATACCAGCAAGCCTTCCTCAACGTCAACATCAAAGTCACAAATTGTACCTTGATCTTGTTGTTCTAATTGCTCCATGACAGAAATGGGCTTTAAAAAGTTACCATTTATCAATAAGGAATGCATAGATGGGGTGGCCATCACGACACAAGGAAGAAAGCATATTGCTAGCAGCAACCGAACCATCACGAGCCTCTATATAATTGAAAATTCTATTACCTGCCCACTTTACCTAAGAGCAGCCAAAGTCCCAAGAAATCTAAGATTAATAATTGATCATAAATACCATTTTAAATGATGCTGAAGCGCCATTTTATGACATAAAATCAGTATAAAAGATCGAATAGAGTGATCAAACTCGCGCCAATAGTAGGCTGTGTTATCTTATTCGGCACTGATGCGTCTCACAAGCTAATCGGCGCAGCAAACTGAGCTAAAAAGTTATTTAAAATAAATTAACGATCCAAGTTAAGACAAAGGGCTGTTGAACATTGATGGCTAAATTGGGTTCGAGATAAACAGTTTCTAATACGACATAAGTTGTGGCACTTAGCCATTCTGAGAAAATACCTTATAACTAAAGGGAAAAATCGTTTAGCCGTCCCCTTCTGGCTGCATTCATCTTAAAAGATCAACTGTCTCTGATATTTAAAATATGAATTTGGTCTGACTTGAGCGCTATGGTCGTTTGCACTCCTGCCGCGATTGATAACTTTTGCACTAAATGAGTTGGTACATCAGCATTAATGATTGACCCTATGCCAACAACTGATGCGATCACCCGAGAGGATTCGCCCATTATCAATACAGATTCAATGAAGACCTCTAACTTATTTATGCTCTTGCACAGACGACCACTGCTAATGGCATTAAAGCGAATCCCTTGATTGGGAATAACCCAACGAATAGCTTGACCAATCTCTAATGTGGGGGCGCTATCACAGACGATGAGTTCATCACCCAGTGTAAACTGAGTGATGTTGCGTTCAATATCTTGTGACACAACTTGGCCATCAAAAATATTTCTCAAGCCCATCTGTCTCGCAACCGCCTCATCATTAGGATGAGATAACACCTCAAAGGGCTTGCCTTGTTGCAGCATCCTACCCTGACTAATTAATATCATTTTATCGGCCAGTAACAAGGCCTCGTGAATATCATGGGTTACCATAATTACCGGTATGGATAGTTGTTGCTTCAAACGCGCTAACTCTATGTATAAGCGCTCACGAGTTTCTTTATCTACCGCAGAAAAGGGCTCATCTAATAACAAAATAGCCGGCTCACGTGCCAGCGCTCGCGCAAGCGCAACTCGTTGGCGCTGTCCACCCGATAATTGTGCGGGTAAACGATCAGGTAATCCATGCAAATTGACACGTTCCAACCAATCTAGTGCACGTTGCTTTCTTAAGGCTTTGGGCACATGATCAAGCCCAGAAATGACATTATCTAACGACGATAAATGCGGAAACAAACCAAAATGCTGCGGCATATAACCAATATGTCGTTGCTGTGGTGTGAGTGAAATAGACTGTTGTGCATCAAACCACAACTGTTCACCACAATGAATCTGCCCCTGTTGCGGTAATGTCAAACCAGCAATCATTCTCAGTAGTGTTGTTTTACCACCACCCGATGGGCCAACAACCGCTAAGACCTCACCCGCTTGGCAACTAAAATGCGCTTTTAATGGAATAGGTAGTGTTTGTGAAATATCACAAGTAAGATCAGCGTGGCGAGGCATTATAATGCCCTCCTAAACGCCTCGACATACTGGTAGTGAGTGCTAATGCGCTTACCGCAAACAACAATAAGACTAAAGACATCATCCCTGCCGAATCAAAATCGAATGCCTGCACACTATCATAAATGGCTATTGAGATAGTTTTAGTTTCACCCGCAATGTTACCGCCCAGCATTAACACCACACCAAATTCACCCAGCACATGGGAGAAACACAGTACTAGGGCGGTTAATACACCAGGCCAAATCATGGGTAACTCAACTCGAAAAAAAATCCGTAATCGGCTCATACCACAACAAGCCGCAGCGTCGCGAATATCGATAGGAATAGTTTCAAACGCACGTTGAATAGGCTGAACAGCAAAGGGAATATTAACAATAATAGAGGCTATGACTAACCCTGAGAAATGAAACACCAGTTGTTGACCTGTTAATTGTTCAACCCACTGGCCAATCATGCTCTGATTGCCTAAACCGACCAATAAGTAATAGCCAATAACAGTCGGGGGCAATACTAATGGTGCCATGATCAGAGCCTCAAGCAATGACTTGCCCTTAAACTGACGGTACGCTAACCATCGCCCAACCACTATGGCCAGCGGAATTAACACTACAACGGTAAAACAACTTAATCTTACCGACAGCCACAGCGCTTGCCAATCCATTAGTCACCCTGCTTAACGACAGGCTTAGGTAAGTTAAATCCAAATTGCGTTAACACTTGCCGCGCCTCATTAGATTGCATGTATTGATAGAATCGCTCGGCCGTTTCAGATGCCTGTGGCATCAATGCCATCCGTTGATTAAGAGGTTGAAATAACACGTCTGGAATAATCACGTAGTTACCGCGCTTAGCAAACTCAGGTGTTAACACCAAGGATAACGGCACTATACCGCCTTGAGTGGAACCACTAATGGTAAATTGGGTCGCTTGTCCGGCATTCTCACCTAAGATCAGCATCGGCTGGAGTGCATCCCATAAACCTTTTGCTTTGAGAACTTCACGGGCACTCACTCCATAAGGTGCATGATCTGGATTGGCAATGGCGAAACGAGATAGCTTTCCATCATCGATTAACTGCCTTAAGCCCACTAGCTCAGGGTCTAAAATCAATGGCGAAGCCTTAGGAGCAGCAAGAGCTAAACGTCCGATGGCATAAACAATGCCCTCGTCTTGAGTAAAGCCCGCTTGATGTAACTTATCAATATAACCTTCATCAGCACTGAGCATCATCTCAAATGGAGCGCCATGCTGAATTTGGGTAATAAAATTACCCGATGAACCATAACTAATCCGCAGTTCCAAGCCTGTTTGCTGTTGAAAACGCGTCGCGATTTCATCTACTGCAAACTTAATATTAGCCGCTGCAGCAATGGCCGGAGCATCGCTGGCCAAGCTTGCGGAACTGAACCCAATCACACCCACCGTCGCCAGTAACGCCGCCATACCACTTGCGTTAATATACTTTACCAGCCGACAAAAAATTGGAGTAATGCTATTAATGAAAGGCATTGAGAGATTATCCTTACTGTATACCAGTAATACGGAACAATATTACTTTTTCCACATTTGAGCCGCTTGTTGATCGCTATCACGCGCTTCAACCCACTTACTGCCAGTATCGCCCGCTTCCAGTTTCCAAAAAGGGGCTTTGGTTTTTAAGAAGTCGATTAAAAACTCACACGCTGCAAAAGCGGCTTTACGATGGGCACTGGTGACACCGATAAAGACTATTTGCTCACCAAGTGTTAGCGTACCCACTCGATGAATAATGGTCACTTTGTTTAACGGCCACCGCTCACAAGCCTGCTGGCTAATCTGTAATAAAACCGACTCTGTCATTCCAGGATAATGCTCTAGGGTTAGATCGGTTACGGCGCAGCCATCATTAAAGTCACGAACTTTGCCAACAAAATTGACTACTGCACCATCCTGATTATCGCAAGCCAAGAGCGCATACTCATCGGCAACGCTAAAATCTTCAGCATGCACACGGACAATAATTTGATTGCTCTGTTCCATATTACCCTCCTGTGACCGGAGGGAAAAAGGCCACTTCATCACCGTCATTTACAGGCGAATCCCATTGGCTCATGGTTTGATTAATCGCCACCAGCAATTTGTCTGATGCCAACACTTTAGCCCACTTATCATCAGTGGCAGCAAGCGCAGCGCGTAATGCTTCGGCGGTGTCTATATTGTCGGCACTGTGTTCGACTTTAGCGGTATCGAGTAACTCGCGAATTTGCGCAAAAAATAACACTTGGATCATAGTGGTCTCTCAATGCATTTATTCATAAAACATACTGGATGAACGTTAGCTCATATAAGGCAGCTTAAGCTTGAAAATGGCCAGATTTACCGCCGCGTTTTTCAAGCAAACGAACTTGAGAAATAATCATGTCTTTTTGTACAGCCTTACACATATCGTAAATGGTTAAGGCGGCGACAGAAGCAGCCGTTAGCGCTTCCATTTCTACACCAGTTTTACCCGATAGCTTACATAAACTGGTAATGCGCACACGATTGTGCTCAGGCTGAGCTTCAAGCTCAACTTCCACTTTAGTCAGCATTAACGGATGACATAAAGGTATTAAATCAGCAGTTTTTTTAGCCGCTTGAATACCAGCAATACGTGCGGTAGCAAACACATCACCTTTGTGATGGCTGCCATTCATAATCATCGCTAAGGTAGTGGGAGCCATATCAATAAAGGCTTCTGCGCGGGCTTCGCGCTCAGTGACGGCTTTTTCAGTGACATCAACCATATGGGCATTGCCATCGGCGTTAATATGGGTAAAACGATTGCTCATGCTGCTACTGCCTTAATAAAAATTCAATGTCTATCGACTGAGCGTCACAAAAATGTCCGCATCAGTCGGTTTAGCTCAATAACCGCTTAACCACCAATAGAGGCAAGATGCTGAGTCACACCGGTAATACCTTGATGTAGATAATGGGTTTCTTTTTTCTGCGCTAATTGACCGTGTAACCGAGTGATTAACTCATCTTGCTGTGAAGTGTCTTGCAATAAATCGCGCAAATCTAGGCCATTTTCAGTAAATAAGCATAAATGTAATTTACCTTTGGCAGATACGCGCAAGCGATTGCAGCTGGCACAGAAGTTTTTAGCATAGGGCATAATTAGCCCAATACGACCTTGGTAGTCGGCATGACTAAAGTTCTGTGCAGGACCATCATCAACGCTCGGTAAATCGTATAACCAGCCTTGCTGCTCAAGTTGTTTTTTGATATCAACGCCAGCTAAATGATGCGCATTAAAGTAGTCGCGACCCAAGCCCGTTTCCATTAACTCAATAAAGCGTAAATCAATAGGTATATGTTTAATCCACTGTAAAAACCGTGGTAAATCTTTATCGTTTAAGCCTTTAAGTAATACGGCGTTGACTTTAACCCGCTCAAAACCCGCTTCCAATGCAGCATCAATACCGCGCATAACAAGATCAAACTTATTTTCGCCGGTAATTTGATAAAACATTTTAGGATCTAAGCTATCAACGGAAACATTAATACGCCGTAAACCAGCTTCATACCATTCTTTAGCATTCTGCTGTAAACGATAACCATTGGTGGTCATTGCTACGGTATTAATATTGGGATTCGCCGCAACAATCCGCACAATATCAGTGAAATCTTTGCGCAGAGTGGGCTCACCACCAGTGATACGAACTTTTTGAGTGCCAACGGCGCCAAAGCCTGCAACAAGATTTTCAATCTCATTGAGGGTTAAAAAGCTCGGTTTGCCATCGGGTTTATACCCATCTGGCAAACAATAGGAACATTTGAAGTTACAAACGTCAGTGACTGACATTCGTAAATAGTGAAACCTTCGACCAAAACTATCTTGTAATTGGGACATGTTAACCTTTCCAAGTGTGGGAGGTGAATGCATTTCTTTACTCACCCCGGTGGCAAAATTACCACGGCTAACTGCCCATATCATTGACTTAGGACACAAAGCTCGGAGAACCGTCAGATCCAATTATAGGCCTAATTGCCTTTTAACAAATACCCCTTTAGTGAATATCTTAATGAAAAAGATTATATCGTTAACTATTTGTGACTCGTCTCACCCTGACAAGATTATGTTTGCTACTGTGACAAAAGTGAATTTTGCGGTAAGGTAACTAAAAAGATAAACGATCGTTTAGTTATCGTTGTAGAAAAACAATAAACCCGCGATGAACGGGAAACTTTGAAAGGTGACAACATGGAACGCGAGTCAATGGAGTTCGACGTAGTAATAGTCGGTGCTGGCCCTGCAGGTTTAGCAACAGCTTGTCGTTTAATGCAAATATCTAAAGATGCCGACAAGGAAATCACCGTTTGCGTGGTAGAAAAAGGCTCTGAGGTTGGCGCACATATTTTATCGGGAGCGGTATTTGAAGCGGATGTATTGGACGAATTATTTAATGATTGGCGTGAATCTGATATCCCGCTAACGACTAAAGTCACTCATGACGAAATTTATCTGCTTAACTCAGAGAATAAATCGCGCTTAATACCAAACAGCTTTGTGCCTAAAACCATGCACAACGATGGTAATTACATTATTAGTGTCGGTAACTTAGCCCGTTGGTTAGCCAATAGAGCTGAAGCACTTGGCGTAGAAATTTTCCCCGGGTTTGCCGCCAGTGAATTACTGTTTAATGAAGACAATAGTGTCAAAGGTATTTTAATTGGTGACATGGGCGTTGGCGAAAATGGTCAACACAAAGACAGCTACATGCCAGGCATGGAATTACATGCTAAATACACCGTTTTTTCAGAAGGTTGTCGGGGTCACTTAGGTAAACAGCTGATCCAAAAATACCATTTAGACAATGGTAAAACACCGCAGCATTATGGCTTAGGTTTTAAAGAAATTTGGAAAATCCCTGCTGAACAACACCAACAAGGTAAAGTCGTTCACACCGGCGGTTGGCCTCTAGTGAATGGTTCATCTGGAGGGGGATTCCTATATCATATGGAAGACAACCAAGTTGCAGTGGGGTTAATTATTGATTTAAATTACCAAAACCCTCACCTCAGCCCATTTGATGAATTTCAACGTTATAAAACTCACCCAGTGATTGCCAAAACATTAACTGGCGGTGAGCGCTTAACTTATGGTGCACGTGCCATTGCTAAAGGTGGTTTAAATTCACTGCCTAAAATGAGCTTCCCTGGAGGGTTAATTATTGGCTGTAATGCAGGCACACTTAACTTTGCTAAAATTAAGGGCACCCATACCGCGATCAAGAGTGGGATCATCGCAGCCAAAGTGTTAGGCGAAGGCTTGATGGCTGGTATCGAAGGTGGTAAAGATCTCGATTGCTTCCAACAACGTTTTGAAGAAAGCTGGCTGCACGATGAACTGTATCAATCTCGTAATTTTGGTCCTGCATTACATAAGTTTGGCACCATAGTCGGTGGCGCTTTTAATTACATTGACCAAAATTGGTTTGGTGGTAAATTTCCGCTGACCTTTAGGGATACCACCCCTGATTACGCAACTTTAGGCCTAGCCAGTGATTACAATAAGATTGATTATCCTAAACCTGACGGTAAATTAAGTTTCGATAAGCTGTCTTCAGTATACCTGTCGAATACTTATCACGAAGAAGATCAACTGTGCCATTTACACCTTAAAGACCAAAGTATTCCGATTTCGGTCAACTTAGTTAAATTTGATGAACCCGCGCAACGATACTGCCCTGCTGGCGTATATGAAGTGATTGAAGAAGCCGGCGACAAAAAATTTGTGATAAATGCTCAGAATTGTATTCATTGCAAAACATGTGACATCAAAGATCCGAGCCAAAATATTACCTGGGTCACTCCAGAAGGCGGCGGTGGGCCAAACTACCCAAATATGTAAGCTAACCAATAGTTAAAATATTAGCTCCGCCGAAAAACGCACTTAAATATAGGTGCGTTTTTTTTGTTTTATAGACTATTATTACTCACATAAAATCAGAACAACCTACGCAAAAAGACTATTTTGTTTACTTAATTAACTTAAGAGCAAAATAACTATCAATTTATTGGCATTGTGTCCGATATATCATAGATATACCCCAAGAGGCTGTTGTAGATGAGCACATTTAATACCCTTACCATTAAACAAAAAATATTGCTGACAGTGACAGTTGCTGTACTGCTATCAACAATATTAGTCGGATTACTGAGTCAACGCAGTGCGAAGCAAATCGTCGAGCAGCGTATGCTTAATTCAGAAATGCCAAGCATAGTCATGCAAATCCGCAATGACGTAGACCTGCAAATTAGCAGTTTAATGAATGCCGCGGAGCAACTAGCCAATAGCAGAATGTTGCTTGGCTGGCTCCAAAATGGTCGCCCAGCGGACCAAGAAAGCCTAGTCATCGCACAATTAAATGACCTAAAAAATCAGTACGGCTTAGCTCAAGCGTCTTACGCCGATCGCGAAACCGCAGCTTACTATACACAAGACGGCTTTTTACGGGTATTAACCCCTGAGCAAGACGGTTGGTTTTTTGATTACCGCGACAGTAAACAAGAGCGCATGCTCAATGTTTTTACCGAAGCCAATGGTGAAGTCAAACTGTTTATTAACTATCAGCAGCCAAATGGTCGTGGGCTTGTTGGCTTAGCTAAATCACTAGATGATATGGTTAACTTATTAGATTCATTCAAAATTGAAGACACTGGATTTGTCTTTTTAGTGGATGCTAAAGGTGACGTAAAACTATATCGAGATACCAATAAAGTAGGTAAGGCTAAGCTCAGCACTTTATACCCTAATGCCAATACTAACCAACTGCTAAATAAAAGTGACTTTAACTTAGTTAAAGCAGAAGTTGATGGCCAACACATGTTGATTGCCAGTAGCTATATTGAATCGATGGATTGGTATCTAGTGGCTCAAGTGCCTGAAGCTGAAGTCTTTGCCTTACTACAAGAGTCCGCTTATCAGATCTTAATATGGACCATTCTTATTGCAGTGGTATTTATAGCCATCTCGATTGCGGTTGCAGGTTCCGTCAGCCGCCCTATTGCTCATATTGCCGAGCTATTTCGCAACATTGGTGAAGGCGAAGGCGATTTACGTCAAAGACTACCCGTTAATGGTGATGATGAAATTGCTCAGCTTGCTCGTGGTTTTAATAGCTTTATCAGTAAGATCCAAGATACGGTCCTGGAAGTTGCCAGCACAAGCCAACAGCTAGGTTTATCTGCTATTGATGTATCAAATCAGTCACACCAGACGTTAGATGACAGCCAGTTACAAAAAGACCGTACGATTATGGTGGTTACCGCAATTAACGAAATGGGCGCTACGGTTAATGAAATTGCAACTAACGCTGCTCAAGCCGCAGTCACAGCCCGCGATGCAGATGCGGAATCAATTGAAGGTCAGAAAGTCGTAACACGGGCACGTGAAACCATTAATCAACTATCTAAAGACGTCGAACAAGTCGGTGACGTGATTGAATCATTAGCGACGCACACTAAATCGATTGGCAGTATTTTAGATGTTATTCGTGCAATTTCAGAGCAAACTAACTTATTGGCACTGAACGCGGCAATTGAAGCGGCTCGAGCCGGTGAAGCAGGACGAGGCTTTGCTGTTGTTGCAGACGAAGTCCGTAACTTAGCTTCTCGTACGGCAGCTTCGACTAACGAAGTACAAACTATGATTGATAAACTTCAATCAGAAACGACGCGAGCAGTCAGTGCTATGGAACAATCGCGCAGCCGCTCGCATGAGGGTGTTACAGCTGTTGATGAAGCGAGCCAGTCATTAAGCGGCATTAGTGAACGTATTGCACTGATTAGCGATATGAACATACAAGTTGCAGCCGCGACGGAAGAGCAATCAACTGTGGTTGAAGACATTAATCGTAATGTGACTGAAATCAACGATATTACTCAACGTACCGCAGAAACAGCTCATGCCGCTGCACATGCAAGTGAATCATTGAACCAATTAGCCACTCGACTAGATACCCTAGTTGCTCGTTTTAAAGTGTAAATGCGATAAATCGTTTTAACAAAACGCCACTCATTTGAGTGGCGTTTTTTATGCTCATGGCTGTTGCCGATCACGATATATTTATCATGCTAGTTATTTCAGAAACCGAATAGTCAGTGGATACTGATAAGCTTTGCCATCGCTGGCTTTCACCATTGCGATAATGGTACAAACAATGTCGAGTAATGCTAACGCTGCCAGTAGTAATACGCCCACACCAATAAAAATCAATATCCCAGACACTAAGGCATAAATCATTAAACTTAGTTTGAAATTAATGCAGTTCTTTCCGCATTGGTTTACAAACTCAAACTCGTCTCGCTTCATTAACCAGATAATTAACGGCCCAAGAACACTGCCCAGAGGGAAAATATAACCGACAAAACTGGCGGCATGTACTAATAATCCCATATTTTTAGCGTCTTTGGATAATGTGTCTGTTAGTTCGGTCATGTGATATTCCTTATCAAGATTTCTTATAATATTATGGTTAACTAACTGACATTGCCATACAAGCGCATCGCCCAATCTTCTATACTTTGTTGATCAAGTCGGCGCTGTAATGAGTTAACCCAAGTTTGCGCTAAACCTTCACATTCAAGCAGTATCTGATATTGCGCAGCATCAAATTCTGCTAAAAAATATATCTGCATCGCTTTAGCTACACTGATATCCGTTTTTCTTTCTAACAAAACAATACTGTCATTCGGATTAATATCGCCTTCCGATAGCACTCGGTAAAACCAGCCACACATGCGACTTTCTTGCATTGCTAAAGCAAATTTAGGGTGACCAAATTGCAAGTTGAGTTTAAAACAAGGTGATCGCGGCTGGGTAACTTGTAATGTCACATCGCCAATTTGGACTATATCACCAATATAAACTTGCGCCTCATTAAGGCCGACAGTACTGATATTCTCACCCATTGAAGGTGCATCAAAAAAGGTCGACATTAAATCCCAGCGACGGTACTGACCATAATGCTCTCGCGGGAAATGATGCAGCACTCTATCGAGGCCGCCATGATGCTTAGGATCAGCCTCGCTATTACCGATAACTCGATCAAATTGCACGGTCAACTGCTTAGCGATATGTTTTTGGTTAATACAACTGGCAACACCATTATGCATTTGCACTTGGTCACCTAAATATAACCCAGAAATACTTTTCACCCATAGCTTACTCATCCAGCGGGTCCTTGCTTAAACATGATTACAGAGTGCCAATATACCCAATTTTCAGACAAAAAAAAGCCTTACTGGGGAAGAGTAAGGCCATAAATATAATGGGAGATAATACTTAAAAACATAGTGAAAAATGATCTTAACCATCCGACACTATAAAAGTTGTTTAGACGGGCTTATCGTAAGCGCTAACAATGACACTAAAATGACAATCGAAGACTATTTTAGTCATGTGCATAGACATTTATTCATCCTCAAAGTTAATCATTACTCATAGCCGTTAACTTAAGTACTGTTTTAAGGCCTCGCCAGGAATTGAGCTTTGGGTGGCAACGGCAAATGAGGCCCACAAAGCGCCTTCATGCATCGCATCGATAATTGACATCTGCTGACATAAACCATGAATAACCCCAGCAGCATAAGCATCGCCGGCCCCTGTGGTGTCAATAACGTCAGCAATAACCGCGGGCACATGTTGTTCATCGTCGGCACTGTACACCATAGCCCCCTGGTCACCATCGGTGACAATAAAGTACTCCAATGCATCACCCGCAATCGCGTAAGCAAATAGCCATGGGTCTTGATTACAGCGCCCTTGCATGTCGGTAATCGACGCGATGAGTACATGACAAGGACGGTTACGTTCATCTTTCGCCAGTTGAGATATCACTTTGCAGTTAGGATTGGATGCAATAGCATTTGCCGCCCAAACACCAGCACCTTTTGCCGAAGAGTTAATATAAAAGGCATCCCAATGATGCCATTTAGGCGGCACTGGCAGTTCAAAAATAGGTCGCTGAGGGCGAATAATGGTGCGTTCACCATCCGGGGTCATCACCAATAGCATCTCACACGTATTGCCATTAAAACGATGCACTAAGCGACAATCAAGCCCTAAAGTGCTGGCCTTAGCTAAAATCCAATCGCCAATATCATCACTGCCAACCTCACTCACCAATGACACATTGTGCTGGGCCCATACTAAACCTAAGCCAGTGTTCGCGCCGCCACCGCCTAAACGTAACCCACCGTCTTGATAATGAAATCGACCACCGGTTTGTAAGGGTTTATCAAGCATTAGAATGCGATCACAATTAATATTGGCAAGCAAAAGAATATTAGCCATGCAACTCACCTAAAAAAGTGTAGTGAAAAAGAACCTTGAGTATAACAAAAAGGCCGTGATTAACACGGCCTTTGGTGGTTGATCACAGGATCACATATCCGCTTCAGCAAGTGGTTGACGTAATTGGGCGCGCACATTGTCCATACCCGAGTAAAACTCCTTCATCATCAATAATCCGAGCATTTTGCCATTGTCGGTCACAATCAGTTTGTCAGGATTAATAGGATCATTTTTCAGTGCCCCCATGGCTTTCATTGATGCCATTTCTTTAAACAAGGCGGTATCTAGATTAACGTTAAAAGTATCGCGAAAATATTGACGCGATAAACGCCCAGAAAACATCCCCAGTAAAAAACGATACTGCATGACTTCTTTTAGCTGATATTTTTTCTGTTGCTCAACAGCCATTCGACCTTCTGCAATACGTTGTTGATATTTCTTTAGCGAAAAAGTATTTACATATAAGGTGTCATTTAAAAAACTAAATGAGCCTGAACCGACACCAAGATATTCATCATAGTCGATCACATACTCATCAAAACCTTCATCATTGGTTTTACCAAACGCCCATGCAGACAATTGAGTATATTGCCCAGTTAAGCGATTTAAAATTTGGCGGTACTGATTAACCATTTCACCATGAGGTGCTGCCAGATCTGCTTTGACACTTTTACGCGTTTGATGGGTGATCATCAATGGATAAGTGGTAATTTGGCGCGGATCGAGTTTAGACGCCATTTCAAGGTCAGACCGAATAATCTCTTCTGTTTGCCCACGAAAGCCAAAAATCAAATCAACGTTAATGATCGGAAATAGCTCTTTAGCTGCCATAATGCGGTCAAAGGTTTGCTGGCCTGAACCAAACTTATCTAATCGATCAGTCATTTTTAAAATGCCGTCGTCAAAGCTTTGTACCCCAATCGACATTCTGTCGACCAAACCTTTTAACTGCTTAAACTCAGGGCTGGCTAAATGTTGTGGATCCGACTCACAAGAGACTTCTTTAATGCCAGGAAAGAGATTTTTTGCGTGTTCAATTGTGCGGGCTAATTCATCTTCAAGTACGGTAGTCGTTCCACCACCAATGTACATAGATTCAAACTCGTAGCCTAAATCTTTAGCCATTTGCATTTCTTTGCGCAGCGCCACAAAATATTCGCGCGCTTTGTCTTCACGAAATAAAAATCGGTGAAAAGTACAAAATGAACACAAGGTATGGCAAAACGGAATGTGTGCGTACAACATGTATTTTTTGCCTTCAACGGGCTTAGGCATGCGGTCTGTTGAGATGGTGTCGAGACGCAAATTCTTATCAACATAATATTGCATCACCCGCTCCATAGAACTGATCATCCAATTGGGTACCGTAATATTTGACTGATAAGGTTTAATCAGCTCATGACTGGCTGATTGAATAATTGGAGACATAAAAAATCCTAACTGAATGAGTCACTGGGAGCAAAACCATTGATAAAAAGCGCTAAATAAAAGACGCACTGTCGATGCAGGAAATCAAAATAACACTTTATAAATTGCTAAAATGCGAACTCGCCAACAAATACATAAACTAACACGCTTATCCTTACCCATTTGTTAAGCAGATCATGTTTTAGACACTGCTGTTGGAGCGCAAATGAAACAGTTTATGCAGCAACCAAAACAAACAGATAAAATAAAGGCTTGATCGCGCACTATCGAATAATTGGTTAGGAATAAAATAGAATCTGGATACTCTTAGTCTTAGTCTTAGTGCAGCATTTAGGGAAATAATAGCGATTAAGCAGCAACCAATTTAAATGAAATCATAAATAATGTTGGCTGATTAGGATAGACCTTCTGAATAAGCAGCTTTAACTCTGCTAATGGCAAGCTTTCTTGGGCGGCATGAAACTCATTAATGTCAGCAAAGGCTAATGGCTCAACCGCCAAAATCATAATGTCACACACTTTAATATGGTTTTCGAGAGTGAACACCTCAACTTGGCTACCAGGTTGGTAATGGCTCTCGCTTATATCGCGGATAGTAATGGTCTTTAGTCCAGATGCGACTAACGGCGTTAAAAATTCAAAAAAGGTAATTTGCGTTGGTGCAGCTGACATAAGGAAACCTTAACAGAAAACATAAGATGGGTTTATAGCACCTTATCGATATAAAATATTATAACCTAGCGCACTCGCCCGGGCTTTGATCAAAGTAGCGTTTAAACTCACGACTAAACTGGGCAGTACTTTCATAACCCACTTGTGTCGATACCTCTTTGACCTTGAGTTTTTGCAGTTGCAGTAATGCTTTGGCCTTATTCAGGCGAATTTTCTTCAGGTATTGTATCGGTGAAGATGCGGTGACTTCTTTAAAGCAACGATGAAATGCAGACGGGCTCATATTAACTAGGCTGGCTAATGTGTCGACTTCGACCGACTCACCATAATGTTTATGAATATAACTGAGGGCTTTTTCAACCCTAGATAAACGTGTGTGGCTTAAAGATAATGCATACAATGGCGCTGCGTTAGGTGAGTCTAACAAACGATATAACAGCTCAAGCACTAACGCCTCACCCATCACTTTAGCCTCAAGCGGGGATTGCAATGCTTGCAATAGTCTAATCACGCTACAATCCATGTCTTCAGTGTTGTCTGCAACAAAAAAACCACTCTGACGCGATTCATTTAAATCTTTGGGGATTTGATTATGCTCGTCCATCAGCCGAATAATATAATTAAGCTGTACTAAGTCGATATCAACCATCAACACTAATACCGGTTCTTCAATACTGGCGAAGGTTTCACACTCTACCGGCAATGGTACCGTCATCACTAATGAACGCTGGCGATCGTAATCGAAGCTTTGATTGTCTAAGTAAACCCGCTTTTTACCTTGGCCAACAATGAGTACACCTTGCGAGTAGCACATTGGTCCACGCGCGCCATACTGCGAGCTACGAAATACATTAACACCCGCTAAATGAGTATGATTAACGCCTTCTTTAGGCGCAAGCGGCGCCATTAATCTTGCTATCTCACTCATACCCTTCCCCTCAGAATAAATCATGGTGATGATACTAGCAAAAAGCAGAAAAAGGTATTTAATTTATCTAAAAATCATCATATTCATACAATAAAGATAGGAATAGGCATGAACACGATAGTTCTGTGTATGTTTATTTTGACTCAAAGGGCTATCATAGCCAGATGATTTATCGTTGCTGTTGTGTATAAAAAACCTATATACACAAGAAGCCAACTCTTTGTTTCAGCGCAAAACCAAAAGGCGTCTATTATGCTTAATTTTGATTATCGTAACCCTACACATGTTGTTTTCGGTAAAGACCGTATCGCAGAGTTAGATCAGCTTGTTCCAACCAATGCAAGAGTATTAATCACTTATGGCGGTGGCAGCGTTCAGCGTTTTGGCACATTAGATAAAGTTAAAGCTGCATTAGGTGACCGCGTAGTATTTGAGTTCGGCGGCATTGAAGCGAACCCTAAGTACGACACACTCATTAAAGCGGTCGAAGTTGCTCGTAAAGAAAACATCGACTTCTTACTCGCTGTTGGTGGTGGCTCAGTGATGGACGGTACTAAGTTTATCGCTTTAGCGACTCAGTTTGATGGCGACACGGCAAGCTTATTACATCACGGCTTTACACCGGTACCCGTGGCTAACGACAAGGTTATTCCACTGGGAGTTATTGCAACGCTTCCTGCAACGGGTTCTGAAATGAACGCCTTTGCAGTAGTCAGCTATAAAGGTGGTAAATTCCCGGTAAATCATCCATGCGTTTACCCAACGTTTGCCATGCTTGATCCAGAATTGACTTTTAGCTTACCAAAAATCCAAGTGGCAAATGGTGTAGTCGATGCCTTTGTACACGTACTTGAGCAATATGCGACCTATCCTGTTGATGCCCGTGTACAAGACCGCATGGCTGAAGGTATTTTACGTACCCTAATCGAAGTTGGTCCTATTACGGTTGAAGAACCAACCAATTATGATGCTCGTGCTAACTTAATGTGGAGTGCAACATCGGCCTTAAACGGCATGATCGGCACTGGCGTTCCTTTAGATTGGTCGACGCACATGATTGGCCATGAATTAACTGCATTATTCCATATTGACCATGCGCAAACCTTAGCCGTTGTGTTGCCATCATTATGGCGCGTATTGAAAGAGCAAAAACACGCTAAATTAGTGCAATACGCTGCACGCGTTTGGGATATTACTGAAGGTGATGAAGGCAGCCGTGTAGATCAAGCGATTGATAAAACAGAGGCGTTCTTCAAGCAAGTAGGGTTACCGACACGCTTGCGCGATCATGGTGTCACTCAAGATCAGCTTGGCCTAGTGATAGATGCTTTAGAAGCACACGGTATGACGGCATTATCTGAAAGCGGCAAAGTGGATTTAGCTACCAGTCGCAAGATTTTAGACATGGCGTGGTAATAGTACTGATAACCCAAACGATAAACTCATTGATCGTTTGGGTTTGAGTTACCACTGATACAAAAAAGGGCTTAACAATGACGATCATTGTTAAGCCCTTTTTATTGCCCCGAAACGGACGACGAATGAACACCATAAGTTGCTAATCAATACCGTTACTTAACAGACCAGGGCTCAATAGCTCATGCCTACTTATTAGTTAACGCGCTAATGCGGAGTCACATTTGAGAATAAATTCATCACAACGACACCGACTAAAATGAACGTCATCCCCACCAGTGCACCTAAATCTAATTTTTGCCCATACATCACCCAAGCGATAAGTGTAATTAATACGATACCCAGTCCAGCCCAAGTAGCGTAAGCAACACCGACAGGAATGCTTTTTAGTGCGAGTGATAAAAAATAAAAAGATAATACGTAGCCGACAACAACTACGATTGAAGGAGCTAATTTTGAAAATCCATCACTGGCTTTTAGCGCTGAAGTGGCTACCACTTCAGTTAAAATGGCTACACTTAAAAATATCCAACTTTTCATGTTTTACATTCTATAAAGACAAAACAGCCGGGAAGTATAAAGCCTAAATAATAAAAAAACAGTCTAGTCTTTTATCTCCTCTTCTGTGCCACAGTAGATTTAACAACCACATAATACGTGGCTAACATCGCCATTTATTAAGCGATAACATTACGGTTCTAAGCAGAAAAACATTAAGCTGCTATCTTGATCATTGTGCCTGTGACCTATCGGCGATAAAAACGATGAGCGACAAGATGTGAAAAATATGGCTGGCGACACCTAGAATCCATAGCTGGAATCAATGAGCGAAAAATTATAATTCAGCGATAAAGTTAACCCTAAACATACAGCCAGCATAAGCTAGCCATTGTGGCTCGTAGCAACTTTAACGACAAGCCAAAGCATAAATATCAATGTATTAAGCAAACAAAAACTATCAACAAAGCTACACGCCCATCTCAATGGCTTTTTTAGGCGTAAAACTACTGCCGATAGAAGCGATAATCACTAAACCGATTGCGGCCCACTGGAGCAAGGTCAATTGCTCACTTAAAATAATAAAACCCGCCAATGCGGCAATTGCAGGCTCTAAACTCATCAACACACTAAAAGCTTGTGTCGGCATATTTCTCAAGGCCACCATTTCCAAAGAATAAGGCAAAGCACTAGATAACACCCCGACTAATAATCCAAGCGGTAACACTTCCCAGCTCAGTAATGCCATGCCTTGGCTAACTGCACCAATAGGTACCAGAACGACTGCAGCAACAGTCATGCCTAAGGCAACGGTGATGCCACCTGATGCTTGCTTGCCTGTGCGAGTTCCAAACAAAATGTAACCAGCCCAACATGCTCCGGCGCCTAATGCCATTAATGCACCAGTAAGATCAAGCCCTTGTGCGCTAGATAAATCAGGCATTAACAGCAAAATCCCCGCAATGGCACAAGCAACCCAAAATAGATCGCTTTTACGCTTAGAGCCAAATAAAGCGACCGCTAAAGGGCCGGTGAACTCCAGCGCAACAGCTATCCCCAGAGGAATGCGATCAATAGCTAAGTAAAACAGGATATTCATCCCACCTAAACATAGGCCATAAATAATAATACTCTGCCAATCTCGGCCTTGTGGTAATGCTCGCCATGGGCGAAAAACCAACCAAAGTACGGTAGCAGCAAAGCCTAAACGCAAAGCGGTGGTGCCTTCTGGCCCAACCAAAGGGAAAAGTTGCTTTGCTAAAGAAGCGCCGGATTGAATGGTCACCATAGCCAGTAAAACACTACCGACAGCGGTCAGAAGTACACGATTGATTTGCATTTAGAGGATATCCAAAAATAAAAAACGAAGTGCTGGGTCGGCATTCTACCTGAGACAGATAAAACCCTGCAGCAATAATTACCGTCTGTCACACAAGTTATATCATTCAGATACCGAAAAGATAACTACAGAGGTTGATGATATGTGAGGCTGTCGACCGGCTAAGCAAAAATTCACAGAGTTAATTACCTACTCGACATAAAGACTGGCACAACGATGGTTAAATGTAGATAAGTTAACTGAGCATCATCCTTTTGGTTGACTCCCTTTGTCGTCTGGAGATTGTCCAATGTTACCTAAAGATAGTATTGATTATGCGGTTAACATTAACCCCAGCATACCAAGGCAAAACCCTAATACAGCTCCCATTGGCGGTGCCCAACGTTGTTCTAGTTTTACCTGAGGAGCTAAATCTTGAAATATTGAATAGAGAATACCGCCAGAGGCAAACAGCATGACTGCGGCAATCACTTTTGGCGACTCTGAAAGCCATAAATAGCCAGACATGGCTGCTATGGGGCCCAGCAATGCCATAAAACAAAACATAAGAATAATTTTATGGGGCCGAAAAGCAGAAGAGCCATTTAACTCACGATAAGCACTAAATCCTTCTGGCACATTTTGGAGCGCGATTAACCCTGCAAGTAAAAATGCATTACTGCTGCCCGTTGCAAATGCGGCTCCCAGAGCAATGGACTCAGGAATAAAGTCAGCCAGCATTGCAGCAAGCTGGCTAGCAGGCGTCGCTATTTTTTGCAGGTAAATATCAAGGGCCATAAAGCTCAGCCCACCGACCATAAACCAGATACAAGCAGATAATGGCTTAAGATGCGCTATACCCTCTGGTACTAAAACCAAAGCAACGGCAGACAATAGTGCCCCACCGCCAAAAGCTATGACACTGTGCCTAAACTCCTGCTCAAGCCACTCACTGCTGACGTTCTCAAAACGGGCAATTAAGGCCCCTAATGGCATAGCCAAACCAGCAAGCAATGTGGTTGCTAAAACCGTTAGCAGCAAAGACATGATTAAATCCTTAAAAGAGTATTACGCTGCTGTAACCTGCATAACAGGACTAAGCTATGTGAGACGATATGGGGACAGCCAACATCGTCATCATTTAAGACAGGTGCTGACTCATTATAAATCAAGCGCCTGATGAAATGGCTCCAATAAATCATATAAAAACAACCACGTCAGCCATGTTGAGAATAGACAACATCACTTGTTTCAATATGAAATTTACATTTCTTCTCTAACTTGGCCATAAGCTAACATGGCGAACAGCCCTGTACCGCCAATAATATTGCCCAGTAACATGGGACCGATATGGTGTGATAGCGCAGTGAACATATTCATCTCCCCATTGACAACAAGGCTAAATATTTCATTGGAGCCAGCAATAACATGAGTAAAGCCTCCAGCTGCAATTAACCATGTAAACATAATAATAACCAGCACTTCAGACCCTTTTGCCGAGGGCAACATCCACACCAGTACGGCTATAAAAAAGCCCGCCGGAATGCCGCGCATCAGTGTCTCTGCCGGCGTTAACTCGGCGACATGGCGTGATATCTGGAGAACCGCGCTAAGGATCTCTTCTGTTAAAACGCTACCGTGAACGAAAATAGCCGCGGTAAACAAAGTGCCAACGAAATTAGCGGCCAATACCACAGCCCACAAGCGAGCAGTACACAGCAGACGACGCTGTGTTGTGCTGGCTAGCAGCGGCAGTACAACTGTGATGGTGTTTTCAGTAAACAGCTGCAGTCTTGCTAAAATGACGAGTACAAAACCAAAAGTGTATCCAAGGCTTTCAATAAGCGACAAATAAGGGTGATCGGAGCCTAGATTACTTCGGATGATACCTTCAGCCAACACCGATGATGAAATACCGATACCAGCCGCGATACCAGACCACCACAAAGAGAGTAGCGGCCGCTGCAGTTCCTCCTGACCTTCACGCAGAATAATAGAATAGACGGTGAGTGATGAAAGACTGCCATGCTCATCCACAGCTTCACGCTCTGAGCCTGTCAACGCTATCTCTACTTTTGTTGACTGCTTCTGCCGCTCTTCACGTTTAACAGCCTTGTTGTTTGGCTGTAGATCGTCGGTTGTTGACGACTTAGTATTATCGACCTGTTCAGGTACAGGTTGTGTCATATTGCTATCCTTCTCTGACTAAAATCCAGCTTGATGTTATAGCTAAGTGCATAAAGAATAGATGCTTTATGTCATCTATTCAACAAACACAGCGAGCAGTATAATGGTCTGGCTAGGGTATTACGGGTCGATAATGTACCTGCGAGCTTGTGTTTACAGAACCGCTATTGAATATAAGAGATGAATTAAGCCAGTCCAAACCGAACGGTTTGCATCACTGATATCAAACGAGTAATTGATTTAGCACACAAAGCCAATTGACGTATCAGCGTAATAAAACTGGCGTATGAAATACGCTTGCTATCAAAATGAATTGCGCATGTGAAGTTATCTATTGCCTTTTTGAGCTAACGATTCATAGGCGATTTTTACACTTTCATGTCCGTATACTCGCTCTAACTTTCGTACAATAAAATGCCCTCTGGCCATGTCTTGAAAATGATCAATAAACAAAGTATTGATGACTGCGCCACCAGCTGCGCCAATAGCGGGTACAGCTTGAGCTGCAGCTTTTTGCGTCACTTGAACGCCAAACTTTTCAGCGATTTTAGTAATTAACTTAACTAGAATAGGCGCGGCCTCATCGGTAAGCCCTTTTTTAAGCATAAATTCAGTGGCTTCAGACACAGATTTAGCTAGCGTAGCGCGTATGGCAAAGTATCCTGATTCACTACTATCATCCAAATCACTTGCGCCTCCTAATGCAAAGACCTCTAAACAAGCCATCTTGGTTTCCAGCGTAGTAATCAACTCGCCTTCACTTCGAGCAATATCAGCGATAGAGCGCAACATTATTGCTGTCGAAATAGGAAGCTCAACGGCAATTGCAGCTAAGCCAAAAAAACCACCCATACCACCACTCACCGCAACGCCTAATTTATGCCAAACATTAGACGACTGTTCTCCGGGAATATCTTTCATTGTAAATATCGCCGCATCAGACGCTTTAAGTAGCGATTTTTCTGTGACTTTGGCAATATTTTTATTCCAATTTTCAGGTAGTAACGCTAAACCTTTTTCAATAGGAGTACCTATAAAGCTGGTTATTTTTACCGCTAGACCAGGGTTTTCTAATAGCGATTTAGCAACCAAAAGCTCTTTTCTGTGTGATTCTGAAATATTCACGTAAATTCCTTAGTAGTGAGACAAGGCACAAGAACAGTTCTATAATAAACCTAAATCACTGAAACTAATTTGACGTAAAATAGCGTCGGTTGCAAATCAACTTAAAGCTCTTATTCAACAATAAGCCTACAGTTTCCTATTACCAAATCCAACATCATCGCTTGCGACAATCATTATCTGTCAGGTTTTCCAGATAATTGCTGCCGCAAAATTTATTCATTAGTGCAATAAAATCGAGCGATATAAAATATGCAGATAGGCTTAATCTCAAGCTGAACTGGGATTGTTGATTTGGAGTTTCGGGTGGTTAATCACTATGTAACTTAGGATGACTCTTCGACTGGGGGTAAATAATCACGACCGTCTTTAGCTAAATTACTCACACCAACTGTGAGGTCATTTAGTGCACTACCATAGTTATCACGACAGTGAATACAAGGACTCATTGTATTCACAAAGCGGCCTTTTTTAGTATATTTTCTCAAATAGGCATGAGAAATAGTTACATTACTTCGATGTAGCACAATCGCATCACCCAATTTTTGCCTCAAATCACTTACAGCTGCATCTTCAGCGCACATGCTGTCATTAGCACGGCCCCAACCGATAACTTCCTTGTCGGGATCGCGATGTAAATATTTAGCCGCAACCCAAGGCCCACCATGGTAACCGGTCAGCCTACCATCAGGATAGTTAGAGGGTCTATTGGCCAACTCATAGGCCATAAGTTCAAGTTTATCGATTGGCGCCCTATCGCAAAGCATGTCATGAAAAGCCGGACGAGTAGTGGTGACAAAATAATTATGATTGTGGCTTATTTTTAAATCTTGGCAATGATGTGAATCTTCAACTTTATTGATCTTGTCTATCTCAGCGACAGCATCACTACAAGCAACTATTTTATCACCGATGCTCAGCTCTTCAGCCTTTACCCATACCTCAGTTAGAAGGTAAAAATGATGATCTTCTACAACCAGCATCGAGGTTTTTAGGTCACCAATAGAATAGTTAATCTCTAGCATAACGGCAGTAATATTTCCAAATAGTGGTTAAATAGGCATAAATGAGTATTCTTAACGACTTAGAGAATACTCACTGAACCATTTGTCATTGGTTATTATGGTTTAAGGTACTTTTGACAGATAGATGATGCATCCAAACTTGAATTAAACAAAAAGTCTTTACCCATAATCGAAGTCATTTGTGATTCGACTACCAGCGGGTTACTAATTTTAAATAATTTGCGTTTGTTAAGCTGACTTCGCATTAAGTACTCGCAATGCCATTGATAGAAAAGTTTATCAAACTTGCCATTTTCAATCATTCTCAGTAAACCAACCTTGATTCTATTCGCTAACCTAGGCTTTGTAGGTGATACATAATAATAAGTCGCCAGAGGGATATTAAGCACAATATGTTCATCTACGATTAATTCAGGATAACGCTTTTGAAATAACTCAACCTCTTGATAAGCCTCATTCACTCCACGCCCAAATGTGATAAAACGTCCTTTTGAAAGCATATTGAATAAACTATCGTACTGCGCGCTCTCCACCACATCGAATCCTGCTTGTTTCATAGCAACCCTGGTAGACCACTGACTACCTGAACCGGTTCGCAGCCTCATCAATTGCTCTAGTGAATCAATATTGGCCAACAAGTTTTTATTTTCATTTTTAATAATAAAAACTCTAAACCCTTGAATGCCTTTGCGGATGGGGATAGGGATAGGAATGAGCTTTGTATTCCACTCTTCATTTGATGCTTCGGCCATAACATTAATCGTTTGGCCATCCTGTAATGATTTAAATATCCGATTTCGACTCATCACCAGATTCGTCACTTCAATAGAAGCATCCCCAAAATCGGCATTGGTCTCTTGAATAATTAAATCTAACAGCTCATAAGTATATTGATAGCGTCGATCACTTTCTGAGACAGAGTGATTTATAACGAACTTGTCCGCTGCACAAGCATAAGGGAGATAAACTAGGTTACATAGACTTAGAAAAAGTAAATACACACACAAACGCAGTAAATTAAAATCCATATTAACTCTCTCGTTTTTAAAGCCAGTCCTATTTATTTCATGCAAATACTACGGTTAGACAATAGTGAATGTTAGCTTAATTACTCAACAATAGCAGGTGTAACGAAAACTTTTTAATTTTATGACGTTATGGGCGTTAAAGTTTGCAGCGTCTTCCAGGCGGCATGGTATTTAGCCATCCGCTCAAGATCTTTTGCATCAATAACCTTTAAACGTAAAATATTGATATTATCCTCAAT
Source organism: Shewanella vesiculosa (assembly GCF_009994065.1). Classification (NCBI taxonomy): domain Bacteria; kingdom Pseudomonadati; phylum Pseudomonadota; class Gammaproteobacteria; order Alteromonadales; family Shewanellaceae; genus Shewanella; species Shewanella vesiculosa. The sequence continues at coordinate 61,145 of NZ_JAACSD010000016.1, forward strand.
ATCAGCGATTTTAACTTTGACCGCCAATGGATTAGCGCTAACGCGATTGATAAATTGATGGTAACTTTCATCACCGCTCTTAGATAACAATTGCACTGCGTTTACTACATCTAATGGGATACCCTCTTCTAGGAGATACTCAGCAGTATAATCAGAATCTTCTATAACATCGTGAAGCAAGGCAACAGCCATTTCGTATTCCGTATCCATTTTGGCCATGACTCTAAGTGGATGAAGAATATATGCTTTCCCTGCCTTATCTTGTTTCCCCGAATAAGCTTGTAAAGCGATTGCTAATGATTTCTCGATGATGTTCATAATTTCTCTTTAGGGTTAATCATTTATCCTCAGAAGCACCAGATAATATCTGTTTATCTTTGGTAGCAAATCAACAGTAAATAACGTTGTTTATTTGATAATATTAACGTTGCACAACCAGCCACTAATGCCGTTCGACCGTCACTTTAAATAATAGTCCAAGCCATTACTTAGTGGTTATATTTCGATGGTTCAAATCGATAATGCCTAGCCATGTCATAATCAAAAATCAATTTTAGGCGCAAAACCAATATAATGAACAATCATAGGATTACCGGTTGTAGCGTCAACCTGAGCGATAACCATATCAATATGGGGTAAATTCTCTGGCAATATCCAAGTAACAACATCACTAACAGCATAAGCTGAGTCATGAGTCCTAATGGTTAACGATTTACCATGCCTTTTAAAGAACGTCTGCAAATGAGCAGCACGTCGCTGGTGTATATTTCTATCTGTAGAATTCAGACCCCAAAGTCTTTGAGAAGGATAAAGAGAAAAGTGTACGCCTATCTTGGTGCACTAGTTGTTGCAAATCAGTACCAATTCCTTGGTAGACTCGAATAATCATATTTGTGCATACACAGATATTTTAGCTACATCACCATTGAGATAATGGTATTAAGATATAAGAACCGTCATACAAAATCTGCTGGGGGTGTTCTATTAAGCAAACTCGAGACAATATCGTGATGAAAGTCTACTGCATGAATTACTGAACTAAAAATTAATACGTAAAGCAGTGGTCTCATTAACCATCCTTAGGATATAACATTCACCTATCTGCTAGACCCTGAAAACCTATGCTACTAAGCCAGACCAAACATATTTACACTCACGTATACAGCAAGCTTTGTGCCCACTAGCGGATCACTTCGATTTTAACGTCAAGAAGACCTGTAGATACATTGCCTATACTGCTAAAAGCCGACTTAGAAAGATCAATGATGCGTCCTTTAACAAACGGACCACGATCATTGATTTTTACGGTAACACTTTTACCATTATTAATATTGGTGACTTTTACATTTGAACCGAATGGTAAATCTTTATGGGCTGCTGTTTTTTGATTGTGGCGATAGAGATCCCCGCTAGCCGTTTTCTTATTTTGGTATCTATCTGCATAATGTGAGGCTTGGCCAGACTCAGTAAAACCGATCCAATTGCCACCAACATCAGCCGGCATCGAAGAACAGCCTGCCAACATAATGGAAAACGTTAAAAACTGAAATTTTCGTGAAATAGCGACCATGGTTTGTCTTTTTAGTGTGTTCACATAACGAGCCGGCTAAATTACTCGTTTTCTTGTAATTTAATAATGTCAGAAACACTAACTGACTTTGAATAATGATTCAAATGAAACCGTTATTTTGATTACCGTATGTTGATCTCTCAAGGTTATTCTGGCAAAGAATCGTTGGCCCATAACCATAACAATGAGTGATAAAACTGAGACTTTTGGGTGGCGTTATGCCGTTAAAAAGCCGATAACGCAGTTAAAATGGTCAATAAAAAACACCTTGTCAGTGACCTAACAAGGTGTTTTATATCTGCAATCAACTAGTGTACTAACACCAGAGTGCCAGGGTTACTCTTTGTATTTTAAAGTACCATCGGCTTTGATTTCGTCATACCACACATTATGATGTTGTGAAGCCCAGTTTTCGTCACAATAGCCCGATAACATGCACTCCATTCCGCCCTCACTGAGTACGGTTCCCATCCAAATATGCACTATGGTAAATGCGATTAAGATCGTCGCACTAAGACCATGTATCAACAAAGCGAGCATCGACAGTTCACGCGGCAAATCCAGTGTCGGAAACACTAACATAATACCGCTTAGACTGATGCTTAGACCAAAAATAGCTAAGGTCCAAAACCACATTTTTTCACCCGCATTGGCAAAACCACTGTCTGGGTGTTTGCCTTTAAACGGACCAAAGTTAATGTAGCCGCCAACCACTAAAAACCATTTCAAATCATACATCTTGAAAAATTGTAGTGGCATCCATTTGATGATACATGCTAGCCAAGACACCATAAAAATGGGGCTAGACCAATCATGGGCAAATTTACTGAAGGCTATAACCCCTGCCCATATACCGTCTCCGACATATGGGGCTAAGAGATGTCGCCCAAGCATAATAATCACACCTGTTAGCATCATGGTTAGGCAAGATACTGCCATAATCCAATGTAACCAACGATCGGCTGTGCTCCAACGAAGTACCATTTTTCCTGAAAAGCCCTTACTTAATCTTGATGGACCATTGACTAAGTAAAACACTAAAAAGGCCCCAAAAACCCCCACTATGGCTAAGCCAAGTGCTGGTTTTAGGTAAGTATTTCGCAATATTTTGCCTTCATTACCCGATACATTAATCAGAACATCAGCATCAAGGCCTTTGTCTGTACTGTATCCGGGTTCGCCAGCTTTTACTGCGCGCCAGAGATCTGCATCACTGGTTTTAGACTTTGCTTGTTGCTGACTTGATTGTTCATCGGCGGCATAAACCGTCGATGTAACCAACCCCAATCCCATACACAGAACCAACAGAGCAAACATCCTGCGCAGTGATTTGTTTAACGTTAAAGTTAACATTGTCACTCCTTATATGACTGCGAAAATTATCGCAGCCATTGCTCTGGGTTAAACCATTTCACCTGTTTTAGGATTGTAGCCCCAAATCACATTTGGATTACCGCGTGCAGCCATACGTTGACGATAAATATCAGACACTATGCCTGCATCACCGGCCAACAGAGCTTTGGTTGAACAAAGCTCAGCACACATTGGTAATTTGCCTTCAGCAATACGGTTTGAGCCATATTTGAGACGCTCGGCTTCTGAATGATCTTCTTCTGGGCCACCAGCACAGAAAGTACACTTATCCATTTTACCGCGACTACCAAATGCAGTCTTTTTAGGGAACTGCGGCGCGCCAAATGGACAAGCATAAAAGCAATAGCCACAACCGATACAAGTATCTTTGTTGTGGAGCACAATGCCGTCTTCGGTACGGTAGAAACAGTCGGCCGGACAAACTGCCATACATGGTGCATCGGTACAATGCATACATGCTACTGAGATTGACGCTTCTCCTGGTTCACCATCATTAAGCGTTACCACGCGGCGACGCTGAATACCCCACTCTAAAGCAGAGTCGTTTTCGTTTTTACATGCTGTGACGCAACCGTTACACTCGATGCAGCGTTTGGTGTCACACAGAAATTTCATGACTGCCATAATGGCTTATCTCCTCATCAAGTGTTTAGGCTTTGCTTATCTGACACAAGCTAGACTTGGTCTCTTGCATTTGCGTTACGACATCATAACCATAGGTCATTACGGTATTGGCAGATTCACCAATCACATAAGGCACTGTGCCTTCTGGGTAGTTTTTGACCAAACTCTTGCCTTCAAATACACCAGCAAAATGGTATGGCATAAAACATTCACCCGCAATAACACGCGGTGTCACCATAGCCTTAACAGTAATTTTGGCACCTTCTGGGCTATGAACAAACACGTCATCACCATCACGTAAACCGCGATCAGCAGCATCTGCTGGGTTGATTTCGATAAACATTTCTTGCTGCAGTTCTGCAAGCCATGGGTTTGAACGGGTTTCTTCACCACCACCTTCGTACTCAACCAAACGACCAGTAGTTAATGCCATTGGGAAATCAGTAGCAAAATCCTTGTCTTGAATCGTTTTATAAAGTGTTGGTAGACGCGCTACCATCCGATCTTCATAGGTTGGGTATTTAGCCACTAAGTCACGACGAGGCGTGTATAACGGTTCGCGATGTAATGGAATATCATCAGGGAAGTTCCATACGATACAACGCGCTTTAGCGTTACCGTAAGGAATACAACCATGCTTGATTGCCACACGCTGAATACCGCCAGAGATATCAGTTTTCCAGTTTTTACCTTCAGCTTTAACTTTTTCGTCTGCTGTTAGGTCATCCCACCAGCCAAGCTGTTTTAGCATGTCGGCAGTAAACTCTGGGTAACCATCTTGAATTTCAGAACCTTTTGAGAAAGAACCTTCCGCAAGAATATTATTGCCGTTATGTTCAACACCATAACGTGCACGGAAGTTACCACCACCATCTTTAACTTCACGTCCGGTGCGATACAAGATTTGAGTACCTGGATGTTTCTGCTCTGGTGTACCCCAACATGGCCAAGGTAAACCATAGGTTTCGCCTTTAGCTGGGCCGCCGGGTGCTTCCAGCGAGTTAACGTCAAAGGTGCCCCAATTTTCTTGGTGCATTTTCAAACGTTCAGGGCTTTGGCCTGTATAACCAATAGTCCACATACCTGTATTAAATTCACGGGTAATGTCTTCTATTAATGGCTCATCACCATTGACCTTGATGTGCTTACAGAATTGGTCCTCTACGCCCCATTTTTTAGCCAATTTATACATGATTGTATGATCAGGTAATGACTCAAATAATGGTTCAATAACTTGCGAACGCCACTGTAAAGAACGGTTAGAAGCCGAAACCGAACCATAGGTTTCAAACTGAGTTGCCGCAGGCAATAAATACACTCCATCTTGGCGCTCGTGCATTACTGCAGCCATAGTTGGAAATGGATCGACGACCACAATGGTATCCATTTTGTTTAGCGCTTCACGCACTTCACGACCACGGGTTTCAGTGTTAACTGACTGCCCCCAAAAGAACCCCAGACGAATATTGTCTTTTTGAGCAATCTTGGTTTTGTCTTCTAACACACCATCGTGCCAACGCGAACAAGGAATACCCGCTGATGTTTGAGGTGATTGACCTAAGTATTCACCTTGGTCAAAACGCTCGGTGATCCACTTAGGTTCCAGATCCCACACATTGGCCCAATGATCCCATGCACCAGAGGTTAAACCGTAATAACCTGGTAAGTTATCAAATAACAAACCAAAGTCAGTCGCACCCTGTACGTTATCGTGACCACGGAAAATGTTCGTTCCGCCGCCTTCGATACCCATGTTGCCAAGGGCAAGCTGTAAAATACAATATGCGCGAGTGTTAGCATTACCAATATGATGCTGAGTACCACCCATACACCACACGATAGTGCCTGGCTTAGTTTCTGCCATCATTTTCGCAACACGGTACATTTGAGCTTTTGGCACACCAGCAATATGTTCAACTTCTTCTGGAGTGTATTTTTTCACTTCTTCTTGAATACGTTCCATGCCGTATACACGTTGAGAAATGAACGAATCATCTTGCCAGCCATTTTCGAAAATGTGCCATAACAAACCATAAATAAATGGAATGTCGGTACCTGGACGAATATGGACATACTCATCAGACTTAGCTGCTGTTCGGGTAAAGCGTGGATCAACAACGATGATTTTGGCACCGCGTTCTTTACCAATCAAAATGTGTTGCATCGCCACAGGGTGAGCTTCACATGGGTTAGAACCAATAAACATCATGCATTTTGAATTGCGGATGTCGTTAAACGAGTTAGTTTGCGCACCGTAGCCCCAAGTGTTTGCAACACCGGCTACCGTGGTAGAGTGACAAATACGAGCTGAGTGATCGACGTTGTTAGTGCCCCACATCGCTGCTAATTTGCGATACATATAAGATTGTTCATTGGAAAATTTAGCACTACCCATAAAGTAAACGGAATCAGGACCAGACTCTTGACGAATCGACTCCATTTTATCGCCCACTTCATTAATAGCTTGTTCCCATGATAGACGTTTCCACTTACCGCCTTCTAACTTCATCGGATACTTTAAGCGTTTTTCACCATGACCATGCTCGCGCAATGCAGCGCCTTTGGCACAATGACCTCCTTGGTTAAATGGATGGTCGAACGCAGGCTCTTGCCCAGTCCATACCCCATTTTGAACTTCAGCATAAACACCACAACCTACTGAACAATGAGAACAAATTGTCCGTTTTATCTCGGTTGGAGCATCATGTGGGACATCTTTAGCTTCTGCTTTACGCATCATACCTGCGCCAAGCATTGAAGCCGCTGCAATACCACCCGTCGCCAAACTGGCAGACTTGAGGAATTGACGTCGGTTAAGACCTAGGCCTGGCTTTTCAGCTTTGGTGGCCGTGTCTGTTTTGCGGGTTAATCGCATCACACACTCTCCTTTGTTATTTGCTTAACGATGCATAATAATTACGAATATGCTCTGTTTCGCGATAGTTAGTGCCCGTAGGCTCTTCTGCAGACGGTTTAGTGACTTGGGCAAGTGCAGGTGCACTAACACTAGCCACAGCACCTGCCGCTGTGCCGAGCGCTAATGCTTTTAGCATTTGGCGGCGACCCATGTCGGAAGCTTGCTTTTTCATATTGTCTCCTTGTTGATAAAAAGATGAGGCAAAATAAGCCATCACCCGGTTTAGTTAATTTGTACAACGTCTTGTTCAAGCGGATCTAAGTCAGCACTACCTGGACAATTCACCGGAATATTTAAACTCAGTTGTTCAAATTCATTGGCCTCAGCGGTAAAAAACGCTTTAGCTAATTGTGCAACGCTTTGATAAAAATGAGCACTAGGCGTGTTGGCTAAGTTGTCACAAAAACGCATAATCCAACTACCAATATGACGTTGATAAAACGCTAATTGGCGATAACCTGGTGCTTCTAAAATTAAGCAGCCCATGACTTCACATAATGCCGCAACATGATCTTCTGGCTCTTTAACGTTTTCTTCACGTTCAAAGCCAAGTTGCATCAGGTCGCCGCGCAATGCAGCTAAGGGTTTATCCATTAACGAGCCGGTCATAAACCAACTACCGTATGGCATAATTTCGCCACTGCCTACACCCAAGAAAATAGCAAAGTATTCATCTTCTAAGGTGTTGGTATCACTGTTTGCTGCAGCGAGTTTTAACGCATTCCATGCTTGACTCATGGTATTGCCATCCTCGGCCTCTACCTCTAAATCGGCTAAGAACGCTAATAATTCAGCACTAGGTTGGCGGCGTAACAACGCTGCCAGTAACTGATATATATCGGCTCTTAACTGATCATTCTCACTTACTTGTCTTCCTGCTTCGGTCATAAGAGATCTCTTATTGCAATTGCTTTTCTGGATCGTCAAGGATGTCTTCAAACATGTCTTTTACTCGGCAGTCGCCACACATTTTCAAACGCTCAATATTGGCGCTAAACGCACTATGGGCGCCGACCATTTCTACCATTTTGTGTATCATTGATTGAGTTGCAAATTCACTACCACATCGAATACATTCAAATGCAGGTTCTTCTTTTAATACTTGAACGTGTTGTCTTGCTGACTGATTAAAATTAATTTGTGGTATTAAGCTAATCACGTTTTCGGGACAAGCGGCTTCACATAACCCACATTGCACACAATCTTGCTCAACAAACTTCAGTGCCGGAGCATCACCGCCATCCTTCAAAGCTTGGGTTGGGCATGTTGAGACACATGACAAACATAAGGTGCACTTGTCGCTGTTGATACTCACCATACCGTATGGAATATTCGCCATAACGAGCACATCATCAACGGCTGCTGCTTGACTATTGAGGTGGTCAATCGCTTGAAATATGATGCTGCGTTTTACATTAGTATTAGGTTCTGCTGCCGTTAACATCATCGGCATAATCACAGGCCAAGTTAAGCTGACCGCGAGTGCATCATCTAGCTGACTTAAATCTGACGGAGTAATTAAGCGGATCCGTTGAGGCTGGCCCATTTGGTCGAGAATACGATTAGCTAATGCAGACTCACCTTTGAGCATTTGCAGTAATGTCGGTGCTGTTGCTGGTGTTTGTAAGATTAAAATTTCGCGGGCACCATTGGCTAATGCCGCTAACCAATGATCTATGCTCGCTACGGTTATTTCTTCCATTGCGACGGGTAACACATCACCGCTTAATTGCTCCGAAATCAATTCAGCGCCAGCTTCATTATCATGAAACAAGATAACCGGGGCAGTTTGGGCTTCTTCACGATAGCGGCTGATAAGCTTTTCAAGGTAAGTATGCAACGATGCTGGGGTCGGTAAATCATAGCTCAGTGCACCTGTTGGGCATGTATTGGTACAGCTGCCGGCTCCATGACAAAGGTAAGGATCAATTTCAATCTTATGCGCTATACTGCTAATGGCATCTGCAGGACAAAAATTTAAACAACGATTACAACCGTTTAGACCATGTTTGTCATGGGCACAAATATCACTATTAACCCGAACATAACGTGGTTTATCAAACTCTCCTATTAACTCTGGAATATTGGCAATAGCATCAGCGAGTAATGCAGAGTCTTGGCCAACATAAAAGTAACCTGGAGGAAGCATTTCTAGATTAATACAGGGACTGTGGCTTAAATCGAGCACGATATCAAAATGCGCTTGACGGATAGCAACCACGCTTAAATCTGTAATCCCAGTATCACCTTCAACTTTGACCTGAAACTGGCCTAGAAAACCTTTAACACTGGTCAATTTATTATAGTAACTTTCGACATCAGCCGCCGCATTCATCACGGCTTCAAGATGGACTTCATCTTGGCTAGTGATCGCTTCATTGGCTAAAATCACTCGACTTGCCATAGTAGACAATTTGTCCGCCGCTAAACGTGCCAGATCTTCAGGCCCAATAATGAGCACATGCCCCTGGGTAGTATAACTAACGGTAGGCGGTATTAAATTTTGCAAAATCTGCGTCTTCGCCATCACCTGTTGTCGTGCTTGTTTCAGCTGTGGCTGGTTTTTTCTGATACTCATTGCGTTCCCAATTCTCGGTTTTTATACCTCATTAACAGTGATAGCTCAGTTCACTGTTCACGCTTATTGCTGATCGTATAACTAGTTGTAAATCTTTACATAACGGCTTTCATCTAGGTCACATCATCAGTGACTGCTGTTATTACGCTTTCGCCTCATCACTGGCGGCAGCTTGCTTTATCAGGTCATCATTGTGACAAAGCGGTTGTTCTTGTGGCGATATCGCCGCGGTTTGTGGTTCATCCTCTGGCTTATCTGCATCCGTTGAAGCAATAGACTCCTCTTCGGAAATCGCTCTAGTTTGCTCAGAAAGTTCGGTTTTTGCCAAATCGGTTGGGGCTAAATCCGTTGGGGCAAGTTCTGTTGCAGATAAATCAGTCGATACGGCCTCTGGATCTAATTCAAGTTCTGGCGGTTCTTTTTTAATGACATAACGAAACACTTTACTGGCTAACTCAGCGGATACATCTGCTGACAATAGCGGTTGATTGGTATAATCCAGCGCATATTCGATAAGCCCATCAATGTGACCATATTGCGGCTGTTTCCATAAGGCTCTTAACGCTGCGGCTTTAGTGGTTGGATCAACACTTTTAGCCATAAAACGAGCAAAACTACCGCCGACTTCAATGGTACTGGGATCGGGTAACGGTTCAGAGTCTGCCACCTCATCAGCATCTATCACGTTATTATCTTGGTCGACTTCCGCTGTTAGTATGTTGAAGTCATCAGGTTTTTCTCGCGCATGTTGCAATAATTCTTCTTGCTCAGCCTCTTCAGCAACCCGTTGACGTCTAATCTCCCAACGGTTAAGAAGACCTTTTGTGTTATCGCTCATTGGATTTTCCCGGAGTGATTTGCACTAGGACCTTCATTTTTACGACGATTAACATGCTTGCGTCGATGAGCACTGATCTCAACCTCGCCATGACGAGTGATAAATGCTTCTATCCAGCACGCAATTGCACTGGGCATAGGAATATTAAGCACGGGTGTATCAGATTCAAGGCAACCTGCACTGACATGTTGGTCGGCAGAGATCATTGCTGGCACCCAGGTACCGTCAATCAGTTCATCACAAACGATATAGAGCGTTGAATTATCCATATCGAGATTAATACGATAACTACCTCGTTGATCTTTATATAATTCAAGTGGTATTAAGACAGAGTTTTCAGGCTGCGGTTGTGTTGCAGGAACCATTTGGTCAAGTTCCCAGCGAACCGATGCCCAGCGCCCTACTTGGATTGGCACCTTTTTGAGTGAAACATACATCGGCCAAATCGTGTCGGTGTGTTGCATGGTAATGCTTACCTCTGACATGAAAGTGTGTATTGAAATACACTTGATTTGATTATTTATTAAAGTAAAAGCAAAAATAGTGCCAACTAAAAAGTAAATTAACTTTGAACTAGATCCCTAAATCCTTCATAAGGATAGGACAATATGTCCATAGTGTCATTTTAGATGGGACATAAATACGCGGCAAAAATATTGAATTTGTAAAGATTTGCGCTAGATCACGCTTAGACAAGTCGTTTTCAGTTTCGGGAATAATAATTGCTATGCTTTCTAATGTTGAAGCAAGTAAATGCTGCCGCTCAGTCCATCAATTAAAGACCCATTAAGAGGCTATCTCACTTATGACTCAATCTGTTTCAGCCACATCTTTAACGCGCGATGCGATAAAGTTTGTTAAAACTAATACTCAAGTACCACTGACCATTGCAGTTAAAGCGGTTAACGAACAAGGCGTAATCGTCGATAAATTTGTTGCCTGTGAACGCCCATTAACTGTCTATTTAAATTGGCGTCCGATTGTGACCTTGATGACATTAGGCGCAAAACCTGAGTCATTAACCCTTGGTTATTTAAAAAACCAAGGGTTTATTAGCGATTTAAGTTTATTAGAGTCAGTTATTGTTGATTGGGATGTCAGTTCTGCTGCGGTGATCACCAAAGAAGTATCCGAAGATATTGAGCAGAAACTAGCCGAAAAGACAGTTACGTCCGGTTGTGGTCAAGGCACTGTTTACGGAGGATTTTTACAAGGATTAGATGACATAAGTTTACCTACTCCATCGCTGACACAATCGACTATTTATCATCTGCTCAGCAATATTAGTGCTTACAATGAAACCTATAAAAATGCAGGTGCAGTTCATGGTTGTGGAATATGCCAAGATGAGAAAATTTTAGCCTTCGTTGAAGATGTAGGACGCCATAATGCCGTCGATACTTTAGCGGGCGATATGTGGTTGGATCAGCAATCAGGACACGATAAGATTTTCTATACTACCGGAAGGTTAACATCAGAAATGGTGATCAAAGTCGCCAAGATGGGCATACCAGTATTACTGTCGCGCAGTGGCGTGACTCAAATGGGTTTAGACTTGGCTAAGCAAATGGGCATCACCTTAATCGCTCGCGCCAAAGGCAGACATTTTTTGGTGTATCACGGTTGTGAAACCATCACATTTGATGCCATCAAAGATTAACGCCTTAATGTAGACCATTGTTGACGTAACGCTGGGGTTAAAAAACTCCACGCTAAAATGCGTGTGGCTTTATTACCTTGTGTCATCTCAATGGTTTTTACCTCAACGGCGTTTACCTGTTTGAGTAATTGATAACAAGGTTTAAGGTTTTCTGACTTAGACACTAATGAGGTAAACCATAGCACTTGGCTGGCATAGTCGCGGCTTTGTTTAATCATGTTGGCCAAAAATTTCTGCTCACCACCATCACACCATAACTCGGCTTTTTGACCGCCAAAATTAAGCGTAGGCTTAACTTGGCTCACGGCGAGTTGACTTGATTGTTGGCCATGCTTTTTCTGCTGGTTTTTAGCTAAATTGGTGACTTTACGTAATGTACCTGCCGATGCTTCAGCCAAAGAGCTGTGAAACGGCGGGTTACACAAGCTGACATCAAACCGTTCATCTGCGCTAATGATCCCCTTAAAGATATGCTCGGGTTGTTGCTGTAACCTTAACTGTAAATAAGTTGAAATTTGCGGATTTTGTTGGGCGATCTGGTCCACATTGTCGATAGAAACTGGGTCAATATCCGATGCGACAAATTGCCAACCGTAGCTTTGAATCCCTAATAATGGGTAAATACCATTGGCACCCGTACCAATATCTAAGCAACGAATACTCGCCCCTTTAATTATCTTGCCATTAACGGCCAATAAATCAGCAATGTAATGCAAATAATCAACACGACCAGGCACTGGCGGACAAAGATACCCATTAGGAATATCCCAACCTCGGATATTGTACTCACTCAATAATAAAGCGGTATTGAGACATTTTACCGCGTGAGGGTCGGCAAAATCGATAGAGGCGTTACCGTAAGGATTTGGACGAACAAAAGCGGCCAATGCAGGCACTGCGATTATCAGTGCGTCAAAATCATACCCCTGTTTATGGGCATTACGCGAATGCAACGCTTTTGACAGCACAGGTTTACTGGACGCTGCTGAGGCGGAATGTCTTTTAACAGCAAGCTGGTTTAGCGACCGCTTAGTCATATCAGGATTTGCTCGCTGCAACTGCGTTATTGAACGAGCCATTAATCATATAAATATTTAGTAAAGAGTAAGTTAACCACAATAGGACGACCGACTTCTTGTTCCATTAAGCGGTTAATCATCTCATAGCATTCACGGCGAATTTCCTCACGTCCAGATAAGGATTTAACCTTTTCTTCCGATTGATTACCTAAAATCTCAACGATGGCCGAGCGAAGCAAAGGATCGTGATGCTCTAAGCTCATTAAATCATTAGGATCTTTTACCATCAATTCAACACTAATTTTAACAAAACCTAACTTTTTACGATTAGAAATATAGTTAGTAACAATATCAGGCTCAAAGCCATAATATGCATAATCTTCAACAGCAGGCTCATCTGCAGCATGGACATTAAATGCCAAACAACACAGCATAACTAACGTTGAAACCAATTTTTTCATAGTGAGATAAACTCCGTCGATGTGGAACGTTACTTAAATTAAGCTATATTGCTCACTCCCTTAGGAGTGTTTGCTCATCTTTGACATGATAGACTACTGCCGTTGACATATATTGTAACGAGTTTTAAATGAATGTGACCAGTACTAGCTTTCCTTATGGTGAATCAATTCATTGGTTTTCGCCACAAAAAATCGACTCATTGCCCCACAGCCAACTTAAAGACTGGTTATTAGCGACCGGAAGTTTAACCAAACGTCTTAAGACACACTGTAAACTCTTCGAAGTAAGAGTGTTAGGCGAGCATTTACTTCAGCCTCTAGCAGATGAATTTCCCACTCAAACAGATCCAGTTTGGATCCGAGAAGTATTATTGTGTCTTGATGGCATCCCATGGGTATTTGCCCGCACGCTGATCCCACAAATCATTCTCGACTCACAACACAAGAATAATGGTCATCAACCTAATGATTTCACCCGTCTTGGCACTCGTCCACTAGGTGAATTATTATTTAATAGCCCAGACATTACTCCCGGCAATATTGAAGTAGCCCAGTTTGAAACCTGCGGGCGTTTAGCTGCATTAGCCACCAGCTTAAATCAAAAAGTTAACAGTAGCTTATGGGGCCGTCGTCGCTATTTTAATCTGTATGGTTCACAACTGATTGTCAGCGAGATTTTTCTGCCTGCGGCGGTCGAATACATCAATCAAAGTTGAACAAGATTAACTCAGCCTCACTCGGCGATCTGGTATCGTTAATCTAAAAACGCCCTTGAGGGCGTTTTTAGAGGGTGATGATTAAACCCGCTTACGTAAGAAGCCAAACAAGCTCAGCATCAATATAGTTAGCCATCCCAAACTGCCACCGCTGCTGCCATTGTCTGTTGTCGTTGTAGACGCAGTAGCTGTAATTATTGGCGAGGACACCGTTATAACTTGATTAGCCGTCACTTCATTACCAATAGAATCTGTGGTCACTAATGTAATGGTATAAGTCCCTGCGGTGTTATAAGTATGGCTTGGATTTTCAACCGTGCTACTACTGCTATCACCAAAATCCCACAAATAAGTCAAATTACCAAAACCTTGCTTAGACGTATTAGTCAGCGCTACTGTTAGATCGGTTTGATTCAAGGTAAATGCAGCTAAAGGCTGAATCACCACTCTTATCGTGTCAGTTGCGGTGACAGTATTACCTGCCGCGTCAGTTACCAGCACACTGACAATATAGTCTCCCGATGCTGAATATGTGTAGCTTGGTGCAGTATCGCTACTAGTGGCATTGTTTTCCCCAAACGACCATGCATAGCTGTAATCACTGCCACCGCTGACAATCACATTAAAGCTAACATCGGCACCTGAAGCTTGCACGTTCATCTCGGCAACTAAGGATACTGGAGGCAACTCGCTGCTATCAGATAAGGCAAACTCAACGGTTGCAGTACTGCTATCGCTGGCTTGTTCAGTGATTTGCATGGTCAATCCAAGCTCTGGCAATATCATACCGGCTTGTTGTTTTAACGGCGCACTGTAATCGCGATTGTCGTCAAACAGAGACTCAGCGGCTAGGTGGCTGTCACCAACATAAGGACTTTGTGGGTACAAGCTAAATGCTGCGTCACGAATCTGCACATCAGTCCGCTGAGCACCAATCAAATTTTGGTCTGCATCGACTACACCAATTAAGCTTTTACCTGAGTGGTCTGAAACATTATTATCATTTTGGTTAAAATTTTCTAACCACAATAATACTCCAGGTTCATAATTGTCATAAACCAGTCCGGCATCTACACCTTGATGACTGCGTAATTGCACAATGTAACGTCTCGCTTTACCCGGAAGACTATCTTCAATACGGCTAAAACCAGACAATGTCGCCATACCATCAGCCTCAGCGCCATCAATATAAAACGCTGAACCTTGGTTAATTAACTGAATATCATCAATAGCCATACCATAATCGCCAACTGCTTCATCGGTTTTATAGACCACACTGATCTGCACATCTCGGCCGGCATAAGCACTCAAATCAAAGTTCATGTTAACCCAAGCATCTAAACCCGCTGCGGTACTAATGTTGCTCGATTTTCCGCTAATAAAGTTTTTTACTGCTGGATAAACGGCATTAGTTGAACTGGTGTAGTTACCTTCTATTGCTACGCTATCAACCAGAACTTGTACATAATCATAATCATCTTCAATATCCCAGTGAGCTTGAAATGATAATGCTAACGGCGTATCTAATGGTAATGACACATTGAACGACATAGCATTATTCATCATGTCACCTTGACCTGAATAATACTGATACTTACCTGTTAATGGCGCTTTAAAGGCGATATTTTCAGCAGGCAGCGCAATCGATAACTGGTTGATGGCATCACTATTTACTGCATGATTTAGCTTTACCGCAGTGCCACTACTGGTTAAATTAGCCAATGAAATATGCTGTTCATTAACCCACTTACCTTTGTACTTTTGTTGTAAAAAAGATTTTGCATAAGGGCTAAAGCCACTCGGTTGAGCCCCAGCAATACTGCCAGTCCAACTACCACCAGACATTAATGACCAAGCTCCTACAGGTGAACCATCGCCACTGTTAGTGGTGTCATACTCATCAGGCAAGCCTAAATCATGACCAAACTCGTGAGTACATACACCTGCTGCAGCATCGATAGGTTGTACTGTGTAGCCAAATACCTTTAAACCACCTCGCCCAGGAATAACATAGCCATTGGTGTTGGAATCCACATAAAATCTGTGCGACCAAATAGCATCATCAGCTAACACCCCACCACCAGCTTCTTCACCGATACTAGAATGAAACAACATTACATGGTCGATAATTCCGTCAGCTTCATCATAATTACCGTCGCCATCGATATCAAAAGGGTCTTCAATGTCATAACTCTCTAGCTCAGCATCGGTCATCCCAACGACAGCTTTCGTGACCGCCTCTTTGACGAGCTCAGGTACTGCATTATCGTCATCATTGCCATTATTACCGCCATAGTATGCGGCGTCATGATCTGCTGTGACCCAATCTCTTACCTCTCCGGTAAAGTAGAAACTGTTACCCGATACCGCCTGAAAATACTGATAAGCCGATTGTAAAGTTTGGTTACTTGGACCTGCAAAACCGTTTTGTGAAAATAACAGTTGTTGATAATGTGCTGCTGGGTAGTTGCTGTAATACATGTCGCTATCGCCAGCCTTTAATTGGTTGGCACCATGAGGTAAATCTGGAAAGTCTACCAACACAGCTAAAACCTTTACCGTTTTGGTAATATCTTGATCGGCTAACACTTTGTTATTTGCAGCGGCATATTGCGCACTTTTAGTGTTTTTTTGTGCTGCACGTTTAACCCGCAATTGTTCAGCTTTCACTTCAATCGCTGCAGGTTTGAATGTGGTGTGACGGCCACGG
Source organism: Shewanella vesiculosa (assembly GCF_009994065.1). Taxonomy (NCBI): domain Bacteria; kingdom Pseudomonadati; phylum Pseudomonadota; class Gammaproteobacteria; order Alteromonadales; family Shewanellaceae; genus Shewanella; species Shewanella vesiculosa. The sequence goes on from NZ_JAACSD010000016.1 coordinate 77,612, forward strand.
CTCACAAATTCGTCCACTGCAGCTTGTTTTTCAACATCACTGGCATCAGCTGCCACTTCACCACGTTTAATTAACCAGTACAGCACTTGCTGTTCATTAATCAATCCACCATCTGCTGGGGTGCCTGTTTGCGGAGCCGCAAGTGCTGCCATACTGCTACATGCCAGTAATAACGTTGAAACAATTAACCCTTGATATTTGGTCAACTTACTCATTTTAACTTCCCTGTATTAAGTGTTGGTTTGTGACATTTTTCAAATGCTTTTTGACGTTTGGTGATGTAATCAGCAACCATTTTATCGACTTGTACTTGGTCCATATCGGCGGTGATGAGTCCTTTCGCGCGCAAGTTTTCAATTAATTTAGTCCTATCACGTAAAGGCGGCATTGCACTTGGACCACAGTCTTTAATTAATGGTTTAGTTACGGCTGCTTGCTCGTCTACGTTTGATGCCACCGATGGATTTTGACAACCTTGCAAGGTCATAAAAGCCAGTCCCAGCATGACGATAATGTATTTCATAATTCACCCCAAACAATAATCACATGACATTAACAGCTGCAACCTATGGGTTACAATTAAATTAGACATTCTTTAATGTAAATGTTCCCGTTCGCTTAAAAATTAATATAAACGATGATTTATTCTGCTTCTAAAACAAAAAAGCCGACCCTATTAGGTCGGCTTTAACGCTCTACGAGTAACCAGTACTAGGTAGACAGATTGATTTTTTAATCTTTCGAACGAAGTGTATAGTCTGTAAAACCTATCGAGAAATAATGGCTTAATTCGTGGCGGAATTAATATAATTCGATATCCCATCAAGTAACATTTGTACCGAGATCATCACTAAAACCATCCCCATTAACCGCTCTACTGCGATTAAGCCTTTCTCACCAAGTATGCGAGTAAACAACTTGTAAAACATTAAAATAACCGCACTCATTCCCCATGCTGAGACCAGTGCTATGGTCCAATCAATCATACGACTACTATCTGTGTGCGCCAGTAATATTAATGCCGCCAAAATAGATGGTCCTGCCATTAATGGGATTGCCATAGGGACAATAAAAGGCTCTTCCCCGGCGGCTAATCCAGCAACACCGCCTGGCGATGGGAAAATCATTTTAATCGCGATTAAGAACAAGATAATGCCGCCAGCAATACTCACGGATTCAGAACGTAAGTTGAGAAAGTTAAGGATAGCTTCGCCAGCATACAAAAAAGACAACATAATAATAAGCGCAAACAATAGCTCACGGATTAAGACTTTACGACGTTTTTTGGGGTCAATATGACGTAATATGGAAGCAAATATAGGTAAATTACCTAGCGGGTCCATAATCAAGAACAACATGACAGCTGCAGAAAAAATATCCATGGACGACAATCTTTTAATTAAAAAACATAGGCTACATTGTATACCTAACAGCACAATATTTGCGATGCAAACCACTACTTTATTGCTAATCGTAAGGTGATCGTCGTAAATGATTGCAACAAATCCCCCCAAATAAATAGCCGCACCACTACTACCAAAGTTATGATCTAAAAAACTTTTTCAACCTCATGCCCAAAAACGCGATCAAAATTAGCCCCCTCTTTAGGTAAATTTCTCAGCTTAATAGATTCACACGCTACAATACTGGTTTAAAATGATATACTGCGTTGTTTTTTTCGATTGATTTCTGGATAACATGCTCTATCTAATTGCTAGTTGTGTTGCACTGCTGTTTGGGCCACTTTTTTATCGCTTCTTCGCGTCAGGTAGCGGATTGCAAAAGGGCTTAGATGGGTTCATTTTTGTCTCTCTTGGCGGATTAGTGCTCATCCATATTTTGCCTGAGCTATTGGAGCATGGTGGGTTCATCACGCTATTGTTTGTCATGCTCGGCGTTTGGGGACCAACAGCCAGTGAAAAGCTGTTTCATCGCTATTCAGATATCACCCATAACATCACTCTCACATTAGGTATTGCCGGGCTCCTGTTACACACAGTGACCGACGGCGGAGCCATGGTCTTGGCGCAACAGGATGGCAATTCAACACTGCTGGCCTTAGGCGTGATCATGCATCGCTTACCTGTTGGTGTCGCCATTTGGTGGTTACTCAAACCACAAGTGGGTAATCGATGGGCCAGTGCTGTATTAGCGGCAATGATGATATTAACCAGCGTCGGCTACTTTGCAGGTGAACACCTATTAGCCCAGTTGAGCCTTGAAAATACCGTTTATTTGCAAGCCTTTGTTACCGGCTCAATTTTACACGTGGTATTACATCAACCTCATGGTCATCAACAAGAAGACAAGCAGGGCAAATATCAATACCAAGCCGGTATTGGCAGTTTATTAGGCTTAGGATTATTAGCGCTACTGCTATTGATGGATACTGGCGGCCATGAACATGCTCATCAAAATCATGGTTCAGAGCAATTTATGAGTTGGTTACTGACCATTTCACCGATTTTATTAGGCAGCTATTTTATTGCTACGGCTCGATTTGCATCTGGTTTACGCCCCTCTCATCCGTCCTTGGGACTACGTTGGTTACAGCGATTAGCGGGGCCGGAAGCATTATTAATTACCATCTTATTATTAGGGCCTTGGTTTGCGCTTTATCAAGCTCTGGGATTATTCGCGATAGGGGCACTCATGACCCTAGCACAAGTCGAGATAACCGACCCACATCCAACAGCATCAGAGTCACCATGGCGTTTTGGTTTTGGTCAATTAGTCGACCGAAGTGCGCCTTGGATAATTCTTAGTTTAGTACTAGCAAATCTGATTGGTCATCCATCTGTACCACTAGCAAACCCTGCATTGCAGGTATTTATTTTATTGTTAGTCTTTTTACCAATGCGTTTTTGTAATTTAGGCACGGTAATTTTGGCTTTATCTCTGGCTTACAGTGGTTGGAGCCAAATTGCGGTAGCCTTTACTTTATTGGCCGCACCAGTAATTAGTATTGGTCAATTGAAGTTAATGAATTGGAAACAAGGGCTGATGTTAGGCGGAATTTTACTGCTAGGATTAATGGCGGCAGACCAATTCACATTGAGTTCAACATTAACATTACACTTACCAGAGTCTGCTAACATTATTGGTTTAGTGGCCATAGTTTTATTGTTTGGTGCCAGTTTACTTAGGCTCGGGCCGCGCAAATTTTTAAGCCGTTTGATGATTAACCTCAAATCAGTGTCACATTCACATGATCACGGCCATCCATCAGACATTAAAGCGCCACATCATCATGACTCAGCATCGACACATAAACATCATCATTAATCTATTTAGTCGCTAATGATGACAATATATTTAAGGGGGCCGCTATGTGTATTTTATTTATTGCCGTTGAGGCGCATCCCGACTACCCCTTAATTATTTGTGCAAACCGTGACGAATTTCATCACAGAGCGACTGAACCAGCGTATCGCTGGCCAACTCATCCTGCCATTATTGCTGGGCAAGACAAGCAAGCTGGCGGCACTTGGTTAGGCATTAATGAGCAAGGCCAATTTGCAGGAATAACCAATATTCGCTCCATTGAACTGCAAAATGGCGTTCGTAGTCGTGGGGAATTAGTGGTTGATGCGCTAACAAAACAGCACGTTAATAGTCAATGGCTAGCTGAACACTCGGTTAATTATAATCCGTTTAATTTAGTCTTCGAACACCACAACCAACTCCTCTGCTTTAACAGTAAAACATCAACTACCACTAAACTCGAGCCTGGATTTCATGCGGTAAGTAACGGCGCATTGGATGATATATGGCCTAAAATGGCTAAAGGCCAGCAACAGCTGCAAACCTATATCAAGCAAATGCAGACACCTTGCATAGACCAATTACTCGCTATCATGCGAGATACCTCACAACCAAAGGATCAAGATTTACCTCAAACAGGTATTAGCCTTGAATGGGAACGTCTATTGTCTGCTATTTTTATCCAGCATGAAGAATACGGTACTCGTTCAACCAGCATAGTGTTGAAACATAAAAGCGGAAATGTACAACTTACTGAAGTGAGATATGATGGTAAAGCGCGTAATTTAGGTTCTCAGCACTTTAGTATTAACTAACCGCAACAGGGCTAATAGATGAAACCTGTTGGCTAAAATCATCACCTTTGACCTTACCGATATCCCAATGTAAGGTTAACTTCACCCTTAAGACAGACTTACTGCTCAATACCTCTCACATTGGCTATCGCAAACTGTGACCCACCCCTCATTACCACTAAGATTCAATATAAGACTTAGCTCAAGTGCCTTTATTCCACTAGGCAACATTCATTTTTACAACCTAGATCAAGGTTATTTGATCATGAACATTGCATAATTCGCCTGTTGCTAATTTACCACCGGAGGACACGCCTTGAAGCAGCCCACTCAGATTAGTTGGGATCAGTCGATGATCGAAAAATACAATTACAGCGGTCCCCGTTATACTTCTTACCCGACCGCACTAGAGTTTGACGATGCCTTTACTGAGCAGAATTTACTGACATCCATTCAAAACAGTAAATCAGACAAACTGTCGCTTTACGTACATATCCCTTTTTGCGCTAAGCTTTGCTATTACTGTGGTTGTAATAAAATTATTACTCGCCACGCACACAAAGCCGATCAATACATTGAATATCTGGCCACTGAAATTATTAAACGTGCACCATTATTCAAAAATTACACCGTAACCCAAATGCATTGGGGTGGCGGTACACCTACATTTTTAAACCCTGAACAAATTCTAAAACTGACCGCACTGATTAAAGAACACTTTAATTTTGCAGATGTGGGTGAATACTCTATTGAAGTCGACCCTAGAGAAATCGAGCTGAGCATGCTTGATACCTTAAAAGAAGCTGGGTTTAACCGAGTGTCTATTGGTGTACAAGATTTTAATAAAGCAGTACAGGTTGCCGTTAACCGTGAGCAAGACGAACAATTTATTTTCGACTTAATGGCTAGAGCAAAAGAACTCGGGTTTGTGTCAACTAACGTTGATTTAATTTATGGATTACCGCTACAAACTCCCGAAACGTTTGCTAAAACGATAGCCCGAATTATTGAGCTTTCTCCCGATCGTCTATCTGTCTTTAACTATGCGCACTTGCCATCGCGTTTTGCGGCGCAGCGTAAAATTAAAGAAGTCGATATGCCATCGCCACAACAGAAATTAGATATGCTGCATCAAACGATTGAATCGTTAACCGCAGCAGGTTATCAATTTATTGGTATGGATCATTTTGCTAAGCCCAATGATGAGTTAGCAAAATTACAAAATGCCGGTAAATTACATCGTAATTTCCAAGGTTATACCACCCAAGAAGAATGTGACTTACTTGGTTTAGGTGTGTCATCTATTAGCCAAATTGGCGATTGTTATGCCCAAAACCAAAAAGACATTCGTCCATATTACGAAGCGATTGATGCTAATGGTCATGCTTTGTGGAAAGGGTGTAGTTTAAATCACGATGACGAAATTCGCCGTGCGGTAATTAAACAAATTATCTGCCATTTTGATTTAGACATGGCCAAAATTGAACAGAAATTTGCGATAAACTTTGAAGAATATTTTGTGGAAGATCTCAAACTATTACAAACGTTTATCGATGATAAGCTCGTCAATATTACTGACAGAAAGCTCACAGTAAGCCCGACCGGTCGGCTACTTATTCGTAATATTTGCATGTGCTTTGATGTCTATTATCGCCAAAAAGCCCGTCAACAGCAGTTTTCAAGAGTCATTTAACTCACTGTTTATACAAAGTAGAATACAAAAATAGCCAGCATTTGCTGGCTATTTTTATTCATACTCGCTATTTACTTAGCTTTTTTAGCGTATAACGCTTTGCGGTCACTGTCAGACATAAAGGCCATTTCAACACCATTGCGTTGCAATGTCGCCAGTTGACTATCGCTGAAACCCATTTCAGATTGAACCACACGATATTCATGCGCGATATCAATAGCGCTCACACCTGGGTCATCGGTATTAAGACCAATCAATACACCTGCGTCCATAAATTTACGCAGTGGATGAACATCATAATCTTTAACGGTAGACGTATGTAAGTTGCTGGTTGGGCATGACTCAATTCCAATACGATGCTTAGCCAAATACTCCATCAACTTAGGATCATGAATCGCATTCACGCCATGACCAATTCGTGTCGCACCCAAAACGTTAATGGCTTGCCACATACTTTCAGCACCCGCGGCTTCGCCAGCATGAGCAGTAATGTGTAATCCTGCATCTCTAACACGCTTAAAGTGCTCAGTAAATAAGTCGCCAGGAAAACCAAGTTCATCTCCGGCTAGGTCCATCGCGACAATGCTGTCACGATGAGCAAGTATGCCTTCAAGCTCTAAGCGACATTTTTCTTGTCCAAATGAACGCGACATAATACCGATCAGGTTAATCTGAATATCACGCTCTTTTACACCGGCACGTACGCCATCGATAACGGCTTCAACGACACCTTCAATGGGCAAATTATGATTCATCGCCATGTAATATGGACTAAAACGCAACTCAGCGTAATCTAAACCTTGTGATGCTGCATCAATAACATTCTCATAGGCAACACGTTTCACAGCATCAAGATCAGCTAATACTGCCACCATCCAATCGAGTTTCTTGAGAAAATCCACTAGATTGTTTTCTTTACCTTGGATTTGCACAAATGGCGCAAGCTCTTCAAGCGAATTAGCGGGTAGCTGAATACCGTGTTGATGGCCTAATTCCCAAATGGTTTTTACATTAACATTGCCGTCTAAATGTCGATGCAAATCAACCAGCGGAATGGTTTTATCTATCATAATTAACCCCTATAAACTTACCCTGCCGTTAGTTTAGTTTTGTCGGTCAGAGAATAGCACTAAGTTTAACATGTATTGATATAAATTCTGATGACCAATATTTTTATATGGAATCTATGACAGCAAAAAAACATACTTATTTGTGATGTGTTTTTTATGCTTAAATCGGGCATACTCTAATGCTGACAAACAGATTAAAACATCAAGGACTATCGATGCGCTTACTGATCCTACCGGCACTGATAATGTTAAGTTTATCGGCTTGTAATAGCTATACGCCGACGACTCAAGTTAATGAATCAATCGTAGGCCAACAGACACTGATAGCGCCAGATTTGCAAGTGATTATAGACCAGAGTTGGGCTCTTAATTTAGCCTATTCTCCAGAGTTAGCCGCCAGTTTAGGTGATGCGACAGCAGCAGGAAAGCTTGACGATTTATCTGCAGAAACCTTAGCAAAAAAAAACCAACAGACTGTCGAAATTCTCAATACACTCAAACAACTTGATCGAACACAGTTATCAAAATCTGATGTCATCAATGCCAAAATTTTGCAAGACCAGCTACAAAATGACGTCGATATGTATCATTTTCATGACCACTATTTACCTATTACGGCTGAAAGTGGTTTCCATGCTTACATCGCATCGATTGCTAAAGCGCGTTTCAGTAGTGTTGAGGACTATCAGCATTATTTAGCCAAACTTAAACAACTACCGCGCTATTTTGCTCAGCAAACATACTGGCTCAAACAAGGCTTAGCCAATGGCATCACCCCAGCAAAAATCACCTTAAATGGTTTTGAAGACAGCATTAGCGCGTTTATTGTGCCTGTTGAGGCCAGTGGTTACTTTACGCCGTTTACCCACTATCCAGAGTATTTTAGCGCAGTAGAAAAGCAAGCGTTAACCAAACAAGGTCGGGAAACTGTTGAGCAAATTGTACTGCCACTTTATCAGCAGTTTTATGATTTTATGACTCAAGAATATATTCCCAATGCACGGGTAGATATTGCCGCCTCCGCCTTACCGGATGGTAAAGCTTTTTATCAAAACAGAGTGGAATATTACACCACACTGCCTATGACAGCAGATGAAGTCCACCAACTTGGATTGCAAGAAGTCGCGCGAATAAGAGCAGAAATGGAGCAAGTCATTAAAGATGTTGGCTTTCAGGGCAGTTTTGCTGAATTTTTAGCATTCTTACGCACCGACCCACAGTTCTATCCCAAAACGGCAGATGAGCTACTTAAAGAAGCAGCGTTTATTGCCAAAAAAGCCGATGCCATATTGCCTAAGTATTTTGGAAAATTACCCCGCACCCCTTATGGTATTGCGCCAGTGCCCGCAGAAATAGCACCTAAATATACTACTGGGCGCTACTCTGGCTCAAACCGTGACGACGAGCCCGGCTATTATTGGGTCAATACTTATGCCTTGGATAAACGACCACTTTACGAGCTAGAAGCATTAACGTTACATGAAGCCGTTCCAGGGCATCATTTGCAAATTTCACTCAATAAAGAGCTCACTGACTTACCCAATTTTAGACGTTACAGTTACATCTCTGCATTTGGTGAAGGTTGGGGTTTATACTCAGAATATTTAGGTGTTGAAGCAGGGTTTTATCGAGACCCTTATAGCAACTTTGGCCGTTTAACCTATGAAATGTGGCGGGCAGCGCGACTAGTCGTTGATACAGGCATGCACGCTAAAGGTTGGAGTCGCCAGCAGGCGATCGACTTTATGGCCAGTAATACAGCCCTTTCAATGCACAACGTCACCACGGAAATCGATCGCTATATTTCTTGGCCGGGCCAAGCGCTATCATACAAAATTGGTGAATTAACCATAAAACGCTTGCGCGCCAAAGCTGAGAAAGCATTAGGAAAGGATTTTGATATCAGAAAGTTCCATGATGCTATTTTAGAAAATGGCTCCATCCCAATGACGGTACTAGAGCAAATGGTTGATGAGTTTATCACTCGCCAGCAGGCGAAGATAGAAGAGACAAGCAAGGTATAAATTAAACAAACACTCAGAAATTAAATATTATTTTAGATTCAAACATACTGGCTTAATCACAATGCATTACATGAAATTTTCATCAGAATTAAAACTCGATACCAGCGAACAGCGACACTTTTGGCAGCAAGTACAGCAATCGAGTTTCTGTACTCCTGATAATATAAACATTGCCTATGCAATGATCGAACACCCCAATAAGCAACGCGCTATCGTGATCAGCAATGGCAGAGTTGAATCTTATTTAAAGTATCAAGAATTGATGTTTGATTTGTATCAACAAGGATTCAGCGTTTACGCTTTAGATCATCGAGGCCAAGGCTTATCAGATAGACTCACCCATAATCCATTTCAGGGTTATGTAGAAAACTTTAGCGATTACACTGCTGACTTGGCTCAATTTATCGAGCAAATAGTTAGTCCACAACAGCATGATGAGTTATTTTGTATCGCCCACTCAATGGGCTGTACCATCGCAAGTGATTACCTTAATCAATACCCACAAACATTTGCAGCAGCGGTATTTTCAGCACCAATGTTTGGTATACGGTTACCGTTTGCGAAATCACTTGTCCATTGGTTAGCTCAAAAACTTGATAACAATCGCCTTGAAGCAGGTAAAGTGCACAGTACGTTTGTGCTTGGTGGTACTCATTACAAACCCGATAGCTTTAAGCGAAATCTTCTCACTCATAGCCAATATCGCTACCAGCACTATCGCAACGTGTTTGAGGAAAATCCTCAGGTGCAATTGGGCTCGCCCACGAATCATTGGTTACTTGAAGCAATGAATGCGGCGCAGAGCACGATTAGCTATGCTAAAAACAGCCAAACCCCGATATTAATCTTGCAAGCTGAGAAAGATAGGATTGTATGTAACGAGTCACAAAATCAAACACTCAGTAATCATTGTCATAAAGTCGTCATTGAAGGCGCGTATCACGAGGTGTTTATTGAGAGTGATAAAATGCGTAATATTGCGCTTTCTTATGCTATCGATTTTATGGCACAACACTCAAAGATAGCTGAGTCTTAATCAATTGAATGATGTCGTCATTATCTAATGGCCTACTAATAATATAACCTTGGAACCAAGTACATTTTGCGTGTGTTAATAAATTAAGTTGCTGCTTATTCTCCACCTGTTTAGCCACAACAGGGAAATTTAATTTAGCTGCAAACTCAATAATAGCATTAACAATATTGAAGGTTTCAGGGTTAAATTCAATGTCTTCAAGGTAAACGGCTGCTAGTTTCACTTGTGAAAAACGAATACCTTGCAGCAAATAAACAGCACAAGATCCGCTGCCAAAATTATCCATCGCAATATTGATACCAAATCGTTGTAACTCAGCAATTTTGTTTTTAGCGACACTCGCATTTACCACAAACACATCTGCCGCTAACTCAAATTGAAGTAACGATGGAGATATTTGTGCTGCGTTAATTCGATTCATTATCACATTAGCAAAGTGATCTTGATGAAAATGGCGTGAAGATATATTTAACGACATTATGGGAATAGTTGCATTAGCTTGTTGAAGTGTTTTAATCATTTCACAAACTTGATCTAACGCCCACAACTCTAACTCAAAGATACAGTCAGACAACTCAGCAGATGTAATAAACTTGCGTGGGCTAATGTAGCCATACTGCGGATGATACCAACGCATCAAGACTTCTACACTATTGAGCTGTCCAGCTTGATCGACAACAGGTTGATAGACTAATGACATTTGCTGATTATGAATCGCAAGTTTCAATTCGTTTTGTAATTTAAATGGTTGAACCTGATGCTGAACAGATTCAGATTGATAAATAGCACAACCATTAGAACGGCTCTCTTTTGCTTGTTCTAAAGCGCTGTCGACACGAGCCAGTAATACTTGCGGCTCTAAGGACTCAATACCATCAAAAACGACTAATCCAATCCGAGCAGTAATGGATAAATTTTGATCTGAAATAGTAAAACTACGCCCAATCAACTGTCTAACTTCGCTTGCCAATGCTAGCGCACGCTTATTTGCTTGATCGATATCATTACCAAAGTTTTTGACTAAAAAGACAAATTCATCAGCGCCAAGGCGTGCAACTTGGCCAACACTGGAAAAAGTAGCTGATAACCTTGCCGCTATCTGCATTAATAATCGGTCACCAAGCTGGCGTCCCAAGCCATCATTAATTAATTTAAAATTATCTAAATTAATCATCAACAGTGCAGAGAACTGGCCAGTTTCACGACTGAAAACTTGTAGGTCGAACAGTTGATCAGCTAATAGGTCACGATTAATGATATCCGTAAGGCCGCTATGACTTTGTTTTTCATTGGTAATTGATTGATTTTTAACATCATCAGAAACATCTGTTATCGTACCAATAATACGCAGTGGCCGACCGAGTTCATCCCACTCAACAATTTTCCCACGATCAAGAATCCAAATATAACGGCCATCTTTATGGCGCAAACGGTAAACACTCTCATAATATTCATGTTGATTCTGAATGTAATTCTGTAGTGTATTTAAAACCTGTGCTTTATCATCGCGATGTAAACGAGATTCCCACACAGAATAATCATTATCGAGCTCATAAGGCTGATAGCCTATGATATCTTTCCAACGATCAGAAACGAACACATCACCAGTAGAAATACACCAATCCCAAATACCATTACGAGCCCCCTCAACAGCAAATAGCCAGCGTTGCTCAGCATCATTAAGACGCTTCTTACTTCGAGATAGTCGCCCATTAACTTGATTTAGATAATCTCGTAAGTTAACCAACTCAGTTGATGCACACACAATATCAGTATTGAAGTCAGGTGAATCAAGGTTTTTGGCGGCTTGGCTTAATTGGCTCAATGGCCGAATAAGCAAATAGTGCAACATCACGCAAAATAACGACAGTAACAAAGCGCCTATGCCCCATATCTCCATAAAACGCTTTAAGAGACTATCAACAGCTTCAGCTAATATATTAGCGATGTCATATTCTAAGTAAATCAGTTCAACGGAGTTTGAATAACTGTAACGTGAATTCGCATTAACAGGGTAGTAGGCTTGGATAGATAGACGATCAAAGTTAACCTTCAAATAAGATTTATTATTGCTGACAACACTTCTATGCAAATCAGCAGAATAACCTTCTAACACATTGGTAGCATTACTTTCTCGCCAAATAATATGATTCGCAAATTGAATCTTACTATCTGAATCAAGGATCACATAGACCATCATATTCTGATCGGTTGAAACTAACGCAACCTCCTGCTCTATCCGTTCAGGATCTTGCATCAATATTGAAGATTCAACCACATGACGCATTCTGAATAAGTCTTTCTGTATTTGCTCTGATTGTCTTAATGCCAACTGATCATTTAGCTCAGCATGCTCATAAAAATACTCTCCAGATACTAAGCCGAAGTAGAGGGTGAAAACACACACAGGGACAATTATAGACAGAGAAATTTTTGGCAAACGAGGCAAAATAAACCCACCCAATTAAATATATGAAGATACGCTAACGGTTATCTTATCAACAAGTAAAGCAATAGTTATGAAGACGAATAACATATACAAAATAAAAAACTATTGATTTATTAGGAGCTTTAAATCGATCTACATACTCTACCTTGTTTATGCTGTAAGTGTAATTTTATTTACCTAGATAAAACATGCGCCATGACAATAAACACTCAGGATATTATTGGTGTAACGTACTCTAAAATAAATCAAACGAAACAACTTATTGCATAACGCTAAGCTTTATCTAATCAAACTGCAAAACAATTAGATGACTAGATTAACCATCTAACAGCCAAATGTGAACAAGTAGACAATAAGTTATTTAGGTTAACTAAGGTTCAATGTTAGTCAGTTAGAGCAAAAGCCTGATACATCAGTTTGTAGCGTACAGCCATCATCTCTCATCTGAGCATATCGATCATACAGCAATAATGTTTTACTTAATGTGCACAGGTAAACAACAGATAACTCAAAACATTTTAACTATAGACGTAAAATTACGGACACTCGCATGAGCATATCAACCACACAGGCTAATGGCTTAGGTCCAAGAACGGCTCTCAAGCACAAATTAAAGACGTAAAAAAGCCCGCTACATAATAGCGGGCTGTTTCACGACTCTTTCAAGTCAAATAGGCGCCTAGAAATAACTCACTTTCGCATGGGCATACTGGCCACACTGACTAATTGCTTAGGTTTAAAGCACAAAACAAAAAGGCCACTCGAGTAGAGTGGCCTTGCTGTAGCATTTAGCGCCTGGAAATGACCGACTCTCGCATGGGCATATCATCCACACGGGTCAATGGTTTAGGTCCAAGAACGGCTTTCAGCCACAAATTGCAGACGTAAAAAAGCCCGCTACATA